>JBPCJZ010000096.1:0-15969 GCA_051004775.1 Gemmatimonadota bacterium
CGCGGGAGATCGAGCGCCTCAACATCCGCCGGGCGACGATCCTCGCCATGCGACGGGCGCTCGCCCGACTGCCGGTCGAACCCGACCGCGTGCTGATCGACGGCCGCCGCCTCCCGGAACTCGGCGAACACACCGCGATCGTGAAGGGCGACCGAAAGTCACTGTCGATCGCCTGCGCCTCGATCCTCGCCAAGGTCGTGCGTGACCGCCTGATGCGAAGCCTCGGCGCCCGCTACCCCGACTACGGCTGGACGAGCAACAAGGGATACGCGACCGGCGCGCACCTCGACGCCATCCGCCGCCTTGGCCCCTCGCCGCATCACCGGGCGACGTGGAAGCCGGTCGTGCAGCGGGAACTGGAACTCTAGAAAGCGTTCTCCACAGGCTTCCAGGGGCGGCGCGTGCGGATCATGACCACCTAACACGACGCCGGGCTCCCGGATGGAGCGAGATCGCCGCTGGCGGTGCCGCTCCGGCAGTGGGCACTTTCAGTTCATGGACATCGTATGCTTCGGCCAGCAGAACTGGGATCACTGCTGGACGGGAAAACAGCAACTCATGTCGCGCCTCACGGCACGCGGGCACCGCGTACTGTACGTGGATCCGACCTGGCTCGGCGTGGGGCCGGCTTCGCCGGGCGGGACGCCTGGCCTTCGTCGCGAGGGCCCGGAGGATCTGTTCGTTCTGTCGTACGGCTACCGGCCCTTCCTGCGGTGGAGGGGCAACGTCTGGCGCTGGCCGCGGACGATTCGGCGCCGGGTGGAGGAGCTCGGGTTCATAGACCCGGTAGCGATCGCGCTCCGCCCGCCGGCGCTCCCGCTGCTGCGAGAGCTCGCGCCGAGGGGCGCCGTCTACTACGCCGTCGACGAGATGACGGCCTTCGGCGAGCGGTCGCCGGCCGAGATGCGGCAGGTGCGGCGGGATGAGGAAGCTATGCTTCTCCACGTCGACATCGCCCTCGGCGTGTCGGAGCGGCTCCAGGAACGCTTCGCGACCCTTCATCCGCGTAGCCACTGGCTGCCCAATGGCGCCGATCTCGACCATTTCGCGCCCGACCGACTCGCCGCGGCTCCGGTCCACCCGGTGCTGGCAGCGCTCCCGGAGGTTCCACGGCCGACGCTGGTCTTCGTCGGGCAGGTCGACGAGCGCCTCGACCAGTCGCTGTTGCTCCGGATCGCCCGGGAGCGAGACGTGCGCGTCGTCCTCGCGGGGCGCGTAAAGGAGGGCGTCGACGTCACCGCCATGGAGCGCGAGGCGCGTATCCAGATGCTCGGATACGTGCCGTACGAGGGCCTGCCGGGCGTTGTGCGTGAAGCCGACGTCTGCCTCGTTCCTTATCGCGTCACCGAGCTCACGCGCTCGTGCAATCCCCTGAAAGTGTTCGAGTACCTGGCTACCGGCCGGCCGGTGGTCGCCACGGACCTCGACGGGCTCGCCTGGTGCGCCGACGTGATCGACATCGCTTCGGGGCCGGACGAGTTTCTCGCGGCGCTGGACCGGTGCCTGGCCGACCCGGACCACGGCCGCGAAGCGCGGCTGAAGCGGGCGCGCGACAACGGCTGGGACGCGCGGGTCGACGAACTGGAAGGCCTGCTCACAGAGGCGGCCCTCCTGGCCCGGCGTCGTGAATCGGCGCTTCGCGCTCGCCCGGATCCGAGGTACGCCGATGCCGTCATCGGCGCGCGTGCTCTCCCCTTCTACGTCGTAACGAGAGTTCTCGGGCGGTTTCTCCACCTCGGGAGGCTGGTGGCCGGCCTGGCGGGCCGTGGGCGGCCGGGCGTGCAGCGCGTGCTCGTGAGCCGGCGTACGCGGCTCGGCGACCTCGTCGTTCTGCTTCCGATGCTCGACGCGCTCCGGGCGCATTACCCTTCGGCGCGCATCGACCTGGCCGTGCAGGCCGGCGCCGGCGCGATGGCCCGTTCGCTCCTGGCGGGCCGCCACGTGGTCGATCGGATCGTCGAGCTCGACTTCATGGCAGCCGCGACCCTGAGGGAGCGGGCCTCGGGCGCGCTGCGACTGACGCTCGAGGGATACGACCTCCACGTGAGTGGTGCGGCCTACTCGATCATACGGGAAGCCATCTTCAGCGGTGCGCCGCTTCGGATCGGGCTCGACGAAAGGCATCCCCTTCAGCGGCTTAACCGGATTCGCATCACGCACCGCCCCGATCGCCACGAAGCCGACAACCACCTGGCACTGGCCGAGGCCCTCGGGGCGGTCGCCCTGGGACCCGTGCGCGCGCCGTCGATCGCGCCGCCGGAAGCCGACTCCATCCGCTCGGCTCGTGTCGAGGCGGGCGTGCCGGAGCGAGCGCGGTATCTCATCATCCACCCGGGCGCGCAGAAGCCGTCGCGGCGCTGGCCCGCCGACCGGTTTGCCGCCGTGGCCGAGGCACTCCTGTCGGATGAATCCGGGCGTCACGTGGTACTGACGGGGGCTCCGGAAGAGCGCCGGCTCGTGGATACCGTCCACGCGCGACTGTCGGACCGTACGCGCCCGCGTTGCACGGCGGCGGCGGGTCGGACGGACCTGGACGATCTGATCGCGCTGCTGTCCGGCGCGGATCTCCTCGTCTGCGGAGATACCGGCGTGCTTCACCTGGGGCGGGCCCTCGGCGTGCCGCTGGTCGCCGTGCTCGGACCGGAGAACGAGATGCGCTGGGGGCCGCACCCGGGAGGGCGCGGACCCGCGATATCCCTGCGGCGGGAGGTCCCGTGCGCTCCCTGCAAACGCTGGGAATGTCCGCCCCACTACTGTCTCGAGAGCCTGACGGCGACGGAGGTTGCGGCGGCGGCCCGGGAGCTCCTGGCCGCGGACGACCATCCCGTCGTGGTCTATCCGGCCTGGGCCGCGGGGTCCGCAGGCGGGCAGGAGATGCCGGGCTCGGCGGAGGTGTCGCTCCGCCCGCTGGACCGCCGGACGGTGGCGCTGGACTGGGCCGCCGTGAGAAGTCCCGCGCCGCCGCCCGCCGTCTGCGTGGTGGGTTCGCCGGACGTTCGCTCCGTCGCCAGGGGAGCCCCGACGGACTATCCCGAATCCCGCCTGCGTGCGGCGCCCGGCATCGAGTCCGTGGCACGTGGCTCGGAGTTCGCCGTGGCCGCCGTGGCGGATCCGGGGACGTGGGAGGACGGCCAGCTGGCGGCCGACGTGGCGGCCCTCGTCCGGCGTCCCGATCTTGCCGTGGTCACTCCGACCGGGCGCGGCCGGCTCGCCGGACGTCCGCTCGCCGGCGGAAGTCTGGCGGCCGGCGCGACCTTCCGGGGCACCGTGATCCGTGAGCTGTTGGACGGGCGGGAGACGTCGGAGATCGTACCGCAGGCCGAGTACGACGTGGCTCGCGCCGCGTGGTCGGCGGTGGCCAGACGGCTCGTCGCCCCGAGTCCGCCGGCCGCGACGCGATCGCGGTCGGCTGGATCGCGGTCGGCTGGATCGCGGCCGGCAGGATGAATCCGCGGCTCGAAGCGGATGCGGCGACCGAGGCGCCGACCCTTCTCTTCCTTCATCTTCCCAAAGCGGGCGGCACGACCCTGCGCAGCGTCCTGAGCCGCCAGTTTCCGCGCGCCGCCGTGCTCGACGCCTACCCGACTCCCGAGAGCGACGCGCGGAGACGGCAGGGTGACGGCGGGTTGCCGCCCGCCCTGGCCGCGGTCCCGAGAGACGAACGGGGCCGGCTCGCCCTGGTGAACGGCCATTTCACGTACGGGATCCACGCGGCGTTCGGCGCCCCGTGCCGGTACCTCACGTTCCTCCGCGAGCCCGTCGCGCGCGTCATCTCCCTGTACCATCACGCCCACGACCACGAGAATCACGCGATGCACCCGTTGATCCACGACGACGGGCTGTCGCTGCGGGAGCTCCTGGAAGCCGACGTCAACGCGCTCGAGTACGACGATGCGCAGACCCGGCTCGTCGCCGGCTTCGACGTGGTCGAGGAGTTCCGGCGCGCGGTGGCTGACGACACCGAGGGCGTTCTCCGGCGCGCGGTGCAACACCTCGAAGACCACTTCGACGTGGTGGGCGCGATGGAGGCCTTCGATACGAGCCTCCTGCTCGCCGCGGACCGCTACGGCTGGGACGATGTCCACTACACCAACCGGAACGTGACCCGCCGATCCCGATCCGCAGGGAGGACGGCCGAGGTCAGCCGCCTGATCCGCGCGCACAACCCGCTCGACGTGCGCCTGTACGAATACGCCAAAGAGCGCCTGCGACGCGACGTCCGACGCGCCGGCCCCGGGTTCCGCGCCCGGTTGTTCCGGTTCGAGTGCGAGGCGAGCGTGCGGGCCCTCCGCCGAAAGCTGCAATCGATCCGGGCGCGAGCTCGCCGTTCCGGTTGATCCGTCAGTCGGCCGGCCGGCCGAGACGGCTGCGCAGGACGTTCTTCAGATACCACGGGCGCACGGCCAGGGACGGCCGGAAGCAGAGCGCGTGCAGGTCGGCCCGGACCGCGACGTCGTGCTCGCCGGCCGCGCGCTTCTCCGAGGCGAGGCGGAGGAGATTCGGCACGAAATAGCCCGCCGCCAACCGCTGATGCCGCACGAGCAGCGGCAGGTTCCACCCGATGTGGCGCCACGCCACCCGCATGTGATTCCGTGCGTGGCGGATGGCCTGGCGCGAGGCGTTGCCCCCGTGCAGCCGGTAGTGGAGAGCGACCCGGGGTTCGAACAGGAAGCGTCCGCGCGCGGCGAGGCGCACGTACAGGTCCCAGTCGTCGGAGCCCCAGATCGCCGGGTCGAACCCGCCGAGCGCCCGCACGTCGGACGTCCGCATCAGCGTCTGCCCGGGGGAGAGGAGCCAGTTGCGGAGACGGAACTCCCGCAGGGCGTCCCCCGAGGGACGGTAGGGAATCGGGTCGTCGACCTCCAGCGTTCCGTCGGGGAGGAGTTTTCCGTGATGTCCGTACGCCATCACCGCTCCCGCATCGGCTTCCAGGCGCGCGACCTGCCACGCGAGCTTGTCGGGCGGCCAGAGATCGTCGTCGTCCAGGAAGGCGACGTAACGGCCGGTGGCGTCCGCCAGCCCGCGGTTCCGGGCGGCGCCCTGGCCTCGATTCTCCTGCTCGACGTAGCGCATGCGGCCGGTCGCGGCGATCGGCTCCAGTACCCTGGCCGTGTCGTCAGGAGACCCGTCGTTGACGACGATCACTTCGAGGTGCCGATACGTCTGGGCGAACACCGAGTCGAGCGTCTCTTCCACCAGGTCCGCGTGCGCATAGGTCGGGATCACGACGCTGACGAGAGGTCGACCCATCCCGTCGCCGCGGGTGGGGGTGTCGACGTCGGGGGTGTCGACGTCGGGGGCGTCGATGTCGGAGACGTCGTCGGATCGGCCGCTCATGGAGCCGCGCGGTTGCGCGCGGGCCGCGCCGCGGCGCGAACGGCGTCGAAGACCCGGTCCGGGTCGATCGCGGAGGTCGGACCGCTCGCGCGCAGGATGTGCGCTCCGCCTCCGCCGTGCGCCCACGGCCCGCTGTACGGCATGTGGGCCTCGAACTCGCGGTAGCGTCCGAGCAGGAGTACGGCCGGGGTGCCCACCGCGTTCGCCAGGTGCGCCGGGCCGCTGTCGATGCCGACGAAGAGCGCGCTCCGCCGGATGATTTCCGCGCTTTCCAAGATGGAGGTCCGTCCGGTCAGGTCGAGCGCGCCGGCGGGGGGGTCGACCAGCACGCGTTGCGTTCCGATCTCGACGATCCCCAGGCCGAGCTCCGAGTTGATTCTCCCGGCGAGTTCCCCCCAGCCGCCGGGCGACCAGTCGCGTACGGCCTGGTTGGAGCGGCCGTGGATCGTCACGAACGGTACGGGAAGGCCGAGGTCATTCACGCGCTCGACGACCCCGGCAGGCGGTCGGAGCCGTGGACGGTCCTCCAGGCCGGGGAGGCCGCCGGCGAGACAGAACGCATGCAGCAGATTTCCGACGTCGTAGTAGTTCTCGATCGTGGCCCCCCGTCGCGCAGCGGACCGCTCGAGACGAACCTGGCAGATGGCACAGGAGCGCCCGTGCAGGTGCAGGTCGAATAGCTCGTCGAAGGACGAGGCGGCCTCGCGCAGGTGGATCCACTCCGTGAGGCAGCCGACGGTCAGGGTCTCGTCCACCGCGTCGAACGCGGCGGCGAGCTCGCGATAGGCGGGGCATACGATCCACACGATGCGCGCCTCGGGTCGGGTCCTCCGCAGGTGCCGGGCCACGGGCTCGGCGGCCATGATGTCGCCCAGGTGCTCGACGAGCGCCACGCCGACGATCGGCCTCGCCGGGTCGCGGGCCCGCAGACGCGCGAGCCGGCGAGGCAGCGCGAGCCGGCGAGACCGTCCCGCCATGCGCGCCCGGAAGCGGTGGCGGTTCCGGGCCCGGAACGCGGTGCGCAGCCGGTAGAGTCGCGACCGGACCGCGGTCGCGAGGGATCCCCGCTCCCCGCTCATCGGCGGACCATGGTGTCTCGTCGGTCAGCGGACCGTCGATTCTCGCAATCGAACATACGGAGCAATCTGCCGCGATCGGCCCATCCTCGACACCGGCCCGGGAAGCCGCGTGCGTCGGCAGCGCATGGGGTCTCCGCACGAGCGGCCTTGCGGTACCTTGAGTGACAGGTGAGAACGGCAGCGCAGTCCGGAAGGCCGAGGGATGGATGGCATGCGTGTTGCATCCGAGTCCCGGCACCCATCACCCACTTGTCGGCAGGTTTCTAGCAATGACATCCGAGGTCTCTGCGACGTCGCAGTCGCCCCTCATCCACATCCGCCCGCGGCCGGGCTGGCGTCTGCCGGAGCTCCGCGAGCTGTGGCAGTTCCGTCACGTGATGGTGATGCTCAGCATCCGCGACCTGAAGGTGCGGTACAAGCAGACGCTCCTGGGCGTCGCGTGGGTGATCATCCAGCCCCTCATCGGAGCGGGCATCTTTGCGTTCGTCTTCGGGGGCGTGGCGGGGCTCGAGGCCCCCGGCGAGGTCCCCTACTTCCTCTTCTCGTATGTCGGGCTGCTGGGCTGGAACCTGTTCAGCAGCCTGGCCGGCCGCTCCAGCTCCACGCTGGTCGGAAGCGCCCAGCTCATCCAGAAGGTGTACTTTCCGCGGCTGCTCATCCCGCTCTCGAAGTTTTCCTCGTCCCTGATCGACTTCGCCGTCGGCGCCACGCTCCTGGTCGGGCTGCTGCTCTGGTTCTGGAGCCTTCCGGGTCTCGCCGGGCTGGCGGTGGCGGTCGGGTGCGCCGTGCTCTTTCTGATGTTCGCCCTCGGCCTCGGGCTCACGGCCGGCGCCATTTCGGTGCACTATCGCGACGTGCAGTACCTGATCCCCGTCGTTCTCCAGTTCCTCCTGTACGCGAGCCCGGTGGCCTACGCCGTCGAGAGCGTGCCCGAGCGCTACATGTTCTTCTACCAGTTGAATCCGCTCTCCGGCCTCCTGGAGACGTTCCGATGGGGCGTGCTCGGGGTCGGGGAGTTCCAGCCCACCCTGCTTCTCTACTCGACCGGCTTCACGGTGGTCGTGTTCCTGGCGGGTACGCTGTTCTTCAAACGTCTGGAAGCGAGCTTCGCCGATGCCATCTGATCTCGCGATCCGGGTCCGCGGACTGGGAAAATCGTACCGGATCCAGCGGTCGGATCCAGTCCCGGGCGGTTTTCTGAAGGCGCTGCGGACCCGCTTTCGGCATCCGGTCTACGGCGAGCGAGAGGAGTTCTGGGCGCTCCGCGACGTGTCGTTCGACGTGCCCCGGGGGGAGGTGCTCGGGGTGATCGGGCGCAACGGCGCGGGGAAGAGCACCCTGCTCAAGCTGCTCAGCAGGATCACCGAGCCGACGGCGGGCGAGGCCTTGCTCTGGGGCCGTACGGGGAGCCTGCTGGAGGTCGGAACCGGCTTTCACCGGGAGCTGACCGGGCGGGAGAACATCTACCTGAACGGCGCTATGCTGGGCATGGAACGCTCGGAGATCGACCGGCGATTCGACGAGATCGTGGAGTTCGCCGGCGTCGCCCGGTTCCTGGAGACGCCCGTCAAGCGCTACTCGAGCGGGATGGTCGTGCGGCTCGCGTTCGCCGTCGCCGCCCATCTGCGCGCCGAGATCCTGATCGTGGACGAAGTGCTGGCCGTCGGCGACATCGGGTTCCAGAATCGCTGTCTCGACAAGATGGGAGAGGTCACCGAGGAGGGTCGGACCGTCCTGTTCGTCAGCCACAACATGGGAACGATGAAGGCGCTCTGTCAGCGCTGTATGCTCCTGCAGGACGGCCGTATCACGGACGAGGGGGACGTGGACGACGTCGTCCGCACCTACCTCGAGACGATGGAGGCCGAGGGCGGAGCTCACGTGGACGTGGCGGAGCGCTCCGGGACGGGCGACGTGGAGATCACCGCCGTGCGACTCCGGGACGAGCGGGGAGAGTCGAAGACGAAGATCGTCGGAGGGCGCGACGTCACGCTGGAGATCGACTATGTGAATCACGGGGGAAAGCCCGCCCATCCCCGGATGATCGCGAACCTGTACAGCGCGCGCGGTGCGTCCGTCACGAGCTTCAGCACGCCGCTGACAGCCCCGGACCTCGCCCCTCTCGGACGGCGCGGCCGACTGGAGTGCCGGTTCCCGCGGCTGCCGCTCCTCCCGGGCAGGTACCGGGTCGCCCTGGCGCTGCACGCGGACGGGGTGACCGCCGACACGCTGAAGGCGGCGATCCTGTTCGACGTCGTATCCACGACCTTCTTCGACACCGGCGCGTCGCCGTCGCCCGAGTGGGCGTCGGTGCTCGTGCAGCACCACTGGGAGCACCAGGTGCTCGACGATCCGGCGTCGGCGTCCGGCGACCCGCCGCGTTCGCGGACGGATTCCCGGTAGGGGGCCGGAATGGCAGACATCGTGTGGAGCGTGCTCGTCGGCCTTCCCGACGCGACGCCGCGGCAGATCGCCGCCCTCGTCGACATGACCCGGCTGTGGGCGGGGCACCTCCGCGGCCCCGGGGAGCATGACGGCCCGATCCGGCTCCTGACGAATCTCGACGACCTGTCCGTCGAGGGGGTGTCGATCGTGGAGGTCCGGAATCGAGCCCGCGATCGGCGGCAGGTGTTCAGACACCGCCCGCCGCTCGCCTACCGGCACCTGCGCCCGGAGAGCGGGGACCGGTGTATGCAGCTCGACCTGGACTCGCTCGCGCGGCACCCGATCGCCCCCCTGTTCGACGACATCACCCCGGGCGAGATGCGCGTGGCGCCCTCCGGGCTGCCCCTCACGCACTGGCAGCAGATGGGGTCGCTCCTGAATCGTTGGCGCCGGGCCTGGTATGGGCACGTCTACGGCTGGCACGAACGTCTGGGCGTGTCGGCCAGCCTCACGGCCTGCACGGGGACGGACTGGCCGGACTTCATGGGCCGCTGGGTCGCCGCGATCGAGCGTCACGCCGAGCGGTCGGAACCATCGGAGCGTCCGGGGGACCAGGGGTACCTGAACTATCTGTACACCATGGACGGGATCCCGATGCGCCGCTACGGTCCGCGGGACATCCATCACCTCCGGGTCCCCGAGACGGCCTCGCGGGAGGACATCGACCGGGCGCGGGTCCTGCATTTTCCCGTTCCGGAAAAACTGCAGCGGATGCGGGAGTGGAGTCGGCTGTGAGCGCTTCCCCGGGCCCGCCGAGACGAATCGTCGTCGAAAACGGCAGCTACTTCATGGACAATCTCGGCGATGTCGCCATGCTCCAGGCGTGCGTTGGCCGGATCCGGACGCGCTGGCCGGATGCCCGCGTGCAAGTCGTCGTGGAAACCCCGGATCGGCTCCGCGACGCCGTGCCCGGCGTGGAGCCCCTCGCCCCGGCCCATGGACACCGGATTCCGATGACGGCCCGGTCCCGGCACCGGTGGGTCGTCGGCCTCGAGCGTCGGCTGCAGCTTCACGCGCCTGGACTCGCCCACCGGGCGAAGCGGCGCCAGATCGCGCCGGACGCCGAGCGGGTCGCGCGGTACGACGCCTTCCACGCGGCCCTGGAGGCCGCCGACGCCGTCGTTTGCACCGGGGGTGGGTTCGTGAACGACCACCACCCGGCGCACGCGGAGAAGACGCTGCACACGCTGGGGATCGCCCAGGCGTTGGGGCGCCCGACGGCCATGTTCGGCGCGGGCCTCGGGCCGCTGACCGATCCCGCCCACCGGGCGCTCACGCGTCCGGTGATCCGGAGGCTCGACGTCCTCGGTCTGCGCGAGCGCGCCGGCAATCTCGAAGAACTGAACGCCTGGGGCGCGCTCCCCGCGGCGGCGTCTCGCGTGTTCTTCACGGGGGACGACGCGGTGGAACTCGCGCGCGCACACGCGACCGTCGAGACGTCCCCCGAAACGCCGGACGCGCTCGGCGTCAGCCTTCGCCTGGCGGGCGAGTACGGCCGGCACGGCATGCCGTGGCTCGAGGCGGTCGTCCGGGAGTTCCGCCGGGAGCGCGGGGCCCCCCTGGTCGGCCTCCCGGTGCGGACGGCGCTGTCGCCGGAGAACGACGTGGAGGCGCTCCGAACCCTGCTCGGGGCGGAGGCCCCGGACCTCGAGGACGCCGCGGCGATCGGGACGCCGGCGCAGCTCCTCCGGCGCGTCCGGCGGTGCCGGGTCGTCCTGACGGGAACCTATCATGCCGGGGTGTTCGCCCTCTCCCTCGGGAAACCGATCGTCACGTTGTCGGGGTCCGTCTACTACGACCGGAAGTTCGCGGGGCTGGCCGAGCAGTTCGGTTCCTCGGCCGTGAAGAGCTTCCGCCACGGGGATCCCGATCTCGCCGCCGGCGTGCGACGCGCTCTGGACGATCTCTGGGAGGCGGCGCCCGACCGGGACGCCGCGCTGGCCGCCGCCGCCCGGTCCCAGGTCGAACGCGGCCGCGAGGCGTACGAGGCGTTCTTCCGACTCGTCGAGGGCTCCTCGTGACGCGGACGCCGCTCGTCTCCGTTCTCATGGGCGTCTACGACGCGGAGCGGTACCTGGAGGAGGCGGTGGACAGCCTTCTCGCCCAGACGTTCACGGAATTCGAGATCGTGTTCGTGGACGACGGCTCGTCGGACGGGTCCGCCGCCATCCTCGCCGCGTACGACGACCCCCGGATCCGGATCCTGCGAAATCGGGAGAATCTCGGGCTCCCCGCGTCCCTCAACCGGGGGCTCGAAGCGGCGCGCGCGGAATGGATCGCCCGGCTCGACGCGGACGATGTCGCGGAGCCCCGCCGCCTGGAGCGCCAGGTGGCCGAGATGCGCCGCCGGCCGGAGCTGGACGTGCTCGGATCATGGACCGTGGAGATCGACGAAAGGGGGGAGGAGATCGGGAGCTTCAGCTTCCCCGGCTCCGAGTCGCTGATCCTCTGGGCCATGGCCAGGACGAACGTCGTGTATCATCCGACCGTTCTGATGCGCCGCCGAATCCTCGACCGCGTCGGCGGCTACCACGACGTGGACTGCGCCGACGACTACGACCTGTTCACCCGGATCCTCATGGCCGGCGGCCGGGTCGACATCCTTCCCGAGCGCCTGGTCCGCTACCGCCGCTCCCCGGGGCAGATCAGCGCGCGCCGGGTCGAGCGGCAACTGGAGCAGGCTCGCGCGATTCGCGGCCGGTACGTGCGCTGGTTGGCCGGGGAGGACGCGGCGCCGCCCGTCGTGGAGGCGTCGGCCGCCTTGCAGGCCCCGGGCGCCGCGCCGCCCGCTCCCGAACTGCTGCGCGCCGCGCTCGGCCTTCAGCTCGCCGTGCGCGAAGGCGCTGTAGCTCGGGCGGAGCGTCCGGATCGCACGCTCGTGGAAAGCCACGCGCGCAGCGCGCTGCTGAGCCACGTCGAGAAACTGCGCGCCGCCGGACGGACCTGCGACGCGGCCGCCGTCTGGCATGCCGCGCTGCGGAGTGGCGCCGGGTGGCGCGACGCTCGGGTGGCGCGCCAGGCGCTCGGATTGCTGAAATCGGCGCTGGTGGGGGCGTTCTCCACCGGGGAGAAAGCGAGCGGGTACCCGTTTCAGGGGGAAGATTGATGCCGGATCGTCGGGAGCAACGGACGGGATCGGGAGGGACCGGTCCGTGGAGCGCGGCACTGGCGTGGCTGGGTCGGGCTCGGACGCGCCTGCTCGTGCCCTGGGTCGTACGCAGCGGCATCGAGCGCCTCCATGAGCGACTCGACGCGCTCGAGCGTCGCGTCCGGCTGCTGCAGCAGGCCAGCGGGCGGATCGAGACCAGGCAGACGGCCGCGACGGACGATCCGGACCTCGGCGCGAACGAGTTCCGCGTGTTCTCCCAGTGGGGTGAGGACGGCATCATCCAGCACCTGGTCCGGAAGGTGCCGATCGCGCGCGATACGTTCGTGGAAATCGGGGTGGAGACGTACGAGGAGGCGAACACGCGCTTCCTGATGCTGAACGACAACTGGTCCGGCGTTCTCGTCGACGGGAGCGAGTGGTGCATCGAGCGGATCCGCGCGAGCCGCGCCTACTGGCTCCACGACCTCCGCGCCATCCATGCCTTCGTCACGCGGGAGAACGTCGACGAGGTTCTCGAGGCGGCCGGCGTGACGGAGGAAATCGGGCTGCTCTCGATCGACATCGACGGGATGGACTTCTGGGTGTGGGAGGCGTTGAGCGTCGTCTCGCCGGCCATCGTGGTGATCGAGTACAACCACCGGTTCGGGTCCGAGGCGTCGGTGACGGTCCCGTATGCGCCGGATTTCGAGCGCCGCGCCGCGCATCCGTCGATCCTCTACTACGGTGCCTCGTTGCGGGCGCTCTGCCGACTCGGAGATCGAAAGGGATACGCGTTCGTGGGCGCGGGGAGCGCCGGCCTGAACGCATTCTTCGTGCGGCGCGACTGCCTTCCCGAAGACGTGCCGGTCCGGACGCCCGAAGACGGATTCGTGGGGGGACGGTTCTCCGAGGCCCACGACCAGCAGGGCCGGCGCGTGCGGATGACGCCGGAGGAGGAAAAGAGGCTCGTCGAGAGCCTGCCGCTGGTCGAGATCGGTCCCGACGGACGACCCGCGGGTGAGGTCAGTTGACGCCGAGGTCCTCCAGGACCCGCCGCAGCCCATCGCGCCACGACGGACGGCGGAAGCCGAGGCGTTCGGCCTTCGAGCAGTCGAGGACCGTGTACCGCGGTCGGGGGGCGGGGGCTCCGTAAGCCTCCGTCGTGATTGGCCGGATCGTCTCGACCCGCAGGGGCAGGTGGCCTCGTGCCGCCTCCACCGCCGCCGTCGCCAGCTCGTGCCACGATGCGTCGCCCGCGTTGGTCCAGTGGAGCAACCCGCGCGGGCGGCTCGAGCTGCTCTCCGCGTCGTCCGTCGGGTTCCGCCGTTGCGCCAGCCGCGCCGCGAGGGCGAGGAGCATCGCCGCCAGATCGGGCGCCGCCGTCGGGCAACTCCGCTGGTCGTCGACCACCCGGAGCTCGTCCCGTTCCCGCGCCGCCGCCAGGATCGCCTTCACGAAGTTGGAGCCGTGGGCGCCGAAGATGGCCGACGTCCGCAGGATCACGGCGTCCGGGTGCTCCTCGACCACGCGCTCCTCGCCGGCGAGCTTGCTGGCGCCGTACACGTTCAGCGGGCGCGCGGAGTCGGTCTCGGCGTAGGGACGGGAGGCGTCGCCGGGGAACACGTAGTCCGTCGACACGTGGACGAACGAGGCGCCCGCCGCGCTGCAAGCCGCCGCCACGATACCGGCCCCGTCCCGGTTCACCCGGAACGCCGCCTCCTCGTGCGTCTCCGCGCCGTCGACATCCGTCCAGGCGGCCAGGTTGATGACCACGGCGGGGCTCTCCTCCCAGAGGCTGCGCCGAACGCCCGACGGCTCGGTGACGTCGACCTCGCTCACGTCGCGGCCGACGACGCGGAGGCCCGGACGGGAGATGCTCAGCAGCTCGCTCCCGACCTGTCCGGCCGCGCCCAGGACGAGGACCGTGACCGGTGCGTCGGTCACCGGCGCCCGGTGGGCAGCACCCCGGCGCTCCGGAGAGCATCGAGGGACATGCCGGCCGCGTCGCGATCCGAGAGCGCCGGCCGCTGGATGGGCCAGGTGATCGCCAGGTCCGGGTCGTCCCAGGCGAGAACCCGTTCATGCTCGGACCGATAGGGCGCTCCACACTTGTAGATGATCTCGGCCGGCCCGTCCGTGACGGCGAAGCCGTGGGCGAAGCCCTCCGGGACGAACACCTGGCGGTGATCCGCGGCGGAGAGAGGAACGCCGGCCCACCGTCCGAAATCGGGAGAGCCTGTTCGAACGTCGACAATCACGTCGAGGATCGCGCCGAGCGTCACGTAGACGAGCTTCGCCTGCGGGGTGGGGTGCTGAAAGTGGAGGCCGCGGAGCACCCCCGGTTCCGAGCGGGACCGGTTGTCCTGCACGAACAGCGTGTCCATCCCGTGCTCGGCGTAGAGCTCGTGTCTCCAGGTCTCGAGGAAGAAGCCCCGATCATCCTCGTGCACGTCCGGTTCGACTATCAGCACGCCCGGGAGCTCGTCGAGGGCCCTGACCTTCATCGCGGCTCCCCGCGCAGCAGGCCGACGAGATACGCGCCGTACCCGCTGTCCATCAGCGGCTCGGCTAGCTCCCGCAGCTCACGGTCGCCGATCCATCCCATGCGCCAGGCGACTTCTTCGGGGCTGGCGATTTTGGTTCCCTGCCGGGCTTCGACCGTCTGGATGTAATTGGCGGCCTGGAGCATGGCGTCGTGCGTGCCGGTGTCGAGCCAGGCATACCCGCGACCGAGCCGCTCAACGTCCAGCTCGCCGCGCTCCAGGTACCAGGCGTTCACGTCGGTGATCTCGAGCTCTCCGCGCGGGGAGGGCTCCAGCCCTGCGGCTACCTCGGTGACTCGTCCGTCGTAGAAGTAGAGACCGGTCACCGCCCAGTTCGACGGCGGGTCGCAGGGTTTCTCGACGATGCTGCGCGGCTTCTCGCCCGCGAAATCGATCACCCCGTACCGACTCGGATCGCTTACCTGGTAGGCAAACACGGTGGCTCCCGTCTCCAGACCCGCCGCGCTCCTCAGCCGCGACGGGAGGCCGTGACCGTAGAACAGGTTGTCGCCCAGGACCAGCGCGCACGGATCGCCGTCGATCCAGTCGCGGCCGATGAGAAACGCCTGGGCGAGTCCGCCGGGCTCGGGCTGAACGGCATAGGTAATGTCCAACCCCCACGCGCTGCCGTCGCCCAGCAGCTCTTCGAAGCGCGGCGTATCGCGGGGTGTCGAGATCAGCAGGATCTGACGGATTCCCGCGAGCATGAGCGTGCTGAGGGGATAATAGACCATCGGCTTGTCGTACACGGGCGCCAATTGCTTGCTGACGGCCAGCGTGGCCGGGAAGAGCCGCGTGCCCGCTCCCCCCGCCAGGATGATGCCTTTCTCGATCACTTCGTCTCCAGGTCCGTGTCGCCCATGGTCGCCCCTCCGAGGCCGAGCCGCCGCCGTTCGTAGCCCGCGGACCTCAGCTCATGCCACCATGCTTCGTTGTCGAGATACCAGTCGATCGTCCGGCGCAGTCCGCTTTCGAAGCTCTCGCGGGGCCGCCAATCGAGTTCCGCCTCGGTTGCGGCCGGATCGATCGCGTAGCGCCGGTCGTGGCCGGGGCGGTCCGCTACGGAACGGATCCGCCGGGTGTAGCTCTCTCCACCGGGCAGCGGGCGGGCCTCGTCGAGCAGCGCGCAGATGCGCTCGACCACGTCACGGTTGGGCAGCGGACTGTTCCCCCCGATGAGGTAGGTTTGGCCGGGCCGGCCGCGTTCGGCGACGCGCTCGAGAGCGGCGACATGGTCCTCGACGTGAATCCAGTCGCGCACCTGCGCGCCGTCTCCGTACACCGGAAGTGTATCGCCCTCGAGCGCCGAGATGATCATGTGCGGAATGAACTTCTCGGGAAACTGATATGGCCCGTAGTTGTTGGAGCAGTTCGTGACGATCACGGGCAGACCGTAGCTGCGGTACCACGCGCGGGCCAGATGATCGGCGGCGGCCTTCGAGGCGGCGTACGGTGAACTCGGCGCGTACGGAGACTC
>JBPCJZ010000097.1:0-16515 GCA_051004775.1 Gemmatimonadota bacterium
GGCGGAAACTCGACCACGCCGGCGCTGAGTGGCCGGAGCCTCCAGCCTTCCGGGGAATCGCCGGACAGGGTGTCGTTCAACCGCCGGACGAGGGTGGTGAGGCCCGCCGCCGTCGTATTGTAGGCCACGACACCGAAATCCGCGGCGTCGATCCAGCCGCATACGTCGGACTCGCGCAGTTGGCGGCTGCACAACTCCGCCGCGACGTTTCGCTGGCGCTCCAGGTCCGAGCCGGCGGCCGGCGAACTCGGACCGATCACCACACAGCTCAAGGGCGCCTCGTTGCGGTGCGCAGACGCTTCCATCTGGCGCATCGAGCGGAGCAGGCCGGCCAGGTTGAGCAGACCGGTCGAACTATCGGTCAGCGAACTCTCTTCCGTCAACTCGATGAGTCGCTTGATTTCGAGCAGCCGGCGAAGCTTGGCCACGACGAGTGATGGGCGGATGGGTTCCTTGATGACGTCCCATGCGCCGGCGTGCATGGCGGCTGCTTGTTCGCGTTCATTCCAGAAGTTCGGCGAGTAGACGAGTATTGGGATGCTTGGCCGCAGTCCCCCGCTTCGGACGGCGCGGGCGAGCCCCGCCGCATCGATATCGGGGGGCTTGTCTCCGATGATCACGAGGTCGGGCGCGCTCTGCTCCACGTGCCTCAGGGCATGACGGGCCGAGCGCGCCCGGGCGAAGACGAAACCCTCCGGCTCGAGAACGGCCTGGAGCGCCGACGCGAACCAGTCGTGAGCGCTGACGAGCAGAACCTGGACAGTGTCCGTTCCGTTCATTTCGGCTGGCACTCGTTGTCTTTCTCGAACATGACCGGCAGCGTCTTGAACATGATCCACAGGTCGAACCATACGGAACGGCGATCGAGGTACTCCAGGTCGAAGCCGACCTTCTGGCGAACATCGTCCACCGTCTGGTCGGCGGGTCGGTTCACCTGGGCCCATCCGGTGATCCCGGGCGGAACCTGTTGCCGGAGGGGGTAGCCCTCGATCTCGTCCCGCAGCTTCTGGACGAAGGTCGGTCGCTCCGGGCGCGGGCCGACGATCGACATTTCCCCGCGCAGCACGTTCCAGAACTGCGGGATCTCGTCGAGGCGCGTGCGGCGGAGGACTCGGCCGACCCGGGTCACGCGCGGGTCGTCGTTCTGGGCCCATACGGGGCCGCTCAACTTCTCGGCGTCCGCCGTCATCGTGCGAAACTTCAAAATCTCAAACGGGTTGCCGCCGATGTCGCTCACCCGCCGGCCGATCGATTCCGCGTCATGCTCCGGAGTGCGCCGATCGAGACCCACGCGAATCTGTCTGTAGAAGATCGGCCCCTCGGAATCGAACTTCACGAGGATCGCGACGATAAGGATGAGCGGAGACAACAGGATGAGCGCCACGCTGGCGACTAACATATTCACGCCACGGAGAGTCACTTCTTCGGCACGGCTGATCTGCCGGACGCGCGGACGCACGGCGCGGCTTGCCTCGACGCCGTCGGACGTCAGGCGCTCGAATCGTTGTGGGCGCCGCCGTGGAAGTCGGGGAGGCCGGGTTCCACGCGCCCTGGGGTCCAGCGTCGTCTCGTGCACAGCGGATCCTCGCCGAGGGTGAGTGTTCACCCCGGTCGGAAGCATCCCCTGTGCCAAGTGACGAGGACCTTCGTAATCCTTTTCTCTGTATATACTTGAATCGGGCATGCAGCCCCTCACAGGCGATCGACTATGGCGCGCCCCCCACACCGCTTGGGGCGCCGTCCCTGTTTCAGCCCTCAATGTAGCATGTGATCGCCGTGGCGAGCAGACCATCATGGGCCGCGCGAACGGGCGCCGACCTCCGGAAGGCCGACGCCCCGGACCCCTCTACAGCAAGCTGATGAGCGCAATCGCGCTGGCAATGGCCCCGAGCAGGATGCCGACCGTGCGAACGGTGTTGAACGTACTCGTTTCCTGGGGAACGTCGACGACGTCGCCGCTGCGCAGGCCGAGTTCATCCAGCGTCACGCCCCTCGTCACCAGGTCCTCGCCCTTCATGACCGTCTCCCCCTGCCGCCGGACCTGCAGGCCGTCGAGGTCGGCCGTCTGGGTCGGCCCCCCCGCCAGTTGGATCACGTCCGACAACAGGAGCGTGCCCGATACGTCGTAGAAACCGGGGTTTCCGACCTGGCCGGTAACAGCCAACCGCATCTGTGTCGCGAGTTCGACCTTCGGATTCTGGAGTACGGTGGCCAACGCGCCTCGAATGACCTCTTCAGCCTCCGAAAAGAGGACCCTCGCCAGCGGGATCGCGGGTACGCCGGGGAGCTTGATCGTCTGATCCGGCTGCACGGGAAAGTTGCCCGTCATCTCCTCTTGCCCGCGAACGACCAGGCCGACCACGTCTCCGGGGTTGAAGTCCCCGAGTCGGAGGCGCTGTTCGATCGTGGCGACGCGCCGCTCGAGCTGAGGCACGCGATCGTCGTTCCCGCCCAGCGAACCGATCACGAGGGTCAGGCTGTCTCGGCGTGCCTCCAGGGCCCCGCGCGTGTCATATCTCGGACCCTGCTGGGCGCTGAGCGGCGCTACCCCGGTCAGCAGGAGCAGGGCCGCGATCCATGCGTGCTTCATCGATTGCCTCACTGGTCTGATGTAATTCGCTTCAGTTCTCGAGTCCGCGTTCAGACTTCGAGCGCGTGGTCCGTCGTCGTGTCCATGATCAGTTGTCGAGTCCGTAGTCCCGAATCTTGTACAGCAGAGCCCGGTAGCTCAGCTCCAGGAGCTCCGCCGCGCGCGTGCGGTTGCCCTCGGTTACGGTCAGCGCCCGGGATATGAGATGCTTCTCGAGTTCGGCGGACCGTTTCTTCACCGAGAGTTCGTCGCTGGAGAGCGAGTCCGAACCCACAGGTCCGTTCGCCTGCGGGTCCCGAACGTGGGAGGGCAGGTCACCCGCCCGCACTTTGTCACCATCCGCGAGCACAGTCGCCCGCTCCACCGCGTTCTCCAGTTCCCGCACGTTTCCGGGCCACGAGTAGCCCTGCAGCGCGCGCAGCGCGTCCGGCTCGAACCCCGACAGCGCTATGCCCAGCCGCTCCGCGTACACTTCCAGAAAGTGACGGGCCAGGATCGGAATCTCGTCGGACCGGTGTCGCACGGGTGGCAGATGCACACGAACTACGTTGAGTCGATAGTAGAGGTCCGACCGGAAGGTTCCCGTTGGCAACTCCGCTTCGAGATCGCGGGCCGTGGCGGCCACGATGCGAACATCCACTTTGCGGGGCTGCGACTCACCGACACGGCGGATCTCGGACTCCTGCAGCGCGCGCAGAAGCTTCACCTGCAGCGAGGGGGGCAACTCGCCGACTTCGTCGAGGAACAGCGTTCCCTTGTCAGCCTCCTCGAACAAGCCGAGGCGGTCGCCCGTAGCACCGGTGAACGATCCTTTCACGTGGCCGAACAGTTCGGACTCGAGCAGGTTCTCGGGAATGGCGCCGCAATTGACGGGGACGAACGAGCCGCTGCGGCCCGAGGCATCGTGCAGGAGCCGGGCGATGAGTTCCTTCCCCGTTCCGCTCTCGCCGGTTATCAGCACCGTCGTCGGGTGCGGGGCCACGCGCTCCGCGAGGGCGATCGCCTCTCGCATCCCCGGGCTGCTGCACACGATCTCGCTGTTGCGGCGCTCGACGCGGACTTCCTTTCGCAGTCGACCGATTTCCCGGTCCTTCTTCCGGCTCTCCTGCGCGATCCTCACCCTCAGCAGCAACGCATCGGGCGCGAATGGCTTGTCGATGTAGTCATAGGCGCCGCTGCGGATGGCTTCGATGGCGGTGTCCGGATTGCCGTAGGCGGTCATGATGACGACGGCGGCGGAGCCCTCGTACTGTTTGACGAACTCGAGTCCGTCCATGCCCGGCATGCGGACATCTGCAAGGATCAAGTCGGGATCCCACTCCATCGCCTTCTCGAGGCCCGAGACGCCGTCACCCGCTGTCGCGATCTCGTACCCCTCGCCCTCGAGCAGCAGGGCAACCGTTCGGCGCAAGCCGGCATCGTCCTCGATCACCAGTATTTTCATGCAGATGCGGGCCCCCGCTGCGAGTCGGCCGGAAGCAGAAGTCGGAACCTCGCGCCGCCCGCTTTCGCTGGCGTCACGTCGATGGTTCCGCCCATGCCCTCGATCAGACGGGCTGATACTGCAAGGCCCAGGCCGGTTCCCTTTCCCGGTTCCTTGGTGGTGAAAAAGGGCTCGAATACGCGGCCCCCCACGTCGGCCGGTATGCCCAGGCCGTCGTCCGCGACGAGGAGTTCGACCGCCGGATCCCCGCGGCTCAGGCTGCGCTGGGGACCCGGATCGCTGGCCGACTCGAAGCGTCGAAGGTGGGAATAGTCGATGCCCTCGGGGTCCGACTCGCGACGACGGCGCTCTTCGGGCGCGTCGCGTTCGACCTCGACGAACCGGGTTGATATCTCGATCGTCCCGGAAGATCCCTTCTCGCCGATCGCGTCGGCCGCGTTCAGCAGGAGGTTCACGAGGACCTGCTCGAGCTGGTGGCCGTCCGCACGGACCGCGGGAAGATTCTCGCCCAGTTCCGTTTCGACGGTGACGGTCCGGAAACGCCCCTGCAGCGACATCATCTGGACGGTTCTCGATATGACTTCATTGATATCGATCTCGCGGGGAGAGGCGGCCTTCGGCCGGGCGAAGTCGAGCAGGCCGCGGACGATCCGGTCGATCCGTTTCCCCTCGTAGTCGATACCGTCCAGCCACTCCGGCACCTCCGCGGACTGCCTCCGCCCGATCGCCGTATAGCCGAATATCGCGCCGAGCGGGTTGCCTACCTCGTGCGCGACACCCGCCGCGAGCCGGCCGATCGACGCGAGCTTCTCCGCCCGCACGAGCCGCTGACGCGCATCAGACAGGGCCCGGTTCGTCGCGTCGAGGGACGCGACGTTGCCGGCGAGTTCTTCCTGGTTGTGTATCAGCGTGCCGGCCATGATGTTCACGGCCGCCGCCAGGCGGTCCAGCTCGATGGTATCGCTCCCCGCCAGGCGATGGGACTGCTCCCCGGCGGCGACCCGCTCCGCCCCGTCCACCATCTCGTCCACCGGCTGCACGACGTAGCGGGAGAGCTGCTGATCGGCGATCAGATATACGAGGAACATGTCGGCCACGATGACGACGGCCACGGCGAGGCCCAGCAACTCGGCCGGAAGTTCGAGGGTGAAGCCGATGTATACGGTGACGGCGACGGTGAACAGGGCCACGAACACCAGGATCAGCAGGCCGCTGAGCAGACGAAGGCGCAAGGAGAGCTTTCTTCCGGATGTCTGGTCCATGAGCCGATGATAAACCCGGCCCGCGCACCCGGCCACGGCAGCGCTGAACCCGGCCCGCGCACGCGGCCACGGCAGCGCTGATGGAATGTGGGATCGTGGCCACACCTGCGGTTCGGGGGCGACGATCCGGATCGGTCGACACGAGGCGCATACCCTCTCTAACGATCTGTACATGACCGACTTACGGCACATTTCACATATGGTGCTGAACTTGCTTCTCTTGAGGCGCAACGCACAGCCTCCGGGTGCGACGCCGCCCCCGCTTCCCGACAATCCGGGTTGGGATGCGGAGTGCCGTCGGCCCGTGGCTCGACCTGACTTTCTACGTGGGAGTACGCGACATGAAGATTCTTCATCGTTTTGGCGGCCTCATAGCCGTCGCCGGCCTCGCAGCCTGCATGGGTGAGACGCCGACCGAAGTGCAGACGACCGACAACGTGGACGGAGTCAACATCCACCGCGTGGGCGACCTCGGGCTGTTCAAGCAGAAGACACTGCTCGTCGCCGACGAGGGGCTGCAGTGTGAGACGATCGGCTTCGGCGACTTCGTCGGAGGCACCCTGTCGGCACCGAACGCGCCCCTGACGCTCATGGCGCTGGGAGTGAGCGTCGACGTCGAGATCGCCGCGTTCACCGATCCGGTCGACGGACACGACTGTGGAACCGGCCAGGTGCTCATCTTCGACACGTCGGGACCGGTCGGCCCTCCCGACGCCGATCTCATCCTCGCTGGACAGAGCGTGACGCCGAACCTCGGTAACGTGGTGACGCACCAGTCCTGCGAGACGCCAGGAACGCCGAACGACGCCGATGTGGATCATACGATCCGGTTCACGTTCCCGACGGGCGAGTGGTTCGTCCAGGGGTATTCGGCGCTCGACCAGGAAGGCAACGAAGGCGAGTTCATCGCGCTCGAGATCGATGTCGCGACGGACGGCACGCAGGTCGGGATCACGGACATCACCGTCGACAACGCGAATATGGTCGAGGTCGTCGGCGTTGCTCCGGCCGCCTCGTTCGCTTCGACGCTCGACTTCGACTTTCACGGCTCCGGCGCCATCGACGACATCGTCGTCTGCAAGGTCGCCGAGCGTGGCGGCGAAGGGTGCACACCGGGATACTGGAAGCAGTCACAGCACTTCGGCAGCTGGCCGGTGGACATCGACTTCACGTTTGCGGAAGCATTCGACGGCTTCTGCGACGACAACTCGCTTGAGCTCAAGAATCCGGCAAGCGGAGATATCTGTGAGCTGACGCTTCTCGAGGCCCTCGGCACGGGCGGTGGACAGCAGAACGCGCTTGCCCGGCACGCCGCGGCGGCCTGGCTGAACTCCGGTTCGACTGTCGAGTTCAAGTACTCGCAGTCCGAGGTCGAGACGATGGTCGAAGCCGCACTGGCCTCGGGCTCGTTCGGCAGCACCAAGGACGCCCTGGCCGCGGCCAACGAAGCGGGCTGCCCGCTCGGCAGGTCTGAGTTGTAGTTCACCACGCGACGGTACCGCACCAGGCGGAACCGGATCCACCAGCGGCGGAGGGCACCATCCCCCTCCGCCGTTTTCTTTTCGTCCGAAACACGGGCAGACTGCCCGAACCTTTCCGCAACTTTCTGTCGTGCCGGCGCCACGCCTGCATCCTGCCCCTGCGGACGACTCGATCCGTCCTTGCATCATGTTCGTACGTTTGTGGTATACTAACAATTATTAGACTGGATTTATAGTTGTTTTTTGGATAGAATACTACAGTTAAATGTAAATTGTGCCGACCTGTTGATATTCGCACGCCTCTTGCATAGGATCGGCCTCGTTGACCGAAACCATCGGCCTCCGGCGCCTCGGGCGCGGCCGAGCACAGCGTACTTAGAGGGAGGATGCACCCGATGTCACCCGATTCCCTGTTCGCCGCCCCGCGCGAACACGAGGCCGAAAGCCGCTTCTCGCATTATGGAAAAGGGCTCGAAGGCTCGCCCGACCCCAAGGGCATCTTGGAAATCTGCCGCGCCCTGAACGTCCGGTTCCTGCGCCTGACGTTCACGGACATCATGGGCCATACGAAGAACATCGAGGTGCCGGCCAGCCAGTTTCAGAAGGCCCTCGACGGCGAGATGATGTTCGACGGCTCTTCGATCAAGGGATTCGTCCGGATCGAGGAGAGCGACATGCTCCTCAAGCCGGACCTCACGACGTTTCGCATCTTCCCGTGGGGGGATCCGGAAGCTCGGGTCGCACGCCTCATCTGCGACGTCTACAACACCGACGACACGCCGTTCGCCGGTGACCCGCGCCTCGTCCTGAAGCGGGTCGTCGACCAGGCGGCCGAACTCGGGTACACGATGAACGCGGGCGTCGAGGCCGAGTTCTTCCTGTTCCATCGCGACTCGGGAGGGGCCGCCACCACGATCACGCACGACGCGGCGGGTTACTTCGACCTGACCCCCGTCGACCTCGGCGAGAAGGCCCGCCGGATGATCGTGAACGACCTGGAGGCGATGGGATTCGAGATCGAGGCGGCGCATCACGAAGTGGCGCCCGGACAGCACGAGATCGACTTCAAGTACGCCGAGGCGATGCGGACGGCGGACGACCTCACGACGTTCAGGTTCGTGGTCCGCAACGCGGCGCTGGCGCACGGGCTGCACGCCACGTTCATGCCCAAGCCGATCTACGGACAGAACGGTTCCGGGATGCACACACACCAGTCGCTGTTCCGCAACGGTGAGAACATCTTCTTCGACCCGGACGGCGAGTTTCAGCTTGCCGACGAGATGCGGTACTACATCGGGGGGCTGAAGAAGCACGCGCGAGGCCTCGCGGCGGTCACGAATCCGCTGGTGAACAGCTTCAAGCGCCTGGTTCCCGGCTATGAAGCGCCGGTGGATATCGCCTGGTCGCACAAGAACCGTTCGCCGATGATCCGGGTGCCTGATCGGCGCGGCGTCGGCACTCGGGTCGAGTTCCGCATGCCCGACCCGAGCTGCAACCCGTACCTCGCCCTCGCCGTGCAGCTCGCGGCCGGGCTCGACGGCCTGAAACACGAGCTCGATCCGGGCCGGCCGATGGACGTCAACGTCTGGGAACTCACGCAGGCGGAACGTCGGGAGCACCAGCTCGAGAGCCTGCCGGCGAATCTCGGCGAGGCGATCGAGGAGCTCGAGGCGAGCGCGCTCATGCGGGAAGCGCTCGGCGAGCACGTGTTCGAGAACTTCGTCGCGGCCAAGAAGCGGGAATGGTCCGAGTACATCTCGCAGGTCACCGAGTGGGAAGTCGAGCGGTATCTGACGACCTACTGATCGCGGCGCCTGCCGGTCAGGTTGTTGTCGGGTCGCGCGGCTACCGCGCGAGATCGGCCCGGCGTTGTCAGTCCGGCGTCTCGGAGGACTCGGTTCCCCACGCCGCGCACTCCTCGCGAATCGCGTGGATCGCGACCACGAGGGCGGGGATCCCGGGCGCGCCCCCGTCGCGCAGTTCGTCGATGAGGGCCCCGATGCGGCTGAGCCGGTCTCCGCAGCGCGAGCGGAACGCCTCGATCCCGGCCTCCGAGCCCGCCTCGGGCGAGCTCAGGAGCTGGCGCACGATCTTCGTACGAATCGACTCTAGATCGAGCGCGAGGGACTGTGCCGCGCGCAGTTCCCAGGCGCCTCCACTCGCAGCGTCGTTGAGGCGATCCTGCAGCCAGGGGAAGTCGATCGTGCCGGCCAGGCCGAAGTATACGCGGCCCACCTGCGACGCCGGTAGATCCTCGTTGCGCGCGAGGGCCGCCACCGGCAGGAGGCCGTCGACGTACTCCAGCGCGACGAGTTCGCGCGCGAGGTCGCGCGACATCCCGTCCGTCTGGTACATCGAGATGCGCTGCTGAACCTCCCGGCGCTTCCGTTCCGACAGGTGGTCGAGCAGGGATCCGGCCAGGATTCCGACCGATTCGCCGTACCGCTCGACCAGCGTTCCGATCGCGGCGCCCAGGTCCTCGTTGGCCAGGAGCCAGCGTGTGGCGCGATCGAGGGCGCCGCCGACCTTGAGGAGCCACTGGGCCTGCACTCCTGCCGGTACCTGGAGGTCGAGTGCGTGAATCTTCTCGATCGTCCTGTGCGCGGAAGAGGCCGCATACGCTACGTACCAGGCCTTGGCGACGCGGGCCGGGCTCTTCCCCGTGTCGTTGATCAGGTGGACGAGGCTGGCGCCGCCGAGCGTGTCCACCGCGAGGTTGGTCAGCCGTGTGCACGCGATATGTGATCCCAGGCGGTGCGTCTTCAGCGCCTCCTCTCCCGCGGCTTCGACGACGGAAGCCGGGAAGTACTCCCGCAGCAGGACGTCGAGGCCTGGGTCCCCCGGCAGGCTCGACTCGAGAAGGTTTCCCTTCAGGTACAGCTTCGAGTACGCCAGCAGTACGGCCAGCTCCGGTCTCGTGAGAACCGGCACGCCGAGGCGCTCGCGCTCCTGCATGTCTTCCGTCGTGGGCAGCTGCTCGATCTTCCGGTCCAGGAGTCCGCTGCGTTCCAGTACGGTCAACGCCTGGCGGAACACCTCCGGACGGTCGCGGACCCGATACTCGCCGAGGGTGACCGTCAGGCTCTGCGTATAGTTGTTGTGAAGCACCCGCGCCGCCACGTCCTCTTCGGCCGCCGCAAGCACCTCCGCGCGGCGATCGGCGTCCATCGTACCCGCTGCGATCGCCGCGCCGAGCAGAATCTTGATATTCACTTCGTGGTCCGACGTATCGACGCCGGCCGAGTTGTCGAGCGCGTCCGTGTTGCATCGGCCTCCGTTCTGGGCGAACTCGATCCGCGCCGGCTGCGTGAAGCCCAGGTTGCCGCCCTCGCCGACGACCCGGCAGCGCAGGTCGGCGGCGTCCACGCGCACGGCATCCGTCCCGGGATCGCCGACCTGGACATTGGTTTCCGCCCGCGCCTTCACGTAGGTGCCTATTCCGCCGTTCCACAGAAGGTCTACGGGCGCTGTGAGAACCGCGCGGATCAAGGCGTCGCTGTTGAGTTCCCTCGCTTCGACGCCAAGCGCCCGGCGGATCGGCTCGCTGAGCGCGATGCGCTTGGCTCCGCGCTCGAACACTCCGCCACCCTCGCTGATCTTTGACGGATCGTAGTCCTGCCAGGTCGAGCCGGGCAGTTCGAACAGGCGCTTTCGCTCCGCCCAGCTCACGGCCGGATCGGGGTGCGGATCCAGAAAGATGTGCCGATGGTCGAAGGCCGCGACGAGGCGGATGTGTTCGCTCAGCAACATCCCGTTGCCGAACACGTCGCCGCTCATGTCGCCAATGCCCGCGACGGTGAAGTCCTCGGATTGGATGTCCTGTCCCATCTCGCGGAAATGGCGTTTCACGCACTCCCACGCGCCGCGGGCCGTGATCCCCATCTCTTTGTGGTCGTACCCGTTGGAGCCGCCGGAGGCGAACGCGTCGCCGAGCCAGAAGCCGCGCTCCGCCGCCAGCGAGTTGGCCGTGTCCGAGAACCTTGCCGTCCCCTTGTCCGCCGCCACGACCAGGTACGGGTCGTCGCCATCGCGGATGACGGTATCGGGCGGATGGATCACTTCGGAGTCGACGACGTTGTCCGTGACGTCCAGCAGCGCGCCGACGAAATCGCGGTAGCTCGTGACGCCCGCTTCGCCGAGGCGCGACGGATCCGTCGGCGGATTCACGATGATGAAGGCGCCCTTCGCGCCCGCGGGCACGATGACGGCGTTCTTCACCTGCTGCGTCTTCACCAGCCCGAGTACTTCGGTTCGGAAGTCTTCGGGCCGGTCGCTCCACCGCAGACCGCCGCGCGCGACCTTCCCCATCCTCAGGTGGGCTCCTTCGGTCCGGGCGCTGCTCACCCACACCTCGAACAGCGGAACGGGGTGTGGCATGAAGTCGATCTCGGTACACGCGAACTTGAGCGCGATCGGCCGGCTCGCTTCCTCTACGAAAGCGTCCTGGAAGTAGTTCGTGCGGACCGTGGCGCGAACCAGCGCGAACAGCCGGCGGAGCGTCCGGTCATCCTCGATGCTCCGGACACCTTCCAGGTATTGCAGGAACGAGTCTTCCAGGGCGGCGAGGCTGGTCTCGCGGTCGCCTTCGAGGAACGGGTCGAACTGGGCGGAAAACACTTCGAACAGGAGCCGGGCGGCGCGCGGATGCTCGATCACCGGCCGCTGTACCGCGAGCCGGCTCGGTACGCCGCCGATCCGGAAGGCATACGCCGAGTACGCGTTGAGCAGGGCCGTCTCGCGCCAGGTGAGTCCGGCGGAAAGGATGAGGCCGTTGATCTCGAGATTCCGGGCCCAGCGCCGCTGGAGTGCGACGAACGCCTCGGACATCCGGAGCTCGGCGGCCACCCGATCGATCTCCCACGACGACGGCGTCTCGACCTTGAAGATGTGGATCGTCGTGTCGGCGTCGCCCTCGGTGTCGACGGCGAACGCGTCCGCCTCGAGGACGCGGAAGCCCATGTTTTCGAGGACGGGCATCACGTCGCTGAGCACGAAGCGTGTACCCCGGTCGAACACACGGAGTTCGAAACGATTGGGCTCCGGGGGGTCGGGTTCGGCGAGCACGATCTGCCGCTCGCCGCTCGCCCTGACTTCCTCCAGCTGGTCGATGTCGTCGGCCACCCGGGTGACGCTCGTGGCCGCCCGGTACTCCTGGGAGAAGGCGTGTCCGTAGCGGTGGACGAGATCCGCCGTCTGGCCACGGTCGTGACGATCCTCGAGCTGCACGGTGAGCCGCTCGTTCCAGGTGAGCACGCTTTCGCGAATCGAGTCCCGCACCGCCGCGAGGTCGATCGTCTCGAGGTCCTTGACGTCGGAGGCGAGATAGAAATGGAGGCGCGCCTGCTCCCCTTCACCGATCGTCAGGTAGTAGTTGAGCAGACGCCCGTGGAACGCCTCCACGAGGATGTCCTGGATGAGTTGCCGCACGTCGCCCGAGAACTTCTTGCGCGGCAGGATGACCATCACGTTCGCGCCGCGTGCCAGCGCGTCGGGACGCGCGTAGATTAGGACGTCCTCGGTCCCGTGCGTCTCGACCACCGCGTCGACGATGCCAAGGAGCTCCGGCACCGGCGACAGGAACAGGTCCTCCTTCGGGAGGCTGTTGAAGGTGCGGACGATCAGCCCGTGGTCGTGGGATCCCTTGTCGACCTGCTCCGCCTCGAGGATCTCGCGCAGCTTGCGGCGCAGGATCGGGATCTGCGACGCGTCCTGGGCGAAGGCCTTGGCCGTGAACAGGCCCAGGAATCGCCGCTCCGCCAGCACCTGGCCATCGGCGCCGATCTTCTTCACGCTGATGTCGTCCATCCGCGCGCGACGGTGGACGGGCGACAGGGCGTTGGTCTTCGAGACGATCAGCAGAGGCCCGCCGACCAATCGGGCCCGAAGACCCGGGGCCAGTTCGTCGATCGGGAGTGGCTCGGCGAAGGCGGAGCTTCCCTCGTTGCGGAGGATCCCGAGGCCGGAGCCGGGATCGACATGCACCATCCCCTTCTCGCCGCTCGCGTCCAGCACGTACCGCCGGGAGCCGAGGAACACGAAGTGCCCCTCGGCGAGCCAGGCCAGCAGGTCCTGTACTTCCTGGATCTCACCGGCGCGCCACGACATCGCCTGCTTCGATTCCTCGAGATCCGCGATGATCGCCTCGACCTCCTCGACCATCAGCCGGAAGTCCGACGTCGCCGTCTGGAGGAGTTCCAGGTGCTCGGCCGTCTCGGCGCGCAGATCCTCGGCCTCCTCGGGCGAAAGGGCCCCTTCGAGAACGACGAGAACCGCCGATGTCCGGCTTCCCTCGGTCGTCCGGTCCTGCACGTCAACGATCTTGCTGTCCGCGTCCCGCCGCAGCACGAGGACCGGATGGAGCAGCGCTTCGATCGCGAGCGACCGGCCGTGCATCCCTTCACGCAGCGTCTCGACGATGAACGCAGAGTCGGGCATGCTCGTGAACAGGTAGGTGCGGTGCTCCGCTTCGTCCACCGGCAGGGTCGCCACACCGACCTCGCCGTCCGGCGTTCGTTCGACGAGCTCGTAGAGCGCCTCCACCGCCCGGGCGATCCGCGATGGATCCTCGTCGCGGAGCCATTCCTCGGACACGCGGCGCAGCAGGCGCCGCGCGAACTCCTCGAGCGGACCCGGGGCTTCCGGAATCTCCGAGCCGAGCAACTCCTGCAGAACCTCCGTGATCGGATCGTTCTTCGCCGCCGACACTTCCATATGTGGATACTCTCCGCGCGCTCTCGAGTCGTCCGGCGTTGCCACGCCGGACCGGGGGAACGAATACTGACGACATTCTGCCGCCGCCGTCAGACGGATACAACCGCTATCCCCGCAAGCATGCAAGATTCGTCTCTTCAGGACAGGCCGTGACGCACTTTCGCAGGCTCCGGGTGATCCGGCGCCTCGCCGTGCGCAAGCTACGGCACCTGTTCCGCACGCTGGCGCTCAATCACGACGTCGACGAAGGGTTCGTCGTGGTGCTGGCGGCGGTAATCGGCGCGCTGGCCGGCCTGACGGTCATCGGCTTCTACGAGTTCCTCGACTGGGTGCGGACGCTGGCCGGCTGGGCCCGCGAGACTTCAGGGGGAGCCGGCACGCCATGGCTCGCGCTGCCGCTCGTCCCTGCCGGCTTGTGGGCGGCTCGCCGGCTCCTCCCTGACGATCCGTCCGGCGCCGAGATGGTGCCGGCCCTCATCCGCGCGTCCGTCCGGCATGGGGGTCAACTGCCCGTCACCGCTGTTCTGCGCAAGCTTTTGGCGGCCGGCGTGACGATCGGCGCCGGCGGCTCGCTCGGCGCCGAAGGTCCAGTGGCGGCCGGCGGGGCCGCCGTCGGCTCGGGGCTTTCCCAGGCGCTCAAGTTCGGCCCCCGCCGCACCCGCGTGTTGCTCGCCTGCGGGACGGCAGGCGGTATCGCGGCCGCGTTCAACGCCCCCATCGCAGGCGTGCTCTTCGCCCTCGAGGTCGTGCTCGGAACGTTCGCCGTGGGTGCGCTGAGCCCGGTCGTCGTGGCAAGCGTGATGGGGGCCGTGGTGTCGCGGCGCTTTCTCGGTGCCAGTCCCGCCTTCGAGATTCCCACGGAGTTCCACTTCGGCACGGCCGCGGAACTTCCGCTCTACCTGCTGCTCGGCCTGCTGTCGGGTGTGCTCGCCTGGGCGTTCGTGCGGTTGTTCTACCGCACGCAGGACGTCCTGGCCGCTGCGGTACCCCATCTCGGCCTTCGGTCGGTGGTGGCCGGCCTGCTGATCGCGACCCTCGGGCTCGGGCACCCCGAGCTGCTGGGCGACGGTCGGCACGGCATCGAGCTGATACTTTCATCCGAACTCGCGGGCCTCGCCGTGCTGGGGCTGGGCTTCGCGAAAATTTTCAGTTCCGGACTCACCGCGGGTGGCGGAGGAGCTGGCGGTGTCTTCACGCCATCGCTGTTCGTCGGGGCCGCGTTCGGGAGCTTCTTCGGGCTGACCGTCCAACGGGTCTTCCCGGCGCTCCCGGTCTCCCCCGAGGCGTACGCCCTGGTGGGCATGGCGGCGATCGTCGCCGGGGCGACGTTCGCGCCGCTCACGGCGATCATCATGATTTTCGAGATGACGGACGACTACGGCCTCATTCTGCCGCTCATGCTGGTATGCGTCGTGAGCTACCTCATCGCCCGCCGGCTCAGCCCCGAGTCGATCTACTCCGAGGCGCTCGCCCGCACCGGCGACCGGATCGTCCACGGAGCCGACCGCTCCGCGCTCGAACACGTCCGCGTGTCCGATTGCTTCGATCGCGACCCGGACGTGGTTCTCGAAGATGCGCCCGTGCGCTCGCTGCTCGGACAGATCCGGGAATCGCGCCAAAGCGGCTTTCCCGTCGTCACCCGAGACCTGGAATTCTCCGGGATGCTGAACTATCAGCAGGTAGCGCGGGCGCTCGAAGAAGGCCTGATGGACGTCGTGATCGCGGCCGACCTCCAGGTGCCGGAGGAGGAATCGGTGACGCCGCAGGATACGCTGCTTACTGCGATGCGGAAAATGAATCTACGGGACGTCGATCTGCTGCCTGTGCTGCAGGGTCCGGACTCGCGGAGGCTCATCGGCCTCCTGAGTCGCGCGGATATCATGGAAGCATACCAGACCCGGTTGCTGCTGGAAGAGTGACCGGCGGGGATCGGCCTGCCGGCCCAACTCAGCTTGCGGTCAGTCAGCCCGCCGGCGCCGGCTCTTCCGAGGCCGATAGACGCGGCACCCCGAAGGTCACGAAGAGCGCACCCGCGAGCAGAACGACGAGCAGCGCCTGCGCCCCGAGCGTCTCGACGGTCGGGTAGACGCCGAGGGCCGGCAGCAGGGGAACTCCGGAGACGGGGGTGAATCCCACGACGCCCGCCTCCTGCAGCTCCGCGATCCCCGCGCCGGCGAAGATGATCGCCATCAGGTAGAGCAGCCCGCTCGTCATGGCGAAGAACGGCCGCATGGGGATCCGCACGCCGAGCCGCGTGAACCCGACGTAGATCGCGGTGAGCGCGAGCAGTCCCGCCACGAAGCCCAGGACGAGCGGCAGGCTGTTGCCCGCGCTCAGCGCGCCCAGGGCCTTGTAAAACAGCACTGTCTCCACGCCCTCGCGGAAGACCGCCAGGAACGCGACGCTCCCGAGGGCCATGCCGCCGCCGGCTCCGATCGCGCGGTTCATCTTGCTCTTGAGGTACTTGTCCCACTTCCCGTGCTGCAGCTTCGACACCAGCCAGTAGCTGACCGAGAACAGGACGCCGACCGCAATCAGCATCGTCACGCCCTCCAGCACTTCGCGGCGCGCGGGCACCGCGATGAACAGCGCTTCGAGCAGCAGACCCACTCCGAGACTCCCGACGATCGCGGCGACCACGCCGGTTCGCACCACGCGGCGCTGGTCACCGTGGCCCGTCTTCACGAGGAACGCCATGATCGCGCCGATGATGAGGATCGCCTCGAAGCCCTCGCGGAGGATGATCACGAAGGACTGAACGGCCAGTCCCCAGGATGACGGGCCCGACGCGAGCGTCGCCGCGGCCGCAGCCAGCGCGTGGTCGAGCGGTCCGCGGTCGGGCGTGCCCCTCTCGGACGCGATGTCGGCCCGCAGCGCCGCGAAACTCGCTTCGACATCCCTCAGGGCCTTCGGATCCCGGGCCCCGAGGGCCGGCTCGAGCGTCTCGAACGCCATGTAGGCGGCGATCGCCTCACGACGGGCGGTCTCCCGATCGCCGTTGCCGACCGCCGCGAGCGCGGCCGTTAC
>JBPCJZ010000098.1:0-31538 GCA_051004775.1 Gemmatimonadota bacterium
GTGCGGGCGCGCCCCCGGACGCGTCCACCGGCCCTCGTTGCCCTGTGCGATATTTCCGGCTCGATGGAATCCTACTCGCGGATGCTGCTTCACTTCCTCCATGCGCTGACGGGCGACCGCGATCGAGTGTCGACTTTCGTGTTCGGAACGAGGCTCACGAACGTGACGCGGGCGCTGCGAGGAAGCGACATCGACGAGGCGCTCGAATCGCTAGCCACGGGAGTGCCGGACTGGGCGGGTGGAACCCGAATCTCTTCGGCGCTCAGTGAGTTCAATCGCAAGTGGTCCCGCCGGGTCCTTTCCCAGGGCGCGGTCGTACTTCTGATCACGGACGGCCTGGATAGGGGAAACGGTCCCGCCCTGACGGCGGAGGCCGAACGGCTCCGCCGGTCGTGCCGCGAACTGATCTGGTTGAATCCGCTCCTCCGGTACGAGGACTTCGAACCACGGGCCGAAGGGATCCGCCGTCTGCTGCCCCTGGTGGATCAGTTCCGCCCCGCGCACAACCTGGCCGGGCTGGAAGGTCTCGTATCCGCACTGGAAGGCCGCGGGAGTCGTCGGGCGCTCCGCACCAGTTGCTCGAAGACAGCCCCGGCGGCTAGCCTGTAGAAATTGTCGGGAGCCGCTCGGACGGACCTCTGCCCGGGACGCCGGAGACCATGCGCGAGACCCTCTACAGACTTCGGCGATATGTAATCACGGGCCTCATCGTGATCGCGCCGATCGGCGTGACGGTGTTCGTGCTGAACTGGTTGTTCCAGCGCCTCGACCGGATCCTCGGCCGGCACATTCCCGCCCTCGTCGGACGCGAGATTCCCGGCCTCGGGCTCTTGATCCTGCTCCTGATTCTCGTCGTCGTCGGCTGGATCTCCCAGCGGGCCGTCGGCCGTCGCGCGCTTTCGGCCTGGAACCGGCTACTCGATCGCGTACCGTTCGCCAGCCGAGTCCATTCGGCGACCGCCCAGATCACGGGTGCGGTCCTGGAGCGCGAGGAAAAGCTGTTCCAGCATTGCGCGCTCATCGAGTTCCCGCAGCCCGGAAGCTTCGCCCTCGCGTTCGAGACGGCGGTGGCGCCCGACGAGATCACGGCGTCGGTCGGCGAGCCCACGGTTAGCGTGTTCCTGCCGACGTCGCCCAATCCGACGTCGGGCTACCTGCTCATGCTGCCGCGTCGACAGGTGAAGCGACTCGAGATGTCGGTGGAGGACGGGCTGAAGCTCGTCCTGTCCGCGGGCGTCGCGCGACCGGCCCCGGGGTCCGGGGCTTGAGCGAGCGCGACGTGCCGAACATCGACGAGCTTCGTGCGCTCCTCGCCGCAGACGAGGCGGGTCTCGAAGACAGGCTGAGCGCCCTGCACGCGAGTGACGTCGCGGACCTGATCGAGGGCCTCGAAGACGATGATCGTCTCCTCCTGCTCGGCCGCCTCGCCCCGGAAGTCGTGGCCGACGCGCTGTCGGAGATGGAAGAGGTAGAGCGTCCCGCCGATCTGCTACTGCGTATGGACCGGGCCCGCATCGGCGCCATCGTCGAGGAGATGGCCGACGACGACGCGGCCGACATCCTCGGTGATCTCGAACCACATCAGCAGGCGGAAGTCCTGTCGACCGTCTCCGTTCCGGATGCGGCGCAGATCGAAGAGCTGCTGCATTACCCGGAGGAGACCGCCGGCGGGATCATGACCCGCGACATTCTCGCGATCTCCTCTGACCTTACGGCGAGCCAGGCCATCGGCGAGATCCGGCGGCAAGCGCGGGGCGACAACGACTTCTACACGATCTTCGTCGTCGCGGCGGATCGCTCGCTCATGGGGGTCGTGTCGCTGCAGGACCTCGTGCTGGCCGATCCGGATACGCGGCTCGAGGAGCTCACTGAAGAACCCAGCGCCGTGGTGCCGGTCTCGATGGACCAGGAGGCGGTCGGCCGCATCCTGTCGCGCTACAACATGGCATCCATCGGGGTAGTCGACGCGCTCGGCCGTCTCGTCGGGCGGGTGACCTTCGACGACGTGATCGATGTGCTGGAGGCGGAGACGACGGAAGACATCCTTCGGTTCGCCGCGGTCTCGGACGAAGAGGAGGTTCGCGGTTCGACGGCGGACGCCATCAAGAGCCGCCTGCCGTGGCTGTGTCTCAACCTCGGCACGGCTTCGCTCGGCGCGACGGTCGTGTGGCTGTTCCAGGACACGATCGAGACCCTCGTCATGCTCGCGGTCGTCATGCCGATCGTGGCCGGACTCGGCGGCAACGCGGGAACCCAGGCGCTGGCGGTGACGATCCGGCGTATCGCGCTGTCGGACGAGTCACTCGCGCAGCGCTGGCAGGTGGTCGGCAAGGAGGCGCTAGTCGGACTCCTGAACGGCCTCGTCGTGGGGAGCGTGGCCTTCGTGGTGGGTTTCTTCATCCTCGGCGAGGGGCCGATCTTCGGACTGGTCGTACTGCTCGCGATGTGGGGTAACATGATCGTCGCCTCGTTCGCGGGCGCGTTCATACCGATCCTCCTCGAGAGCGTCGGAATCGATCCGGCCGTGGCTTCTTCGGTCTTCGTGACGGCCCTCACGGACCTCTCCGGCTTTCTCCTGCTGCTCGGCCTCGCGACGGCCGTATTGACCTGAGCGGGGCACCGTTCTTGCTGCTTCAACAGCTTTTTCAGACGGGCGCGACGTGCGCGAGGCGCTGTCAGTGCGCGGACGCGCGCCCGCAGACGCGGCTGAGCGCCGCGGTTCCACGCCAACCATCCATCATTTCCGGAGTTCGACGTTGATTCGGACGATTCGCCACCCCGCCGTGACCCTGGTCGTTCTGCTTGCTACCGTGGCGGCCTGCGTTTCCGACCCGTTGAGCCCTGGTTCCTTCGGTGTACTGAGTGCCGCCGCGGGCGACGGCCAGATCGGTCCCGTGAATGCGACGCTTCCCATGCCGCTGCGCGTCGTGGCCCGCGATGCCTCGGGCGCGGCCATCTCCGGACTGGAAGTCGCGTGGGAGATTACCGGTGTGTCCGGGCCCGGGAGCGACATCAGCGCGACGACGACTACGACCGATGCCGCCGGGTCGGCCTCCGTCTCGTTCACGCTGGGGTCCGTGCCGGGCGGCTACTCCGTCCGGGCGACCGCCGACGGCGGCGCCGCCGAGTTCACGCTGTTTGCCAGGCGCTCGGCGGGCGGAGCGGCCGTCCAATCGGGCGCGGGGCAAGTCGGACTGACGGGCGCCACCCTGCCCGAGCCGCTCGTCTTCGCTCTCACGGCCGGCGGGCAGCCGGCGCCGGGTGTCGAGATTCGATTCTCGGTCGCAGAAGGCGAGGGCGCGTCCGTCTCGCCGGCTACCGCCGTGACGGGGCCCGAGGGCCTGGCGCAGACCGTTCTCACCCTGGGCCCGTCGAATGGACGCGTGCGCGTGTCGGCGACCGATGGGTCGAGCGCCGCGGTGTTCGTCAACTTCGCCTGCGGGGGCGACACGGCCGCCGACCAGGTATCGCTCGCCGTGGGGGGAAGCGCCACGATCTCCGGGACGGATGTCGGCTGCATTCAGTTCGGCGCCCAGGCAGCGGGAGCGTCGTACGCGGCGGTCGTCACGCCGCTCGACCGCACGCTGTCGTTCCACGACGTGAGCCTCTACCTGCGGGGCGCCCCGGCATCGGCTACAGCGGTGGTGGCGCCGGCCGGCGAACTTCGCGCCGGGTCGCCGGGCGGGACGCACGCCGGCGCGCTCGGTCGCCGCAACCGCGCCGCGCAGTACGCGCTCGACCAGTCGCTGCGCGAGCTGGAGGCGCCGCTGCTCTCCGCCATCCGGGAGCGCGCGACGCGCGGCGGCTTTTCGCTGCAGGAAGTGCCCGCGGTCGGGGACACCCTGTCTTTCGGATTCTCGTGCGTGAGCCCCGCAGTGTTCCCGGGCACGCCCGACACGATCACGGGCGTCGTGCGCGAGGTGAGCCGGCGCGGCGTCGTCGTGGAGGATACGACGATCACGGCGAGGTTCACCGCGCAGGAGGCCGCCGACATCGGCGCCACGTTCGACGACGTCATCTACGCGACGGACTCGACCTATTTCGGCGCGCCCGCGGACATCGACGCGAACGGCGGCCGGGTGGTGCTGTTGTTCACGGCCGGCGTGAACGCGATGTCCGACGTCAATCCCAACGGGTACGACGACGGGATCGTCGCGGGCTTCTTCTGTCCGACGGACCTCGGCCTCGCGGGCGGCAACACCGCCGAGATGTTCTACCTGGTCTCCCCCGACCCGGCGGGCGCCTTCACGCAGGCCTCCGATGTGGGCCTCTCCAAAGAGGAGCTCCTGAGCTTCGTGAACGGCACGATCGCGCACGAATTCCAGCACCTGATCAACGCACAGCGCGGTGGCGGCGGCGCTTTCGACATCTGGCTCAACGAAGGCCTTTCTCACCTGGCCGAGGAAGTCGTCGGGCATACCGCTACGGGACTCGCTCCCGGCCAGGAGCTCTCGCTGTCGGACTACGACGGCGTGGCAGGCGGCCTCGCGGCATTCAACACGTACCACATCGGCAACTGGTTCAATCTTCTCACGTACCTTGCCGCCCCGCAGGACACGGCGGGCCTGGTCATGTCGCGTGACCCGCTCGGTCCGTCGACGTTCCGGCTGCGCGGCACGGCCTGGAGTTTCGTCCGCTACCTGCTCGATCGATTCGAGGGGCCGGCCACCGAGGCCACGGCGACCCGCTCGCTCGTGCTCGACGGCTCGGGCAACGCGCGCGACGCCGTCACGGCGGTGTTCGGCGTCCCGTTCGAGCAGCTCGCCGCCGACTGGGAGGCCATGCTGGCGGTCGAGGATCTCGGGCTGGCCACGGGCGCGGCGCTCGACCTTCCCTCCTATCGACTGCGGCAGATGTACAGGGAGCTCGGCGATCGGTCGCTCGCCTTTCCGGCCGGGGTCTTCCCGCTGGCGTCGACGGGTTTTGGCCTGGCGGGAGATGCCGACGCCGGCGACGCGCTGTTCACCGCCACCGGCTGGTACCTGGACCTGACGGCGCCGGCCGGGTCGGCGGCGACCGGAATCCGGTTCGGACTGCCGGGGACAGCCGAAGATCTGTCCGCCTCGGCGGACGTCCGGGTGGTGATCGTCCGGACGAACTAAAAGCCTGGCAACAGGCTTCTAACGCTTGATCGCGTCCGGCGGTGACGGCACTATGCGGGCACGATGACCGATTCCCCTACACGCACCCCGATCAGCGCGGCGGCCCAGGATCTGCTGGCTCGCTTCGACGCGGGCGAGCCCCTCGCCCTGGCTCGCGCCATCACCCGCGTGGAGAACGAGGCCCCCGGATTCGAGGCGATGCTCCACGCGTTGCATGAACGGCTCGGCCGGGCGCGCCGGATCGGGATGACCGGGCCGCCGGGCGCCGGCAAGTCTACGCTGACGGCGGGGCTCGCCCGCCACTACCGCGACGCCGGCGATACGGTCGGCGTCGTCGCGGTCGATCCGAGCAGCCCGTTCACGGGCGGGGCGCTCCTCGGTGACCGCATCCGCATGGACGATCTGGCGACCGAAACCGGCATTTTCATCCGGTCGATGGCGAGTCGCGGATCGCACGGCGGCCTTTCCGCGACGACCCGCGAGGCCACGGATCTGATGGACGCGTTCGGCTTCGACCGCATCCTGCTCGAGACCGTGGGCGTCGGACAGTCGGAACTGGAGATTGCCTCGCAGGCCGACACGACCGTCGTCGTGCTCGTCCCAGAATCGGGGGACGGCATCCAGGCGATGAAGGCCGGGCTCATGGAGGTCGCGGACATCTTCGTGGTGAACAAGGCCGATCGCCCCGGAGCCGATCGGCTGGCGAAGGAGATCCGCGTGGTCGACGGACTGCGCCGGAAGCGCACGACCGCCGCCGAACGCGAGGCGGGTCTCGCGACCTGGGAGCCCCCGATCCTGAAGACCGTCGCGACGACCGGTGAGGGGATCGTCGAGCTGGCCGAAGCGCTCGACGGCCACCTGGAGCATCTGGCGGCGACGGGCCTGCTCGAACGCCGCCGCCGCGCCGCGGCGCTCGAACACACGCGCCTGGTGCTCGAGCGCACGGTGAGCCGCCGCGCCGCTTCCGAGTGGGCGAAGGAACTCGCCGCGACGGGCGACGGAGACCTGTTCCGGGACGGCGAGTCACCGTACGAGATCGCCCGGCGTATAGCGGCCCGCGTCAATCCGTAGGGCGAGAGGCCGCTCAGGCCCTTATATTGACGCGAAATTCAGACGAAACCGCGCAAGGAACCGCTGATGCATCATATTCTCGACGATCCGCTTGACGCCGGCTCCGAACTCCGCGAGGAAGTGCAGCGCCGCCGCCGTGAACTGGCGGAGGTCGAAGCGGCCCTCCGCGCCTGGGAAGAGTCGACGGCCGGAACGCCGACGCGCCAGGACACGGACTTCACCACCGTGTCGGGCCGCGAGATCGAGCCGGTATACACGCCCGCCTCGCTCCCCGAGTTCGACTACGCGACCGACCTCGGGATGCCCGGCGAGTATCCGTTCACGCGCGGGCCGTACCACACGATGTACCGCACGCGCCTGTGGACCAAGCGGCTGTTCGCCGGCTTCGCGACCGCGGAGGAGACGAACGAGCGCTACAAGTTCCTCCTCGAGCGCGGCCAGACCGGGCTGTCCGTCGCGTTCGATTTTCCGACGCTGATGGGATACGACTCCGACGATCCGCTGTCGGAGGGCGAGGTAGGCAAGTGCGGCGTCGCGATTGCGAGCCTCGCGGACATGGAGACGCTGTTCGACGGCATCCCGCTCGACAAGGTCTCCGTCTCGATGACCATCAACGGCCCGGCGATCATGCTGTACTGTTTTCTGCTCGCGGCCGCCGAGAAACAGGGAGTACCGTTCGAGAAGGTGCGCGGCACGATCCAGAACGACATCCTCAAGGAATATCAGGCGCAGCACGCCTGGATCTTTCCCCCGCGCCCGGCGCTCAAGGCGATCACCGACGTGTTCGAGTGGTCGGCGGAGCACGCCCCGAACTTCAACACGATCTCGATCTCGGGATACCACATTCGGGAGGCGGGCTCGACCGCGGTGCAGGAGCTGGCCTACACGCTCAAGAACGGCTTCACCTACGTCGAAGAGGGGATCGCCCGGGGGCTCGACGTCGACGAGTTCGCGCCGCGCCTCTCGTTCTTCTGGGACGTTCACAACGATTTCTTCGAGGAGATCGCGAAGTTCCGCGCGGGCCGGCGGATCTGGGCGCGCCACATGCGTGACGTATACGGGGCCAAGCGGCCCGAGAGCTGGCGGCTTCGCACGCATGCTCAGACGGCCGGCGTGACGCTCACCGCTCAACAGCCGTACAACAACATCGTGCGCGTTGCGTACCAGGCGATGGCCGCGGTGCTCGGCGGAACCCAGTCGCTGCACACAAACGCGATGGACGAGACGCTGGCCCTGCCCACCGAGGCGGCCGTGCGCATCGCGCTCCGCACGCAGCAGATCCTTGCCTTCGAGACGGGGGTGCCCAACACCATCGACCCGCTCGCCGGTTCCTACTTCGTCGAAAGCCTGACGAACCAGCTCGAAGCGGAGGCGGAGGCCATCTTTGCCGAGATCGACGAGTTGGGCGGAGTCGTCGAGGGCATCGAGGCGGGATACTTCCAGGCGCAGATCGCGGCCTCGGCGCGGCGTTTCCAGGACGAGATGGAAACCGACCAGCGCACGGTGGTCGGCGTGAACGCATTCGTCGAAGAGGACGAGCACGAGATCGAGATCCTCCGCATCGACGAGTCGGCGGGCGTCGGCCAGCGCGAGCGCCTGGAGCGCCTGCGGGCCGAGCGCGACCAGGGCGCGGTCGACCGGGCACTCGTGAATCTCGAGTCTGCCGCGCGCGACGACGAGAATCTCATGCCGCCGATCCTCGACGCGGCGCGGGCCTACGCGACTCTCGGCGAGATCCGTCACACCCTCGAGGGCGTGTACGGGCGGTTCAAGGAGCCGGTGGGGTTCTGAGGGCGAGGGCGGCGGGCCGGAGCAACGGATGTCCCTGACGCTCGTCGCGGGGCTCGTCGTCATCGTGGCCGCGGTCGCCGCCGTCCTCGGCGGTGGCGGAACGATCAGGTTCGGATCGCGCGCGACGTCCGATTTCGAGGCGAAGCTGCGCCCGGTGGACGAAGATGCGGTCGCCCTGAACGCCCGAGGCAAAGCCGAGCGGGAAGGACGCTCCGACGGCTTCTCCGAGTTCGAGGCTCACGTCACGGGGCTCGAACTGCCCGACGGGGCGGTGGTGGAGTTCGTCGTCGCCGACGTCGTCCTCGGAACGGCCACCGTGAAGGGGGCCCGCACCCGGCTGGAGTTCGATTCGCGTCTCGGACAGACCGTCCCACCGGTCGAAGCCGGCATGGTGCTCGAAGTCCGCCACAAGGGAAAGGTGCTGCTCGCGGGACAGTTCTACCGCGACTGACCCTCCGCCGCGTTGCCGCCGCCGCGCCCGGGGCCATAAGTTCGGCCCGCTCCCGCGATCCTCGTCGGGGCTCACACAGAACGCTGCTCGAGCCGGATTCATCGATGCCCGACAACAAGATCCGAGTGCTGGTCGCCAAACCCGGCCTCGACGGCCACGATCGCGGCGCGAAGGTCATCGCGGCCGCGCTCCGGGACGCCGGGATGGAAGTCATCTACACGGGCCTCCACCAGACGCCCGAGAAGATCGCCGCGACGGCCCTGCAGGAGGACGTCGACGTGGTGGCGCTCTCCGTCCTCTCCGGCGCCCATATGACCCTGTTTCCCAGGGTGCTCGACCTGATGGCGGAGAACGGCATGGACGACGTGCTCCTGACGGGCGGCGGCATCATTCCGGCCGAGGATGTCGAGGCGTTACGGGCGCGCGGTGTGGGGCAGCTCTTCGGTCCGGGCACCACGACGAGCGACGCGGTCGACTACATACGTTCGTGGCATGCCGAGCATCGCTCCGGCGCGGGGTCGGATGACGGCTGAAGCGTCACGCATGACGCAGCTCGCCGACGAGGTTCGGCGGCTCGAGACGGACATCCGGCAGGGGGGCGGCGCAAAGCGCGTCGAACGCGAGCATTCGCGCGGCAAGCTCACGGCCCGCGAGCGAGTCGACCGCCTGGTCGACGAGGGCGGGCGCTTCGTCGAGATCGGACTTCTCGTGGCGTACGACCAGTACGACGGCCAGGCGCCCGCGGCCGGCGTCGTGACGGGTCTCGGCGAGGTAAGGGGCCGCGTGGTCGTGATCGTGGCCAACGACGCCACGGTCAAGGCGGGGAGCTGGTGGCCGGAGACGATCGGCAAGATCCTCCGCGCCCAGGAGATCGCCATGCGCTGCCGGGTGCCGATCGTCTATCTCGTTGACTCCGCCGGGGTCAATCTCCCCTACCAGGGCGGCGTGTTTCCCGGCAAATATGGCGCGAGCCGGATCTTCAACTACAACTCGATCATGCGGCACTACCTCGAGGTGCCGCAGCTCGCCGCCGTGATGGGCCAGTGCATCGCGGGCGGCGCGTATCTGCCAGCCCTGTCGGACGTAATCGTCATGGTCGAAGGGACGAGCTTCATGGGCCTCGGCGGACCCAACCTCGTGAAGGGCGCCACCGGGCAGGACGTGGAGGGGGAGGAGCTGGGCGGCGCGCGCACGCACAACGCCATCTCGGGCGTAGCGCACTACGTGGTGCCCGACGACGAGGCGTGTATCGCGAAGCTCCGCGACCTCGTATCGGATCTTCCGCCCTCGCGCATCGGCGCGCCCGAAGACGCCCCGCGCGACCCGGCCCGCGCGCCGGCGGAGGCCTACGAGCTGCTGCCGGGGGATCATCGCCAGCCCTACGACGTGCGCGACGTGCTCGACACGATCCTCGACGAGGGGCGATTCGACGAGTTCCAGGCCGAGTACGCGCCGGAGATGCTGACCGCGGTCTCGCGTCTGCAGGGGCGGCGCGTGGGCGTGATCGCCAACCGCCGGACCATGTTCAAGAACCCGGCGGGCGGGCCCCCGAAGTTCGGCGGCATCATCTACGCAGACAGCGCGGAGAAGGTCGCCTACTTCATGGAGATGTGCGACAGGCACCGGATTCCGCTCCTGTTCGTGCAGGACGTCAGTGGATTCATGGTCGGCGTCGAGGCCGAACACTCCGGGATCATCCGCGCGGGAGCGCACATGGTCGAGGCGATGGCGACAGCGCGGGTGCCAAAGATCGTCCTCACGACGAACCACGCGAGCGGGGCGGGCTACTACGCGATGGCGGCGCAGGGCTTCGACCCCGATTTCATCTTCACCTGGCCCACGGGCCGGATGGGAGTCATGGAAGGAGAATCCGCCGTGCGCGCCGTGCACGGTCCGAAGATGGACCTGGCGCGCAAACAGGGCACCGAACTCGACCCGGATACCCAGGCCGCGATCGAGCACACCCGGGCCGAGTATGACCGGCAGCTCGACGCGCGCTACGCGGCGGCACGCGGCTTCGTCGACGCGGTCATCTATCCGGAGGAAACGCGCGAGATTCTCGGGCTGGCGCTCCGCTGTTCGCTCGAGAATCCGGGTCCGCACATCGGGACCTTCGGCCTGCCGGTGGCGACCGATGCCTGACGCGAGCCGGAAGGTCCGGGTCGCCTCGGGGCAGGGGTTCTGGGGCGATTGGCAGGAGGCGCCGAAACTGCAGATCATGCACGGGCCGATCGACTACCTGATGCTCGACTACCTGGCCGAGATCACGATGTCGATCATGCAGAAGCAGCGGCAGCGCGACCCGTCGGCGGGCTACGCGAAGGATTTCGTCGAACTTGCGCTCGACCTCGCGCCCGAACTGGTCGATCGCGGCGTACGGATCCTCACGAACGCGGGCGGGGTGAATCCGACTGCGTGCCGCGAGGCCCTGGTCGAGGGTCTCCGCGAAATCGAGACGTCACGGCCGCTGCGCATCGCGACGGTACACGGTGACGGGCTGATGGACCGCCTCGACGAACTGCTCGCGGCGGGCCACGAGCTGCGCAACATGGAGACGGGGGAGCCGCTCGAGACGATCCGCGACGAGGTGTACAGCGCGAACGCGTACATCGGCGCGGCCCCACTGCTGGAGGCGCTCCAGCGCCAGGCCGACATCGTGATTACCGGGCGCTCGACCGACACGGCGCTCACCTATGCGGCTCTCGCCCACGAGTTCGGATGGAGCACCGAGGACTGGGATCGCCTGGCCGCCGGGGTGGTCGCGGGCCACATCAACGAATGCGGCGCGCAGGCGAGCGGCGGCAACACCCTGTTCGACTGGCGGGGCGTGGATCTCGTGACGCCAGGGTATCCGATCATCGAGGCCGAGGAAGACGGCAGCTTCGTCGTCACCAAGCATCCCGATCTCGGCGGCCGTGTGACCTGGGCCACGGTGACTGAGCAGCTCGTGTACGAGATGGGCGACCCGCTCGACTACATCACGCCGGACTGCGTCGCGGACTTTTCGACCATCCAGCTCAGCGACCTGGGGGACGACCGCGTCCGGGTGCACGGCGTCCGCGGCGGTCCGAAGACCGACATGCTGAAGGTCTCGATCGCCTACCACGCGGGATGGAAGGCGACGGGCAGCCTTACCTACGTCTGGCCCGACGCGCTCGAGAAGGCGCGCCGCGCCGACGAGATCCTACGCGCCCGGCTCGCCAACCTCGGGCTCGAGTACGACGAGATCCGCACCGAGTACGTCGGAGCGGGAGCGTGCTCCGGGCGCGAGCCCGACTGCGCGGTGGACCTGCCCGAAGTGCAGCTCCGGGTGGGTGTGCGCTCGCAGGATCGCGAGGCCGTCGAGCGGTTCACTCGCGAGATTGCGCCCCTCATCCTGGCCGGTCCTCCGAGCGTCACGGGTTTTGCCGGGGGACGTCCCCGGGTGCAGGAAGTCATGGCGTACTGGCCGGCGCTCATCGACCGTGACGCAGTCGAGAGCGAGCTCCGGGTCGAAGTCGTGGAGGCCTCGTGAAGGCGCCGCTCGGACGCATCGCCATCGCGCGATCGGGCGACAAGGGTGACACGGCGAACATCGGCGTCATCGCCATTGTCGAAACCGCGTATCCTGTGTTGGTAAAAGAAGTAACGGCGGAACGTATAAAGCAGTACTTCAATAACATATGTTTCGGCGACGTGGAGCGCTTCGAGCTTCCGAACCTGGGGGCCCTGAACTTCCTGCTGCACGAATCGCTCGGCGGCGGCGGCACGGTCTCGCTGATGCTCGACGCGCAGGGCAAGACCTTCGCGGCGTCCGTCATGGGCCTCGAAGTCGAGGTGCCCGAGGACGTGCTCGCGGCCTGTGATCGCGTGTTGGCGGGGGAAGCGCCCGGCCGGCCGATCGGCGGCGCGCTGGACGGTGGCGCTCCCGCCGGGGGCCCGGGCGGGGCGGTCGATCGTGGGTAGCACCATCCGTCGCGACGTCGACGCGGCACGGGGCATCGCGACGCTGACGCTCGATCGTCCGGAGCGCCGCAACGCCCTGAACGCCGAGCTGGTGGCGGACCTGAGCGCGGCATTCCGCGAGTTCGAAGCCGACGCCGCGATCCGGGTGATCGCCCTGCGCGGCGCGGGTCCGGATTTCTGCGCGGGCGCCGATCTGCAGGAAGTACGCGATTCCGTGGACGAGGGGGTGCTCGAGAACCTCGCGAACGCGCGAGCGCTCGGGGATCTCTTCCTGGCGATGCGGTGGCTCGGCAAGCCGATCGTCGCCGTCGTGCACGGCCGCGCCCTCGCGGGCGGCTGCGGGCTCGCGACGGCCTGCGACCTCGTCGTCGCGTCGGCGTCCGCTTCGTTCGGTTACCCGGAGGTCCGCATCGGCTTCGTTCCGGCCATGGTGATGGCCATCCTGCGGCGGTCCATGGGCGAGACGCGAGCGTTCGAGCTCGTGGCGCTCGGGCGGACGATCGACGCGGCTACCGCGGCGGACTACGGCATGGTCAACCGTGTGTGGCCCGACGCCGGGTTCGACGATGCCGCCGCTGAGTTCCTGGCCGACCTGTCCGGCGCGAGTGCTTCCGCCGTCGCCCTGACGAAACGCTTGCTCTATCAGATCGACGGCGCGGACTTCGCCGCCGCGATCGGCGCGGGCGCCGACGTGAACGCCCTGGCACGCCTGACCGACGACTGCCGCGACGGCATCGACCGGTTCCTGAACAGGAAGAAAGAGGACTGAGGCATGAGCGAACCGACCCCGGCCGAGACGCGGTCTTCGGCCCCGGCCGTCCGCACCCTCCCGCTCGCCATCGCGGCCGTGCTTGGGATCGCGGGCTGGCGGCTCCTGATGATCGGGGAGCGGCTGGCGCTCTCCGGCGGAATTCTCCTGCTCGTCGCCGGGCTCGCGGCGGCGGGGGTGGCGCTGGGAGGCACGGCCTACGGAGCCGGCCGCGAGGGTCGACTGGACCTCAGCACCCGCATAGGCCTCGGCCTCCTGGGCGGAATCCTGGCCGGCCTGCTGCACGGCGTGCTTACCGAGACATCCGGCTGGGTAGGTCTGCCCGCGCTCGTCGGAGCCAGCGTCGACGTCGATCTGAGCCCCTTCGAGTGGTGGCAACGGACCCTGCTGGGCGGGCTGTGGGGCCTCGGGTTCGGAATTCTCTATCCGTATATTCCCGGTCGATCGTTCGCGAAAAAGGGGATGGTTGTCGGCGTCGTCCTCGCGGCCTGGCAGCTGTTCTACGTGTATCCCGTGCGTCTCGGGCTCGGGATGGCCGGACTGCAGGCGGGCGTTGGCGTTCCGGTGCTCGTGGTCGCGGGTACGGTTCTCTCGGCGATCGTCGCCGCTTCGGTCGTGGCGTGGGGCGACCGGGCGGAGGGGGAGCCCCTGAGCGGGTCGCTCGTCCCCTAGCGGTTCGTCAGCGATCTGCCAGCGGCGCGATCTGCCAGCGGCGGCCCTCTGCCAGGGGCGACCCCGCGAAGAGCCGGGACGGGCGCGTGAGGAGAGGCGCCGACGCTCCGCGCCAGCGCTCTCCGGCCCTCACGCACCCCGCCACGTCTTACCGCGCCGGGCCTAGGAAGTCGGGCCGCCCGGATACCTGCAACCGTCGATGCACCCCCGATACCAGGCGTCGCAGAACTCGTTGTCGACATCGAACGTGTACTGACAGATGCCGCGATAGGCCTCGCAGTAGAGCCAGCAGCACTCGGCTTCGGCGGCCTTCGCCGCCGTCGCCTCCGCGACTTTCAGGTCCGGCCCGCCGCCCAGCAGCACTACAAGGGCGGCCAGCGCCGTGATCAAGCGTTTCATGTCCATTCTCCTCGGTTGTCTGTGACTCGTTGAACTCGGTGGACGGCGACGGCGTCACAGGTGCGCGATGCCGCAGCCGGCGAGACATCCGACGATGTAGGCGTTGCACCAGTTGCTGGTGACGTCGTCACATCGCCTCGCCGCCAGGTCTCCGCAGTAGGCCGTGCACTCCGCTTCCGGATCCCGTGCGGTCCTTCCGTCCGCCTCCGGTGGTCCCGTGGCGAGCACTGCCGCGGCTGCCGCGGCCAGCACGATTCTCCTCATATTCTCCTCCCGGTTGGGTGAAATGGAGCGCCCGCCGCACCCCGAGGGCGGGACTCTCCGAGCGCCCGGCCGATCCGGGCGAGGTCTTCGGGCAGCAGGGGCCCGATGCGATGCATCAGCAGTCGTCCGCGGACGAACAGCAGGGTTGTCGGGACGGCCCGGATGCGGAACCGCTCCAGGAAAGCGGAGCGATCAAACGGAGATACGAGCCGGACGCCCGACAGCTCACGCTCGCGCCATTCGAGTGCGTCAGCGTCGGCCTCGAGGCCGATCGCGAACAGGCGACCCGGCGCCGCGGCGGCCAGTCCGGCCCAGTCCGGGGCGGTACGCTCGCAGACGGGGCACGTCGACTGGAACAGCACGAGCACCGCCGTATCGTCCGCACCGATACGAATCGTGTCCGCTCCGTCCATACCGCGCAGGAGCAGCGGATCGCCCACGGATTCGCCCTCGCTGACGTTCGTCCGTTCGGCGAGCGCGGGCAGCACGCGATCGTTTACCAGCATGAAGGCGGCCGCGACGGCCACCAGCGCGGTCAGGGCGTTTAAGACCGCTTCCTTCCTTCCGTGCACTCTCATCGGAACCTCCTCGCTCGAGTCGTGCGGAACGAGGTTCCCGTCCCCGGTCAAGCGAGCGTCAACAGCATGTCGCGGGCGGTTTCGATTGAGGCATCGGTGACCGCGGCGCACAGACTTCAGGCTATCATGAAGCCACTTCCGACGGACGACGACCCGCGCTCCGTGGCGCCCGACTTGTCCTCTATGGGTTCCGACCCGGGGCCCGAGATCCGCGACGCGGCGGGTGCCGCGCTCAGAGAACGGTTCGGGCATCCGGACTTCAGGCCGGGCCAGCGCCCGATCGTGGAGGCGATGCTCGCCGGTCGCGACGTCCTGGCCGTGCTACCGACCGGGGCGGGGAAGTCGATCTGCTTCCAGCTTCCCGCTCTCCTCTCGCCGCGTCCGGTCATCGTCGTGTCGCCGCTTATTGCCCTCATGCACGACCAGGTAGCGGCGCTCTGCGGGAATGGAATCGACGCGGCTGCGCTCACGTCCACCTCCTCCGAGCCCGAGCGTCGCCGGATGCTGGCTCGCCTCGTGGCGGGCGGTCCCTTTCTCCTCTACGTGACACCCGAACGGTTGGCGTCGAAGCCCTTCGTCCAGGTCGCCCGCAGGGCCCGTCCGGGACGTATCGTCGTCGACGAGGCCCACTGCATCAGTGAATGGGGACACGACTTTCGTCCGGAGTACCGCCGGATCGGGCGTTTCGGCGCGGCGATCGGCCGCCCTCCGGTCGCCGCGTTCACCGCGACCGCGACACCGGCGACACGCGCAGATATCGCGCGCCAGCTCGAGCTCCGCCGGCCCGCCGACTTCGCCGCGCCGGTCGATCGGCCGAACCTGCGATGGGCGGTCCGGCGGGCCGGTTCGATGGCCTCGGCCGTGACCCTGGTCGGGGAGGCGCTCGGCGCGTGCGAGAACGGAGCGGGACTCGTCTACGTGCCGACCAGGGCGCTTGCGGCGGGCTGCGCGGCCGCCCTTCGGCGAGTCGGCATCACGGCCCTGGCGTATCACGCCGGCCTGGATGACGTGCGGCGATCGAGGGCCCAGGGCGCCTGGCTGAACGCAGACGACAGCGTCATCTGTGCGACGTCGGCGTTCGGCATGGGGATCGACCATCCACGCGTCCGGCTCGTGGCCCATCTCGGAATGCCGGGCGCGCTCGAGGCCTACGTGCAGGAAGCGGGACGCGCCGGCCGCGACGGCGAGCCGTCGCGCTGTCTGCTCCTCACCCTGCCGGGCGGTGCGCGGCTTCACCGGGCGCGCCTGCGGGAGCTCAATCGCTCGGGTCGCGTCGCGGGGCACCGGCGCCTGACGGCCATGCGCGGGTATGTGATCGAACGGCGGTGCCGGCGGCGAGCCATCGCGGCGTACTTCGGCGAGGACGCCCCGCGATGCGCCGGGTGCGACCTGTGCGACGCGCGTGCGGAGGGGCGACAAGTTCGACCCCGGGCAAAACTCCCGGATGGCCACGCGCGTCCATAGTCTGACAGCGCGCCAGGCGACGCAGCCGAGGTCCGACGAGATAAATGACGAGGGAGACGGGCGATATGACGACGCTTCGAGGGAACGCGGCGGCGGCTGCCCGCGGGACGGCGCCTGGTCGGGTTCGGCAACGGGTCGGTCTACCTCACCCGCTCCGACGAACTCGAGTTCCGCTGGCTCGAACGCTACCGGTTGCCCGCTCTCTGAGCGCCGCCCCCCGCAACCGGGGTCCCGCGGGCTGATTCGCGCGTATGCCGCCGCCCCGTTTCCCAATCGGCGGCGGCGGCGTACGTTGCATCGGCTCCGAACCGTCCGTTCGGTGCCGGGACGAGACTTCACCGCGTCCTTCCGCGCTACAACCAACAAAAAGATCAGGGACATGACGGGTTTCGACCTGTATCTGGAAGACCATCACCGGATGCTGCGTGACATGGTGCGCGAGTTCGCCGAATCAGAAATCGCGCCCGTCGCCGCGTACCACGACGAGGCTGAGGAATTTCCCTGGGAATCGGGCGCGAAAATGTCCGAACTCGGACTGTTCGGGATCCCGTGGCCCGAGCAGTACGGCGGCGCGGACATGGACCTGCTCGCCGCGGTGATCGTCGGCGAGGAACTCGCCCGCATCGACGCCAGCCATTCGATCATGGTGGGCGCGCACACGTCGCTTTGCGCCTATCCGCTCTTCGGGTGGGGAACCGACGCACAGAAGGACAAGTACCTCACGCCCCTTGCCAGTGGACGTGTGCTTGGCGGGTTCGGCCTGACGGAGCCCGGCTCCGGATCGGACGCCAGCGGCCTCCGCACGACGGCCGTGAAGAAGGGGGCGAAGTACATCATCAATGGCCAGAAGACCTGGATCACGCACGGCGGCGTGGGCGAGATCTTCGTCATCGCTGCGGCTACGTCTCCCGAGAAGGGCAACAAGGGCATCAGCGCGTTCATCATGAACAAGGAATCGTGCGATCTCGACCGGGCGAAGGAGCTCGGATTCGGGCATAGCGACGACCTGGAGCCGATGGCCGGATTCAAGACGGGCCAGAAGCTGCGCAAGCTCGGGTGGAACGCTTCGGACACGCGTGAGCTGATCCTCGACGGCGTCGAGGTGCCGGAGGAGAATCGCCTCGGACCCGAGGACGAGGGCTTCAAAGTGTTTCTCGACACCCTCGACGGCGGGCGCATCGGCATCGCCGCGCACGCGTTGGGGATCGCCCAGGGAGCCTACGAACTGGCCCTGCGCTACACGAACGAGCGCGAGCAGTTCGGACAGCGGATCAACCAGTTCCAGGGCATTCAATTCAAGCTGGCGGACATGGCTATGCGCATCCACGCGTCACGGCTCATGACTTACCACGCGGCCTGGCTCCGCATGAACGGCCAGCCGCACAAGAAGGAAGCGTCCATGGCGAAGCTCTTCGCGTCGGAGACGGCCATGGACGTGACGATCGATGCCGTCCAGCTCCACGGCGGCTACGGCTACTCACGCGAGTACGCCGTCGAACGCATGATGCGCGACGCGAAGATCACCGAAATCGGAGAGGGCACGAGCGAGATCCAGCGAATGGTGATCGCCCGCGAACTCCTCGCGAGTCTGGACGGCTGAGCCGCTCGCACCAGCGACTGCCCAGCACCAGCAAGGCGAGATGACACGCCTCCGCCTCACCGCAGGGTGAGCCGGAGAGAGGACCACAATGCGACGGGAAATTGTAATCGACGCGGCCGGGGCCGAGACCCGGGTCGCGATCGTGGAAGACGGACGTCTCGTCGAGCTCATGCACGAGCGCGACGAGGAACAGCGGATGGTCGGCGACATGTACCTGGGCCGCGTCGAAGCGGTCCTGCCGGGCATCCAGGCGGCCTTCGTTGACATCGGCACCGAGAAGTCGGCGTTTCTGCACGCATCCGACATCCAGGAAGCGGCGGAGGACGAAGATGACGAGGATGACGACGAAGCGGGCGACGGCAGCGGCAACGGCGACGGCAACGAGAACGGACGGGGCGGTAACGGCCGGCGGGACCGCCGCAACAAGAACTACCCTCCGATCCAGGATGTCCTGAAGCGGGGCCAGGATCTCCTCGTGCAGGTGACCAAGGAGCCGATCGGCACGAAGGGCCCGCGCGTCACCAGCCAGATCTCGATGCCGGGACGCTTCATCGTCTTCATTCCGGCCGGGTCCAACGTCGGCGTGAGCCGGAAGATCGGCGATCGCGAGGAACGTTCGCGGCTGCGATCGATCGCCCGCGACGCGCTTGGCCGGAAGAGCGGCGGACTCATCGTCCGCACGGTCGGTGAAGAGTTGACCAAGAAGGCTCTGCAGGACGAACTCTCCACGTTGCGGAAGACGTGGATCAAGATTCAGCGCCGCGCGAAGAGCGTGAAGGCTCCGGCGCTGGTCCATCAGGAAGCCGAGATGACATCCGGCCTGATCCGCGACGTGTTCAGCGGCAAGGTGGACCTGCTCACCGTCAACTCCAGCGAACTCGCCCACCAGGCGAAGTCGTACCTCGGACGCGTCAGTCCGGAACTGCTCGACCGGATCAAGCTGTTCGAACAGGACCGGCCGATCTTCGAAACCTTCGGCATCGAGGACGAGATCCAGGTGGCGTTCCGTCGGCGGGTAGAGCTCAAATCCGGCGGCCATATCGTGATCGAGCACACCGAAGCGCTCGTCGCGATCGACGTCAACACCGGGAGCTACACGGGTCGCAAAGATCCCGCGAAGACGATTCTGCGCACGAACCTCGAGGCGGCCTCTGAGATCGCCCGGCAGCTTCGACTGCGCGATATCGGTGGGATCATCGTCTGCGATTTCATCGACATGGATGAGCAGGCGAACCGCGACAAAGTGCTGCAGGAGATGCGCGGCCACGTCGGGCGCGACCGGGCGCGCACGAAGCTGTTCGGGATCACCGACCTCGGCCTGCTGCAGATGAGCCGCCAGCGCGTACGGCCGAGCCTCATCCAGATGATGACCGTGCCCTGCGACAGTTGCGGGGGGACGGGAAGGGTACTCAGCCCGGACACCGTGGTCCGCCGGATCGAGCGCTCGATCCTCCGCGCCCAGCACGACGGCGAGAAACGCGACCTGACGCTGCGGGTCCACCCGAGCGTCGCGCTTTATCTGCTTGAAGAGGAACCCGCCTTCCTCCGGGAACTGGGCGAGAAGGCCGGCCTGGATCTCGACGTCCGCGACGACCCCATCATGGGGCACGACGAGTACCGCCTCCTGGCGGCGCCGGCCGATACGGACGTCACGTCGCGCTATGCCGTGGCCTGATTGACACGAGCCGAAACGGAGCCTATTCTTCTGGGCTCCGATCAAGATGGACACGAACAGAGATACAATGCAGATGTACGCCATATTCGAGGCAAAAGGAAAGCAGTTCCGCGCAACGCCGGATCTGAAGCTCCGGATTCCGAGCCTGTCGGCCGAACCCGGTGACCGGGTGACGTTCGACACGGTGCTGCTCGCGCAGAAGTCCACCGATGCCGACGTCCTCATCGGCCGGCCCGCGCTCGAGGGCGCTTCGGTCGCCGTGGAGGTGCTCCGGCATGGCAAGGGCGAGAAGATCATCGTCTACAAGATGAAGCGCCGGAAGGGCTATCGGAAAAAGCAGGGCCATCGGCAGAAGTTCACCGAGGTCCGTGTCGTAGACATCGAGTTCGGCAGCGGCAAGACGGCGAAGCCCAAACCCGCCGCTAAGACGAAGCCGGCTGCGGAGCAGAAGCCGGCCGCGAAGCCGAAGGCCGAGAAGGCCACCGCCGCCCCCGCTGACACCGGTATCGACGCCACGGATGCGGCGATCGAACTGGCGGCTGAAGCGGGCATCGACATCACAACGCTCGAGGGCACCGGCGAAGACGGCCGGATCCTGAAGAGCGACGTCGAGCACGCGGTCGAGGCCGAGCAGCACGACGAGGCGACCGACGCCGCGCGTGAGCTGGCGGAAGAATCCGGAGTCGATCTGGAAGCCGTCGAGGGGTCGGGCGAAGACGGCCGCGTGCTGAAGAGCGACGTCGAAGAGGCCGCAGAGACGGCCGCGGCCGCGGCGATCGACGCTACGCCGACGGCAAAGGAACTCGCCGAAGAAGCGGGGATCGACCTGGCGAGCGTCGAAGGGACCGGGAAGGACGGCCGCATCTTGAAGAGCGACGTGCAGGCCGTGATCAAGGAACAGGAAGGGAAGTGACCTATGGCGCATAAGAAAGGGGTTGGTTCCAGCCGGAACGGGCGGGACAGCAACCCGAAGTATCTCGGCGTGAAGCGCTACGGCGGCGAGTTCGTCGTGGCGGGGAACATCATCGTCCGCCAGCGCGGCACACGCATCCATCCGGGCCGCAACGTGGGCCGCGGTCGAGATGACACATTGTTCGCTCTGTCCGACGGATACGTGACCTTCGCGGACCGCCGCGGAGGCAGGAAGACCGTGAGCGTACTCGGCGAGTAGGTTCCGCGACCCACCTGCCACGCGAACGGCCCCGACCGGAGAGATCCGATCGGGGCCGTCGCGCGTCCGGTCGCCAGCGATGCGCGTGTCAGGTCGCCAGCGATCGCGAGTCGCGTCCCCGGTCATGTGCCCTTGAAGACCGGCTCCCGCTTGTCCAGGAAGGCGTTCACGCCTTCGTCCTTGTCCTCGGTCGAGAACAGCAGGGCGAACCAGGCGCGCTCGAACTTCAGTCCCTCGTCGAGCGGCATGCGCCTCGCCACCAGCACCGACTCCTTGGCGGCCTGGAGCGCGATCGGCGATCGGGCCGCGATGCCGAGGGCCATCTTGAGCGTTTCATCGCGCAGCGCCTCGGGGGCGTAGACCTTCTCGACGAGTCCGATGCGCTCGGCCTCCTCGGCGCCGATCATCTCGCCGGTCAGGATGAGGCGCAGGGCCTGCCCCTCGCCCACGAGGCGCGGGAGACGCTGGGTACCGCCGCCGCCGGGAATGATCCCCAGGTTGATCTCCGGCTGGCCGAGGCGAGCCCGCGAGGAGGCGACGCGGATGTCGCAGGCCATGGCGAGCTCGCAGCCTCCGCCGAGGCAGTAGCCGTTGATCATCGCGATGAGGGGCTTGGGGAACTCCTCCATCATCGAGTAGATGTTGCCCTCCTGCATCGAACGGTACTGCTCTACGGCGCCGGCGTCCTTGAACTCGGCGATGTCCGCCCCGGCGATGAACGCCTTGTCGCCCGCGCCCGTGAGGACGACCACGCGAACGTCGTCGTCGTGCCGGAGGTCTTTCAGGGCGGCGGCCAGCGCGCGGCGGACCTCCGCGTTCAGCGCGTTCATCTTGTCGGGGCGATTGAAGGTCAACACCGCGACCCTCCCGTCGAGTTTCTCCAGCTTCAGCACGTCACTCATCTATCACGCTCCATCCGAAGATCATGTCTCACGACCGGCCGGAAGACCGATCTCACCAATCGTAGAAACCCCGGCCCGATTTCTTGCCGAGACTGCCTTCCTCCACCATGCGCTCCAGCAGCTCGGGCGGCCGGAAGCGGTCGCCGCCGAGCTCCCGGTGCAGATACCGCGCGATCTCGAGCCGGACGTCGAGCCCAACGAGGTCGGTAAGCCGCAGGGGGCCCATCGGATGCCGATACCCGAGTTCCATCGCGCGGTCGATGTCCAGCGGCGAAGCGACGCTTTCCTCCACCATGCGGATCGCCTCGAGGCCGAGCGCTACTCCGAGCCGGGACGAGGCGAACCCGGGAGAGTCGCGGACGACGATCGGTTCCTTGCCGAGACGCTCGGCGAACTCGACGGCCTGTTCGACGACCCGGTCGGTTGTACGCTCGCCACGCACCACCTCGACGAGAGACAGGATGTGAACCGGGTTGAAGAAGTGCATCCCGATCACGCGCTCGGCGCCGTCGACGCCCTCGGCGATCGCGCTGATCGACAGGGAGGAGGTATTGGACGCAATGATCGTCTGCGGTCCGACCGCCGCCGCGACGTCGCCGAAGACCGATCGCTTCAGGTCCAGCCGCTCCGGCACCGCCTCGATGACCAGGTCGGCCCCGGCGACCGCCGCGGACAACTCGACGGTCGTCTGCAGTCGGTCGAGTGCCGTGTCGCGCTCCGCTTGCGCCACCTTTCCGAGCTCGACGCCCTTGTCGAGGTTGGTGCGGATGGTCTCCAGCGCCCGCCCGAGAATTCCGGCGTCGAGGTCGAACAGCCGCGTCTCGTAGCCGGCGAGCGCCGCGACGTGAGCGATGCCCCGGCCCATGGTACCAGCGCCGAGTACCGCGACCGGGCCCGCCACGCGCGGCACCGACTCACACGACATCAATCGTCCGGGTCGTCGAAGGGGCTCTTGCCCGGCGGATAGTCCCATTCGATGGCGCGTCTGCGGACGATCTCGATCGCCTTGAATCCGAGTTCCTCGGCAAGGTCGTTCGGCGACGGGTCGAAGGCGCTGGTGAACAGGCGGACCTCGGTGAGCTCGAGTTCGCGCGCCCAGCGGTGCGCCGCGGCGAGCAGGAGCTTCAGGTAGCCGCGCCCCCGCGCCTCCGGCCGTACGAACGGCGTCTGCAGCCGGCCGTAGATCGGCGGCATGAAGTACGCCGTGTTGTTCTCGACGAAGCAGGTAATCATCCCGTCGAGGCCGCCATCCTGGCGCGGGATGACGAACACGCAGGAGTCCGGGCCGCTGACGGCCGCCGCGAAGACCTTGCGCCGCTCGCCGAGGCCGTCCGCCTTACAGAGCTGGTACGCAGGATTTGCCCGGTGGACCCGGATGTAGTGGGACCAGAGAGCGACGAGCTCATCGAGGTCGTCCTCGGTCGCCCGGCGTACGTTCATCTTGTCGGTCATCGTCCGTTCTCCGTATCGGCGCTCAGGCCGAAGCGCGGCGCGCGCTTCTCAGCGAACGCGAGTGTGCCTTCGAGCGCGTCCGCCGAGCGGAAGCACCGCTCCTGCGCCATGGATTCGAAGTCGAGCATCTCGTCGAGCGTGGAGGTCCAGGAGCGCTGGATCGCTTCCTTGGCGAGGGCCATCGGGAGCACCGGCTTCGCGGCGAGCCGTTCGGCCCATTCCGCCGTTGCGTTCTCGAGTTCCTCGTGCGGAACGACGCGGTTGACGAGACCGATCGCGAGGGCCTCGTCGGCGGGGATCATGTCGGCGAACAGAAACATCTCCGCGGCCTTCGCCGCCCCGACCAGGCGAGGGACGATCCACGTACCGCCCCAGTCCGGGTGCAGGCCGATGCGGTTGAACGTCTGTCCGATGGAGGCTCTGTCCGAGGCGATCTTCAGGTCGCAGCACAGGGCGAGGTTCGCCCCGCCTCCCGCGGCCGGGCCGTTGAGCGCCGCGATCACCGGCTTCGGCATTCCGGTCACCGCACGGATGGCGCGGCGGCCGGCCTCGACGAGCGCGTTGGCCTCGGCCCAGTTCTCCTGCTCGAGGAGTCCCGCCATGTAGTTGACGTCGGCGCCGGCGCAGAAGGCCCGCCCGCGGCCCGTGATCACGACCACGCGAACGCTGTCGTCCGCCTCCAGCTCCTCCAGGCCCTCGCCGACCTCGTCGCGCATCGAGCCATAGAAGGCGTTGAGCTTTTCAGGCCGGTTGAACACCAGGCGGCCGATCGGTCCGTCTCGCTCGATGAGGATGTCTGGATCGTGGGTCACTGCGGCTGGACGTCCTTGCTGGCCGGGATTCGAGGTCTCTTCACGCTACTCGGCCGGAGGCGGCCGTAGCGTAGCATCAACAGGCGGTCAAAGCTCGATGATTCACGGCCCCGCGGCAAGGGATCGACACGGCATTGCGGGTACGACTCAGCCCTCGCGGTGAAATACCGCCGCGATGCCCTGGCCGACGCCTATGCACATCGACACGAGGCCGACGTCGGACCCCCGGCGTCCCATTTCGTGCACGAGCGACGTCACGAGCCTGGCGCCGGTGCAGCCGAGCGGGTGGCCGAGGGCGATCGCGCCTCCGTTCACGTTCACGATCCGCGGGTCGAGGCCGAGTTCGCGGATGCAGGGGAGGGCCTGCGCGGCGAACGCTTCGTTCAGCTCGACGAGGTCGACGTCGCCGGGTGCGAGGCCGGCACGGTCGAGCGCCTTGAGGATCGCCGGGACCGGGCCGATTCCCATGCAGTCGGGTTCGACTCCCGCGACGGCCGCCGGGCCGACCCGGGCCAGCGGTGTGAGGCCGAGCTCTTCCGCTGCGGCTCGGCTGGCCAGCAGGATCGCCGCCGCACCGTCGTTGAGCCCGGAGGAGTTGCCGGCGGTCACCGAACCGTCCTTCCGAAAGACCGGCCGAAGTCGAGCGAGGCCTTCGGCGGTCACGTCCGGACGAGGGTGCTCGTCACGTTCTACCACCAGGGCGGGACCCTTCCGCTGTGGTACCTCCACGGGGACGATCTCCGGCCCGAACCGATCCTCGTCGAGCGCCACGGCGGCGCGCCGCTGGCTCTCGGCGGCGAACGCGTCCTGCTCCTCGCGGGAGACGCCGTACTTCTCCGCCACCACCTCCGCGGTTTCCCCGAGCCCGACAGTCCACCGCTCCGGCATGGCGGGGTTCGTGAACCGCCAGCCCACCGTGGTGTCGGCCGAGACCGGGTCGTGGCGTGGGTACGCGGTCTCCGGCTTCAGCGTCACCCAGGGCGCGCGCGACATCGACTCGACGCCGCCGGCCAGGAATACGTCGCCCTCACCCATGCGGATCGCGTGGGACGCCGTGATCACGGCCTGGAGTCCGGACCCGCACAGACGGTTCACGGTCTGGCCGGCTACCTCCACGGGGAGGCCGGCGAGAAGCGCAGCCATGCGCGCGACGTTCCGATTGTCTTCGCCCGCCTGGTTCGTACAGCCCATCACGACGTCTTCGATGCGTTCCGGCGGGACGCCGCTGTGTTCGACGAGGGCGCGGATCACGCCGGCGAGCAGGTCGTCAGGGCGCACGGAAGCCAGCGCGCCGCCGTGCCGGCCCACCGGCGTGCGGAGCGCCGCGCAAATGAGCGGGTCGCGGTCGTGGACCGGGTCGCGGTCGGACGGTGAACTCGGGGCGCGAACCACCGGGCCGGACATCAGTCGAGCGCCACCCAGACGCTCTTCGTCTGCGTGTACTCCTGGAGCGCGATCTCGCCGAGGTCGCGGCCGAAACCCGACTGCTTGAAGCCGCCGAACGGCGAGGCGGGGTCGTAGCGGTTGTACGTGTTGACCCAGACCGTACCGGCCTGGATCTCCTTCGCTACCCGGTGCGCCTTGCCGATGTCGCGGGTCCACACGCCTGCGGCCAGGCCATAGATGGTGCGGTTGGCTATCGACACCGCGTCGTCGACGTCGTCGAAGGTGAGCGTAGCCAGTACCGGACCGAAGATCTCCTCCTGCGCGATCCGCGAGTCGGGATCCACTTCGTCGAACACCGTCGCTTCGACGAAGTAGCCCTTGCCGCCGACATCCGCTCGGTTGCCGCCCGCCACGAGCTTCGCTCCGTCTTCTTGGCCGGCTTCGATGTAGCTGAGGACCTTGTCGCGCTGCTCCGCGGAGACGAGTGCGCCGATCCGCGTCTTCGAGTCCGTCGGGTCGCCGACGGTCATTCCGGCGGCCTTCGCGGCGAGTTTCTCGACGAACTCTTCGCGGACGGAGCGCTCGATCAGCAGACGCGAGCCGGCGGCGCAGACCTCGCCCTTGCCGTAGAAGATGCCGGTCAGGGCGCCGCGCACGGCGGCGTCGAGATCCGCGTCGGCGAACACGACGTTGGGCGACTTGCCGCCCAGTTCGAGCGAGACCTTCTTCGGGCCCTCCGCCGCCGTCTTCATCACGACGCGGCCCGTCGCGGTCGAGCCCGTGAAGCAGATCTTGTCGACGCCGGCGTGCTCCACGAGCGCCTGGCCGGTGACCGGCCCACGGCCCGGGATGACGTTGAGGATCCCCGGCGGAAAGCCGGCCTCGAGGGCGAGTTCACCCAGCAGGAGCGCCGTGAGCGGCGTCTGCTCGGCGGGCTTGAGGATCACCGCATTTCCGCACGCGAGGGCGGGCGCCAGCTTCCACGAGGCGATGTTGAGCGGGAAATTCCACGGGATGATCGCGCCGACGACGCCGATCGGTTCCCGCAGGGTGTAGTTGAGGAAGCCGCCCGAAACCGGGATCACGTCGCCCGTCAGCTTGTCGGCCCAGCCGGCGAAATAGCGGAGGTTGGAGGCGACGAAGGGGATGTCGACCTTCGAGGACTCGAACAGGGGCTTCCCGTTGTCGCTCGTTTCCGTCGCGGCGATGAACTCCGCGTTCTCGTCGACGAGCTCGGCCAGCCGCCAGAGAAGTTGCGCCCGGCGGTGCGGGTCCATGTCCCGCCACTTTGGATTCTCGAAGGCCTCGCGCGCGGAGCGGACGGCGGCGTCGACTTCGGCGGCGCCCGCCTCCTCGATCTCGGCGATCGTCTCCTCCGTGGCGGGGTTCACGGTGGCGAAACGATCCGATCCCGCGACCCATTCGCCGCCGATCAGTAGCCTGGTGCGTAGTTCCATGGGTTGTTCACATCCGGTGTTGGCTGGCGAAGTGGGCGAAGACACCGGGCGGCGCGTGCCGGCCCGGCGTGCCTTCGATTATGCGGCGCGTGGCTACTACTCTGGTTCTACTTCCGCGGTGCGTCGACTCTTCAGGCTTCGATCACGTTCCCGCGGGATCGAACGGTCGCGCTCGATCAGTTCCCGGAGAACTCCGGCTCGCGCTTCTCCAGGTAGGCGGCGAGGCCTTCCTTCGCGTCGTTCCCCTGGAACAGCAGCTGCTGGAGTTCGCGTTCGATCGCCAGACCTTCGGAGAACGGCACCTCGACGCCGCTGCAGACAGCCCGCTTGATCCGGCCGACGGCGCGCGAGGCGGCCTTCGGCGGTACGAAGCCGCCAGCGTACTCGAGAACCTTCTCCATGAAGTTCTCGGCTTCGAAGATCTTGTTGACGATACCGAGTTCGAGCGCGCGGTCGAAGCCGAAGGTCGTACCCTCGACCATCAATTCGATCGCCTTCGACTTACCGACCATGCGGCCGAGGCGCTGCGTACCGCCGGTGCCGGGCAGGACGCCGAGGTTCACTTCGGGCAGTCCGACCTTGCCGCCATCCTTCTTCGCGATGCGCAGGTCGCAGGCCATGGCGATCTCCAGCCCGCCGCCGACGGTGTGTCCGTTCAGCGCGCCGATCACCAGCTTCGGGGTCTGTTCCAACCGATTCAGCGTCTCGTTCGCGTGCAGGCAGAAGTAGTACTTGAAGTAGGGGTCCGAGGTACGGAGCATGTTGATGTTGGCCCCGGCCGAGAAGAACTTCTCGCCCGCCCCCGTCAACACGATCACGTGGACCTTCTCGTCGAAACGCGCCTTGAGGATCGCCTGGTCCATCTCGACCATCATCTCGTGCGTATATGTGTTCGCCGGCGGGTCGGTCATCGTGATGATCGCCACGCCGTTCTTCACTTCAAACTCGATCAACTTGTCGGCCATCGGGAATCCTCTTTCTTCGTCGCGTGCTGTGCGGAAAGGCGTCGCCACGGCGGCGACCCTTAGCCTCATAAGATACGCGGACCGTGATTCTTGCGACATGGCAGAATCGCAAAGATCCCATAGGGTCAATGCTATGTAGTTAACAGCAGGACGTGAATCGCGCCGCAGCCCGGGATCAGTGCGGCCGACGCTCAGCAGTTGAACGGTAGTCCCCACGCTGGCGCCCACCCTTGCGTCCGGCCAACTTGGGCGTATGAAGACCAACCTCGGCGCCCACTGCCGACCGTCGCGGACCATGCGGGCGGGGCTCGTCACGGCCGCGGTCGTGGCGCTCCCCCTCGTGCTCGCCGGTGCCCCCGGGCGCAATGCCGCCCAGGAGCAGGCCATCGTCCGCATCCCCGTGACGGGCACCATAGAGCTCGGCCTGGCGCCCTTCGTCGGGCGGGCGATCCGCGAGGCGGAAGAGCAGGGAGCCGCGGCGATCGTGCTCGACATCGACACCCCCGGCGGCCGGATCGACGCCGCGTGGGAGATCATCGACGATGTGCGCGAGACGGACATCCGGGTGTTGGCCTACGTGAATCGCCGCGCCCTGTCGGCCGGCGCCATGATCGGCCTGGCCGCGGACGAGCTCTACATGCGGCCCGGGTCGACGATCGGGGCCGCGACGCCGGTGGACGGGCAGGGCGTGAAGGCCTCGGAGAAAATGGTCAGCGCGATGCGCTCAGAATTCCGCGCGTTGGCGGAGGAACGCGGCTTCGATCCGCAGCTCGGCGCCGCCATGGTGGACGAGGCGGTCGAGGTGCGGGGCGTCGTCGAGGCGGGCCAGTTGCTCACCTTGACGACCGCCGAGGCCGTGCGGCTCGGCGTCGCGACGGGCGAGGTGGAGGATTACGACGCGCTCTTGCGGCAGACCGGGCTGTCGGGCGCCGCGACGATCTCCGCGCGGCCGAACTGGGCGGAAGGGATCGTCAGGTTCCTGTCGAATCCCCTGGTGGCGCCGATGCTCCTCAGCCTCGGCTTCCTCGGCCTGATGATCGAGATCAAGACGCCGACCTTCGGACTCGCGGGCGCCGTCGGCCTCGCGAGCCTCGCCGCCTTCTTCGGCGCTCGCTACATCGTCAACCTCGCCGGCATGGAAGAGCTGATGCTGCTGGTGCTCGGCGTCGCCCTCATCGCCGCCGAGATATTCCTTATCCCCGGCGTGGGGCTGGCGGGAGTAGGTGGGGCGCTCGCCGTGATCGCGAGCGTAACCCTCAGCATGGTAGGGAGCTATCCAAGTATGTCTGAAGTAATTTCATCACTTGGTTTCGTGGCACTATCCATCCTGGTGTTCGGCGTGGTTGCGTATGCACTCGTACGGCATCTCCCGTACAGCCGGTCACTGAAGGGTATCATCCTGACCGAGTCGATCGGCCGCGAGGGCGGGTATCTCGCCGGACAGCCCCCGCAGGAGCGGGTCGGCGAAGTCGGCGTCACGACGACGGCTCTGCGCCCTTCCGGCACGGCGCGGTTCGGAGAGGAACACGTCGACGTGATGACCGAGGGGCCATTTCTTGACGCGGGCGCTGCGGTGAAGATCGTTCGGGTCGACGGATACCGGTATGTGGTCAGGCAGGCGCCGTCCGACGACGGAACCTCGTCCGCCTCGGATGGATGAACCGATTCAGAAAGCGACGACCCTATGAATGATATGACGGCCATCTGGCTCATCTTTGCCGTGTTTCTTGGACTGCTGTTGATCTCGATCATCGGATGGGCCGTTCCCCTTCGCCTCTGGGTCACCGCCCTGGCATCCGGCGTACACGTGCCGCTCGGCAGCCTCATCGGGATGCGGCTGCGCAAGGTCCACCCGCCGAGCATCATTCTGCCGCTCATCGCCGCGACGAAGGCGGAACTCGAACTCACGACCGATCAACTCGAGTCACATTTCCTGGCCGGGGGTGATGTCGGCAGGGTCGTGACAGCGCTGATTTCTGCCGACAAGGCTGAAATCATGCTTCCGTTCAAGAAAGCCGCGGCCATCGATCTTGCTGGTCGCGACGTGCTCGAGGCGGTGCAGGTCTCCGTGAACCCGAAGGTGATCAACACGCCGAAGGTGGCCGCTATGGCGAAGGACGGGATCCAGCTCATCGCCGTCGCGCGCGTAACGGTGCGGGCCAACATCAACCGGCTGGTCGGCGGAGCCGGCGAAGACACAATCCTCGCGCGCGTCGGTGAGGGCATCGTGAGCACGATCGGCTCGGCCAATTCGCACAAGGCGGTGCTCGAGAATCCGGATGGCATTTCGAAGACCGTGCTGGCTAAAGGGCTGGACGCGGACACGGCCTTTGAGATCCTGTCGATCGACATCGCCGACGTCGACGTCGGCAAGAATATCGGAGCCGAACTGCAGACGGACCAGGCGGAGGCGGACAAGCGAATCGCGCAGGCCAAGGCCGAGGAACGCCGCGCGCTCGCCGTTGCGGTCGAGCAGGAGAACCGTGCACAGGTCGAGCTGGCACGCGCCAACGTCGTGCAGGCCGAGGCGGAGATCCCGCTCGCGATCGCGGAGGCATTCCGAAACGGGCAGCTCGGGATCATGGACTACATGCGGTTCCGCAACGTCGAGGCCGATACCCAGATGAGGCAGTCGATCGCAAAGCCCGAGACTCCGCGCCGCGAGGGAATCGAGTAGCCGCATGGAGGACTACGGCTGGCTCATTTTCGTCGCCATCTTCTGGGTGCTCAGCTCGATCGGCGAGTTCCGGAAGAAAGGGAAGGCACGTCAGCGCGAGGGCGAGCAGCCGCCGAAACGCGGCTCCACGCGACCGGATCCGGCGGCGAGCGGGCGCGATCTCGCGGCAGACGTGGATGCCGCCGCACGCCAGGCCGAGGACGCGCTCCGCCGGTGGGAGGCCCGCCAGCGGGAGATCGGCGCCGCGCCGGCCGCCCCGGGCGGCGACCCGGGCAGAAAGCGCGCGCCGCAGCGCGCGGGTGCTCGTCGGCCGGCCGCCCAACGACGCCGGGAGCTGGTGAGGAAGCGGGCCGACGAGGGAGAGCGTAAGGCGGCCTACGAGGCGATCGCGGGCATGCTGTCGGGGGAGCCGGAGCAACCGGCCGCGCCGCCTGAGCCGGAGCCGTCGGTGTCCTGGGCGGCCGGAATCGCCCGGGAGGCGGATATCGAACACGTCGCCAGGCTGCGACCGCGCGAGGTCGCGCGTCCGATTGAGATTGCGTTACCCGCATCCCGCGACTCCGGCGGCGGCCTCGAGCGCCTCGACCGTTTGCCGGCGATGCAGCGCGCGATCGTGCTCAGCGAGATTCTCGGGCCGCCGAAGGCCCTCGGCTAGCCAGGGCTCGCCGTTGTCGCTCGCGCCGGAAGAGCGCTCCGGTACCGACGAGCGCGATCAACGCAAACGAGAACCACTGGATCGCGTAGGATAAATGCGGTCCGTTTCCGGGATCCGGCAGCGCTACAGGGATCGGCTCGCCCGCCCGCGGTTCGGAGCCCTCCCGCGGGAGGAGCTGGGCGAAGTAGTAGGGCAGGGTCCCCTCCCCGCCGCCCGACATCGCCGGCACATCGGCCGCCGCAAACGTCGGGATTCTCCCGGCGAGCTCGCCGGATGGCAG
>JBPCJZ010000099.1:0-4378 GCA_051004775.1 Gemmatimonadota bacterium
TGCTCCTCGAGGTGCAGCCGGCCGATCTCGACGAACTCCGCGGCACGATCGGCACGCTCCAGTCGCTGCTGCGCGGTTACGACCTGGTGAGCCGCTATTCCGACCGTCTGATCGCGGTGGGACTGCCCGAGACCAACCCGGCGGATACGCGGCGAATCGCGGCGCGACTTCTCAGGGCGCTCGAGGGCGCCGGACAGCGGTCACTCCGCCGCCTGTCGTACGCCTTGATGCCGGACGACGGGGCGACGCTCTCGGCCATGCTCGAGCAGGCGGAACAGCGGCTGGCGAGCTGACGCGGTCGCCCCCTCGCTACGAAGCCGAGGCCTGAGCCACCGTTTTCCGGAGCAGCTCCAGCGGCGCCGCACCGACGACCTTGAACCGCCCGATCAACAGGGTTGGGGTGCTGTCGATGTCGTAGCGCTCCGCCTCCACGTCGATCTCCCCGAGCGTATCGAGGTATCGACCGTCCGCGAGCGCGGCGGCCAGCCCTTCCCGGTCGACCCGGGCGCCGTCCGCGATCTCGAGTAACACCGCCTCCTCGCCCAGGTCGATCTGCTCGACGAAGACCGCGCGGAACAGCGCGTCCTGCAGGCGTCGGAAGACGTCCGGACCGCAATCACGCGCGAACTCGGCGGCCTGCGCCGCCGCCCGGGTGTCCGGGCGCACCTTCGGAATAGAGAAGGAAAGACCCAGCTCCGCGGCGTCGTGAGTGAGGCCGCCCGGGTCTGCGCCGGTGCCGGCCAGGGACTCGGCGGTGGGGCCCCCGGAAGAAGGGAGCGCCCGCCACGCGATCTGCACACTCCCCTCGGAAGCGAGGAGGTCGAGCCGCGCTCGTTCGATGTAGGTGAACGGACAGCCGTAGTCCCCGTACAGAAATACGGGCACCGGCACGGGCGCGGACGCTGCGGGGGTAGCCGGGGTTGCCGGGGTTGGCGGGACGGTCATTCGCCGCGGCGCGCCTGCTCCAGCAGATCGACGAGCGCCTCGTCGCCCGGGATGGGCCCGGGCGCGCGCCCGACGAGCGCCCAGCGCCGGGCGGATCCGTCGAGCCGCGTGAACATCAGGCCACACAGGTCCGATGCGCCGCCCTCTTCCGCCCACGCGGGGCCGGTCTGCTGGACGAGCCACGCAGCGCCGTCGGCCTCGATGATCCGTTCGGTCACCGTGAGCGGGCGGGCGCCGGCGCGAAGTTCGGCCAACTCGTCGTCGGACAGATCGCCGAGCGTGGCGCCGGCGGGGAGCGCGGCGCGCACGGACTCGGCCGGCCAGATGACGAGGGTGAGGCGGGAGACGGCCTGGAGCGCCTCGACGGGCTGAGCGCTGGAGGCGGTCATGGCCGTCGCTCCCCTGCCATTTGCCGATCCACGGGTTTCACGGTGGTGTCGGCGAGGCTGGAGAGAATTCCCAATTTCCCATTTTCCCCAAACCCTCTCATGGTCGAGAATGGCTCCACGCAGGCGGCGTTCCCGGCGCCCTCGGCCTCGCGGCGAGACGTGACCTCGCGGCGCACGCCACCTTCGCGGCGCACGCCACCCTCGCGGCGCCCGGCACCATCATCCATAGCAGCGCGCCTCTTCGTCGTCGGGCGTCGCCACGGCCGAGTCTCGACTCGCCAGCGCCTCGACCGCCGCGGCCTCCACCTCGGCCGCGACCTCGACCTCGATCGCCGCGAGATCGGATCGCGACACGTCGCCCGTGCGCGCACCGGGAAGCGCGAGGAGCACTTCTTCATACAGGCCGATCGGATCGCGCCGGCCCCAGTCCGCGAACTGCTCCGGCGGGAACGTGCGGCGCGCTTCGGCCGCGTCGTGCGTGGCGTGGCCGCCCATGCGGAAGGTCTCCGCCGCGATGGCGATCGGACCCCGTCCCTCGCGGCAGGCCGCGACGGCGAGCGCGCAGGCCGCGTGCACGTCGAGCACGTTGTTGCCATCCACGGAATGGCATTCGATGCCGTATCCGCGCGCCCAGCCGGTGAATCCGGCTCCACGGTGGTGCTGATCGAGGCGGGTGCCGAGGGCGACCTGGTTGTTCTGCAGGACGAACACGATCGGCAGCTTCATGACTGCGGCGAAGTTGAGCGCCTCGTGGACTTCCCCGCTCTTGGTCGAGCCGTCGCCGATCCAGGTGAGCGCCACGCGGTCTTCGGCGCGGTGTTTGAACGCGAGGGCATATCCGTTCATCACCCCGCACAGCCCGCCGACGACGCTCACCGGCGCCACGATACCGAGCCGCGGATCGCCAAAGTGAATGTCACGGCCACCCGAGGGCGCGTCCGACGTGCCGAGATAGCAGCGGAGCATGTCGGCGACGGGCATCCCCATCTCGTGGCAGGCCCCGGCGTTGCGGATCATGGGGCCGACCACGTCGCCGCCCGGCTCGCGGCGCAGCGCGTGGACGGCTCCGATCGTGACCGCCTCCTCGCCGGTGCCGAGCCACGCCTTGGAGATGACGCCCTGGCGGACCCAGCGCTGCAGCGCGATGTCGTGCAGGCGAAAGCGGAGCAGGCCGCGGTACATGTCGAGCAGGGCCGAGCTCGACAGGTCGTCGAGCACGGACGCTCGGCGCGGGTCGGCCGCGACGCGGGCAATGCAGCCCTCGACGAGCTCGGGATCGGCCTCCCACTCTACATACTCGGGCGGATCGAAGGCGGCGTGACGCTGCAAGCTGGGGTCTCCGGGCTGGAGTTCGGGCGACGGTGTGACCACGCGCGCGGACCAGGCGCAACCCACGCGGGGCCCACGGTGCGGCCAACGTGTGGACCACGGTGTGGCGGATCGTCACCGATGACATAGTATCCTAACGCGATGACGGGGAGGGCGACCAGCGCTGGCGACCAGCGCTTCCGGCGCTCGGCGATCCCGTCGGCTACCAATCCCCGATCAAGGGACGGCGGCGCTTGCGGCAAGCCGAACAACAGGGCGGTCTTCGGGTTCCGCCCGGTGCCATTCGGCTCGGCATCATCGTTTTCATCTTCGCCAGCGTGGCGGGCTTCGCGGCCCTGTTCCTCATCACGCAGGACCTGCGGGGCAGTCTCGAGGGGTTCCGGCAGTTCAACCTGTGGTGGGCGCTTCCCTGTCTCGCCCTCACAGCGCTCGACTGGTTCGGGGGCGGGCTCCGCCTGTGGCTCCTGACACAGCCGCTCAAGTTCGAGGTCAGGTACCGCGATTGTGTGCCCATGGCCGGCGCGACGGCGGCCCTCGCGTCGCTGACGCCTTCCGGTACCGGCGGCGGCCCGGCCCAGCTCTATGGCCTCGTGCGGAATGGTGCCTCTCTCGGCCGCGCGCTCGCCCTGAATTTCGCGAGCGTCGTCGTCAACCTGCTCTTCCTGTCGCTCGCCGGCCTCGGCGCCTGGTTCTTCGGCGCCTCCTCGGGCCTCGAGGGTATCGACCTGCCGGTGGCGGGCGTCTCTGCCGCCTCGCTGTTCGAATGGTCGGCGCTCGCGTTCGGCGTGATCGCGACCGTCATCCTGATCCTCGCGTTCAGCCCGCGCTGGCCGCGGAAGGTCGCGCTGCTGCTGTTCGGCCGGACACGGCGGGTCCGTAAGGTGCTGAAATTTCTGCAGGAGCTACACGGCAGCATCCTGATCTACGCGAAGCGTGGCAAGCTCATCATGCTGCTTGCGGTGATCTCGGATGTGATCCCGTTCGGCGCCCGCTTCGCGATCGGGTGGGCGGTGATGATGGGCTTCGGCGTCGACGCGCCGTTCTGGAACGTGTTCATGCTGCACGCCCTGCTCCACTTTCTGCTGTACTTCATGCCGACCCCGGGCGGTTCGGGGATCGGTGAGATCCTCGCCCCGGCCCTCATGGCTCCCTTCATGCCAGCCCAGCTTCTCGTCGCTTACACCGCGGTCTGGAGGTTCTTCCTCACCTACCTCACCGTCATCGTCGGGGGTACCGTTCTGCTCCGCTGGCTGAACCGCGACCGGGAGCGTATCGTCGCGGCCGTCGCCGAGACCTGAGGCGCCCCACGGCGCGGCCCGCAGCGCGAGCCGCAGCGCCGCACGCTGGCGCCGACCCGCGGCCCCGCGCACATTCGGCCTTCACGGAACGGCGGCATGCGGGAGCCCTGGCGGGCTTCGAATACAAGAGGACCGAAGAGGAAAGCGGAAACACATGAATCGATGGACTCGCTGCCTGCCCATCCTTTTCCTGCTCGCCGTCGGGTGCGCGGGAAACGCCTACCTTCCGAGCAAACCGGGCGGAGCGGCCAACGACCTGTCCGGCCCGCCCGATCGTGAGACGTGGCTGACTGCTCACCCCGACACGCCCCAAGAAATCGTCGCCGCCATCCGTGAAGGTGTATTCATCGAGGGGATGACGATCGCGCACCGCGACGTGATCACGAATCCCGACCGCCGGGGCACGACGGGCAACGG
>JBPCJZ010000100.1:0-36297 GCA_051004775.1 Gemmatimonadota bacterium
CGGTCGTCCCACACGGTCTCGACGCGGACCTGGCGGTCGCGGTGCAGCCAGTCGGGACGCTCTCCGCGCACGGCGATCGACAGCATGCTCAGCAGGGCTGCCGCACGGGCGTCCTCGTCGGGCGTCGCGGCCGTCCCGCGCGCGGTCGCGCTGCCCCGCTTGCCCACTAGCCGCGCGCGCACGGCGACGCTTCGATCGAGCGCCTCGGCCAGGCGAGCCGCGACGGCGGGATCGGTCTCCGCCGCGCGTTCCAGCGATGCGACGGCCGTCGCGAGATCGGCAGGATAGAGGAGCAGGTCGCAGCCCGCCGTCAGCGCGAGCACGACGGGATCGCGCGCGGCGGCGGAGCCGGCGGCGCCATTGCCCACGGCGCCCTCGTCGGCACCGTCGCCTTCGTCGGCAACCTCTGCGTCCAGAAACCCGCTCATGTTCATCGCGTCGGTCACGATGAGTCCCTCGAAGCCCATCTCCTCGCGCAGCAGCCCGGTCAGGAGCGAGGGCGTGATCGTCGCGGGCAGCGGCGCGCCGAGCGACGGATACGCGACGTGGGCCGTGAGGATCGCGCCCACGTGCGGCGCGACGCGGCGGAACGGCAGGAGGTCCGCCTCGAGCTCGGCTCGTGCCGCACCGACCACCGGGATCTCGGCGTGGGAATCGGTCGACGTCCGGCCGTGCCCCGGGAAATGCTTCCCGCACGCGACGACGCCCTCCGCCTGGCAGCCCTCGATCCAGGCGCCGCCCAAGCGCGCCACCGTCACCGGGTCGGAGCCGAAGGCCCGCGTGCCGATGATCGGGTTGTCGGCCATCACGTCGAGGTCGAGCACCGGCGCGAACACCATGTCGACGCCCACGGCGCGGGCGCTGCGGGCCGTGATCGCGCCGGCGAGCCGCGCGGCATCCTCGGGAGCGGGGTGCGCCGCGAGGCCGGCGGGCGGCGGCAGCGTCGGCAGTCCGGCGAACTGCTGGCCCGCGCCGCGTTCGAGGTCCGAGGCGATCCACAGCGGATGGTCGGCCTCGACGCGCAGGTCCTCCACCAGCCGGGCGACCTGGTCCCTCCGGCCGCCGAACACGATGAACCCGCCAACGCCAAGCGCCAGGGCCGCGCCCGCGCGGGCACGCACGACCTCCTCGGAATCGAAGTCGAGCCGCAGCGACTCGAGCAGCACGCGGGCGGCGCGCGAACTCGAGACGGCGCGGGGGCCCGCGGCGGCAAGCGCATCGCGTTCGGGAGAGCCGTTCACGCCGGCGTCCGCTTGCCGAGATGGCGCGGGCCCGAGGCGCCCGTCGCCCACGTCAGGTCCACCGGCATCCCGCAGACGTGCTGACGAGCGAGCAGGGCGAAGGCGACGGCCTCACGCGCGTCCGGGTTCCAGCCCAGCTCCTCCAGCCCGCGGATCTCGGTTCCCGGCAGATGCGCCCCGAGGCGGCGGCGGATCTCAAGATTCCGGGCGCCGCCTCCACACAGGACCACTTCGTTGATCTCGAACCCCACCAGGCCGTAGCTCTCGGCGATCGATCGCGCCGTCACCTCGGTAAGCGTCGCGACCGCGTCCTCGACCTCGAAGTCGGGGTGCGCGGCGAGCCAGGCCTCCACCCGCGCGGCGCCGAAGCGCTCGCGGCCGGTGCTGCGCGGCGGCGTCTCGGCGAAGAACGGATCGGCCAGCCACTCCGCGACGAGCGACTCGTCGGCCCGGCCCGCGGCGGCCAGTCGCCCGTCCTCGTCCCACCGCGAGGCGCCGCCGGTCAGCCGGCGGACCGCGGCGTCGATGAGCGCGACGCCCGGGCCGGTGTCGAAGGCGACGGGGCGGCGCTCGGAGTCACCGGCCGGGGGGAGCGCGGTCACGTTGCCCATGCCGCCGATGTTCTGGACGGCGCGCGTGCGGCCCTGCGCCCGCAGGAGCAGATCGTCGAACAGCGGCGCGAGCGGTGCGCCGTGCCCGCCAGCGGCGACGTCGCGAACGCGGAAGTCCGCGATGACATCGTGCCCGGTGCGTTCGGCGATCTCCGCCGACTCCCCGATCTGGAGCGTGGCGCCCGGCCGGCCGGCGGCGGGCGGAGCGTGGTGGACGGTCTGCCCGTGGCTGCCGATCGCCACGATCGGCGCCCTCAGCGCATCGAGTGCCTCGGCGGCCGCGTCCCCCAGCGCCCGGCCGAGGTCGAAGCCGAGCGCGCACAGCTCGGCGACCCTCGCCTCGCCCGAGACGGCGGTCCGGAGGCGGTCCTCCAGCTCGGACGCGAAGGGGACGGTGCGGAAGCTCTCGAGCCGCGCCTCGGACGGCGCGACGTCCGAGCCCGCGAAGCGAACGACGGCGACGTCGATCCCGTCCAGCGACGTGCCGGACATGAGCCCCATGTACAGTCCGTCCGTGGCGGGCCGGGATGAATGCAAGCGGCGGCGCTCCTGGGTAAGATGGGGGTGACTGCGCACTTCGCGCCTCTCGTTCGGGTGCTACGGTACGGCGCCACACTACGGCGCGGGCGGGCCGGTGAACAGCCGCGCCCGGCTTGCGTGGAGCCTCGGCCGGGCTCCATTTACATTCCGACCGACAGCGCAGCGATGCTGCCCCCGTTTCGTCCCCCTCGCGAGGAATTTGATTCCGTGATGACCCTGCCCCTTCGGCGTTCCGTCTTCCGCTTCCTCATGACATCGGTCATCGTCGCCGGCATCGCCGCGGGCGGCGCCGCCTGCACCGCGACCGACACCGACGAGACGCGCGACACGGCCGCCGCTCCGGTCACTTTCCCAGCCTCCTGGCGGTACGAGGCCGGGCGCGCCCCGGTCCTCGCCGACAGCGGGATGGTCGTCTCGACGGACTCGTTCGCTTCGGCGGCGGGGCTCGAGGTTCTGCGGGCCGGCGGTAACGCGGTCGACGCGGCGATCGCGACATCGTTTGCCCTGGCCGTCGTGAACCCCGAGGCGGGCAACATCGGCGGCGGCGGCTTCATGGTTGCGCGGCTCGCCGACGACACGCGTTTCGCGCTCGACTATCGGGAAGAGGCACCGGCCGGCGCAACGGCGGACATGTACGTCGACCCGGACGGCAGCGTCTCGAACCGGGGGATACGCGGGCACCTGGCCTCGGGCGTCCCGGGCACGGTCGCGGGGATGGCCGCGGCGCATGAGCGCTACGGGACGCTCGAATGGGCCCGCCTGGTCGAGCCCGCTATCCGCCTCGCGCGCGACGGGTTCGCGATCGCGGAGCGGCATCACGGCTCGATCAGCGGCAAGTCCGAACTCCTCGGCGGCTTCCCCGCCTCGGCCGCCGTCTTCCTTCCCGGCGGCCAGGTGCCGGCGCTCGGCTCGACGTTCAAACAGCCCGACCTCGCACGCTCGCTGCAGGCGATCGCCGACGAGGGCCCCGCGGCGTTCTACGAAGGCTGGATCGCCGACTCGATCTCCGCCGAGATGCGGCGCGGCGGCGGGCTGATCGATCGGCCGAGCCTGGCGGCCTACGAGGCTGTCTGGCGTGAGCCGGTGCGCGCGGAGTACCGCGGCTACGAGGTCCTGTCGATGCCGCCCGCCTCCTCGGGCGGGACGACGATGACCCAGATCCTCAACATCGCCGAGGGCTACGACCTGGCCGAGGCCGGGTGGCATTCGGCCGACGCGATCCACATCGCGGTCGAGGCGATGCGGCGCGCCTACGCGGATCGGAACTACTTCCTCGGCGACACGGACTTCGTCGAGGTGCCGCTCCGGCGCCTCACGTCCGAGGCGTACGGCGACACACTGCGGGCCAGCATCCGGATGGACAGCGCCTCGCTGTCGGAGGACTTCAACCGCGTGCCGCTGGCGGCCGTGCCGGTCGAGTCGGAGAACACGACGCACCTCTCTGTCGTCGACGCGGACGGCAACGCGGTCGCCGTTACGACCACGCTGAACTCCGGCTTCGGCTCGGGGGTCGTCGTGCGCGGGGCCGGGTTCGTCCTCAACAACGAGATGGACGACTTCACGTCGAAGCCCGGCGTGCCGAACATCTACGGGCTGGTGCAGGGCGAGGCGAACGCGATCGCGCCGGGCAAGCGCATGCTGTCCGCAATGACCCCGACGATCGTCATCAACCCACAGGGCTTCACCGAGCTCGTGACCGGAACCCCGGGCGGCTCGACGATCATCACGACGATCTTCCAGATCGTGAGCAACCACATAGATTTCCGGCTGCCGGTGCAGACGTCCGTCGACGCCCCGCGCTTCCACCACCAGCACCTGCCCGACGAGATCCGCTACGAACAGGGCGGCCTGCCGGCCGAGGTCGTCGAGGAGCTTCGGGCGCGCGGACACGAGGTGCGCGAACGCGGTGGAATCTCGGGCAACGTCGAGTCGATCTACATCGCGCCCGACGGCGCCCGCATCGGCGCGGCGGACCCCCGGCGCGACAGCAAGGCGCTCGGCTACTAGCGCTCTAGCGCTCGCGCAGGACTCGCTGCAGTTCCCGCACGTCGGTGAAGCTCTAGAGCTGGCCGCCGTCGCGGGTGATGCCTGGATTGAACGCAGAGAGAGCCCCGGCGAACCGGGGCTCTCGTTACGCTATGCCACATCTCACTCGTTCAGGGTCCGGCCGGACCCTGCGCAACCGTATCGCGAGTCGCCTCAGACCTGGCGGTGCACCGTCAGCGGTTCGTCGACCGTAAGCGTCATGGGCGAGCCCTCCGCGAGGACGGCGTCCGAATCGCCCGAACCGAGCACGATGGCGGAACCGGCGGCCGCGCCGACCGCCGCGCCGATCACGGTGCTCTTGGTATCGCCACCGATGACCTGACCGATGACCGCGCCGGCAAGCGCGCCGATCCCGATCTTGCCCGCCTTCTCGCCGGTGCTCGACCGGCTCTTCGAAGTCGGGGTGGCCTCGGATACTGTCAGCGCGACCGGATAGGTGTCACCGTCCACGGTCACTTCGTCGAACGCGATCTTCAGCACGGCCGCTTCGCCCGGCTTGCCGGACTTCTGGACGGCCGTCACCCGGCCGCGGATCTGCGAGCCGGCGGGAATCGCGACCTGGCCGTCGACCATGACCGGCGAGGCCACCGTCGTGGTGAACAGGTCGCCCACCTGGCTGGTCTTCGTGCTGAGCTCCTGGTTCAGCGTGACCGCCATCGTGCTGCCGCCCGGAACCGTCATGTCACGATGCTGCGGACCCGGGTCGGCGGACGGCGCGGGCGTCTGCTGACGCGGGCGCGGGCGCGGAGTCGGCGTCTGCTGCCTTGGCGTGGGCGTCGGAGTCTGCGCACGCGGCTGCTCCGCCGGGGCGGCCTGCGCCGAGGCGGTGTCGCCGAGTTCGGCCAGCGAATCATCGGCCAGCGCGAGATCCATGTCCCGATCGAGCGCCGCCTGGTCGTCGGAATCAACGTCGCCGCCGCACGCGGTAACCGAGGTTCCAACCACTGCCACGAGGGCCACGAGCGGGAAAAATTCCCGTATCTTCATCTTCATCTCTCTTTCGATGTTCTTCGATCGTTGTTCGATCTGAATGCTGCAATCACGCGAGAGGCCGACGCCGGGCCGGACTTCCGGGGTGTTCCCCGATGCCGGTCCCGCAGCGTCACCCGCATGTGTATAATAACCTGCATGGTCAATCGAGTTAAGGGTGCAACGTTCATGCCGATCACGGCCGCCCGGGGAGACGTCCGCCGTTGAGGCAGTTCGCCCGCCTTCTCCCCTACTTCCGCCGGTACCGCGGAGGCATGATCCTCGGCCTCGTGCTCGTCGTGGTCAGCAACGTTTTCACGATTGCCGGGCCGTTTCTGCTCAAGCAGGCGATCGATGTGCTGACGGAGTCGCTCTCCGGCGACCTGATCATCCGCTACGCCCTGCTCATCGTCGGGGCCGCCGTCCTGACCGGGATCGCGCGGTTCGGGATGCGCCAGCTCCTGAACAGCATCAGCCGCCGGATCGAAACGGACCTCCGCAACGACCTGTTCTCCCACCTGTTGCGGCTCCCGCCGGAGTTCTACGACCGCTGGCGCACGGGCGACCTGATGAGCCGCGCGACGAACGACGTCCTCGCCGTCCGGCAGGTCGCCGGCCCGGCCATCATGTACCTCGTGAACACGACCGCCGTGTCGCTCTTCGCGCTCGCCCTGATGATCTGGATCAGCCCGACCCTGACCGCATTCGCCATGATCCCGATGATCCTCATGCCCGTGGCGGTCGTCGTCTTCGGCCGGCAGATCCACGTCCGGTTCGAGCGGATCCAGGAGCAGTTCTCCGTGCTCTCCACGTTCGCGCAGGAGAACCTCGCGGGAATCAGGATCGTGAAGGCATACGCGCGCGAAGACGATCAGCGCAACCGGTTCGACGCGCACAGCCGGGTCTACATGGAGCGGAACCTCGACCTCGCGCGGATCTGGGGCGCCTTCTTTCCGGTCCTGCAGTTCCTCGGCGGGCTGGGCGCCCTCGTCGTGCTGTGGCTCGGCGGGCTGCAGGTGATCGACGGGACGATCACGCTCGGAGACTTCGTCGCCTTCGGCTTCTACCTCACACTCCTCATCTGGCCGATGATCGCGGTGGGCTGGGTCACCAACCTGTTCCAGCGGGGCGCGGCCTCGATGGGCCGGATCAACGCGCTCATGGATACGCCCGCGTCGATCGACGACGCGGCCGAGACGGTGGACACGCCCATTCGCGGACGCATCGAGTTCCGCAACGTGTGGTTCCGCTACCCGGAGACGGAGCGCTGGGTGCTGGAGGACCTGAGCTTCACGATCGAACCGGGGATGACGGTCGCCTTCGTCGGCGCGACGGCCAGCGGCAAGTCGACGGTCGCCGGCCTCGTCGGCCGCCTGTACGACGTCACGCGTGGTGCGGTGCTGATCGACGGGGTCGACGTGCGGGAACGGAAGCTGGCGTCGCTCCGCGAAGCGATCGCCGTGGTGCCGCAGGACACGTTCCTGTTCTCCGATACCCTGCGGGCCAACCTCGTGCTCGACGACGATACCGGCGACGGGCGGCTGGACCGCGCCGTCGACGTTGCGCAGCTCCGGTCGACCCTCGACGAGATCCCCGACGGCATCGAGACGCTGCTCGGCGAGCGCGGAATCAATCTCTCGGGCGGCCAGAAACAGCGCGCGACGCTGGCGCGTGCGCTGTACCGGGACGCGCCCGTGCTGATCCTCGACGACGCGCTGTCCGCGGTGGACACCGTCACCGAGGAGGCGATCCTGCGGGGCCTGCACGACTTCATGGACGACCGGACGTCGATCATCGTGTCCCACCGCGTGTCGGCGGTCGCGAACGCCGACCGCATCTTCGTGTTCGAGGACGGCCGCCTCGCGGAGGCGGGCACGCACCCCGAGCTCGTCGCGGCCGACGGCGTCTACGCCCGCCTGCTCAAGCGGCAACTGCTGTCGGAGGAGCTGCAGGCGGGCTGACAGGGCGCATATTCGTCCCTGTGCGGCGCGTGGGAAAGTGGGAAATTGGGAATTCTCTCCAGCCTCCTCACGATAGGCAGAGATAGTGAGGGAAACGACCTGCGGCTGATTGCGCGCTGGCGCCGTGAATGCACCCGAGCGCATGCACCCCGACCTCACGGGTATCCCCACTTGGGTGCGACGGGCGTCGCGCCCGCTGCTCTCACACGAGGGAGGACACATGGGCTGGATGCGGACGATTTTTCTCGGCGACATCGGGAACCGCCTCGACATCGCCGATACGGAACAGGATCTCTCGGTGCTCCGCTCGCGCATCGGAACCGGGGATCGGCACGACGACGACCAGGATGCGTCGATCCGCCGCCTCGAGTCTGAAATCGACGAACTGCGCCTGGTCATCGTCAAACTGACAGGAATACTCGAGCGGGAAGGTGTTCTTCGTCGGTCCGACCTGGAGGCGCTGGCCGCGCTCGAGGGCGCCGGGTCCGACGACACCGAGACAACCTGACGCCCGCTCCGCTTAGATCCGCTCCAGCACCCACGTCGGGGTGAACTGCGTCGCCCACGCGGCGAGCGCCGTGAAGCGGCCCGAGACGAGCAGCACGCCGACCAGCACGAGCATCGCCCCGCTCACCCGCTCGACCCAGCGCAGGTAGCCCCGGAACCGGTCGAAGGCCGCCAGGAACCAGGAGAGCGCGAGCGACGCAGCGAGGAACGGGACCGCCAGGCCCAGCGAATAGAATCCCAGCAGGACGAGCCCGTCGGCCATCGTCTGCCGGGTCGCCGCGAACGTGAGGATCCCGCCGAGAATCGGCCCGATGCACGGCGACCAGCCGGCGCCGAACGTCACCCCCACGAGCAGAGAGCCGAAGTAGCCGAGCGGCTTGTGCTGAAGGTGGACGCGGCGCTCGCGGGCGAGGAATAGGCCGGGACGGAGCCCGAGCAGGTACAGGCCGAACAGGATGATCACCACGCCGCCGATCCGGGCGATCAGCAGCTGATTCTGTCGGAATAGCTGGCCGATCAGGGTGGCGGAAGCGCCGAGAATCAGAAAGACGAGGCTGAAGCCGAGGACGAAGAACACCGAGTGCGCGAAGGCCGTGCGCCGCGCCGAACTCGAGCCCTCGCGCAGATCCTCGATGCCGACCCCGCTCACGAACGAGAGGTACGACGGCACGAGCGGCAGGACGCAGGGAGACAGGAAGCTGAGCACCCCGGCCCCGAAGGCGACGGCAATCCCGATATCGAGTCCGTTCATGCCTTAGCGAACACCTGGCTTCCCCGTGCGGTTCAGATCACGAGCGCTTCCTCCCGCCGGTGTTCCCGCGCGACAGGGCCCGCGCCGTCGGCGCCCGCGCCATCGGGAGCGCCCTGTTCCGGCGCGGGATCGGCGCCGACCACCAGCCGCCACCGTTCCAGGGAACCGAAGATCGGCAGGTGCAGCGGATCGTTGCGATCGCCGAGGCGCCGCCGGAACCCGGCGACGAGTCCCGGCACCCGGCCCTCGGGAACCGCGCCGTACACGGTCACTCGGGCCACCACCGACGCGGCGAACTCCGCGGCGCACACGCGGAACACGCCTTCGCCGACGCGGCGCGTGAACAGGTGAAACTCGTCGGATCCGTCCACGTCCTCGAGCGGCGGAAAGATCCATACTTCGGAGAGTTCTTCCGGCGGGATGCTGCCGGCGAGCAGCCGGAGGCGTTCGATCGTATCCGCCGAAATGGCTTCCGGCCCCTGCGTACCGTTCATTTCGTTGCCGTTCTGCACCGAGCCTCCTGCAAGCTGAAGACACCTCTAGGGTGCCGCCGGTTGAGGCGGTGGACAGACGGGACGAACCAAATGTAGAGGGGGTGCTCCGACCCGAACAGGGGTTCGGCGCGGCGCGCGGGAGGCGTCACAGGCGCTCGGCGAGTACGGCCATGACGAGCGACTCCGCCTCGTCGAGCGGTTGATCGACTAGCGCGCCCGCGGCCTTGACGTGACCGCCCCCGCCCAGTTCCCGCGCGGCGGCCGCCACGTCCACCCGACCCGACGTGCGGAAGGAGATCTTGGTCTTCCCTTCCGGCAGTTCCCGCAGCAGGACGGCAACCTCGATGCCGCGCAGCCGCCGCGCGTACTCGACGAGCCCCTCCACGTCGTCGCGCGTCGCCGCGGTGTCCCGCATATCCGCGTCGGTGAGTCGGATCCAGGCGATCGGCAGGTCGGGATGGACCCGCAGGCCGGCGAGCGCGCGCTGCAGGAGCGCGAGTCGGGCGACGGTGTAGCCGCCGTACAGCCGCCCGTACATGTATTCGGGGTCGACGCCGCGGTCGACCAGGTGCGCCGCGATCTCGTGCGTCCGGCTCGTCGTGTTGCCGAAACGGAAGGAGCCCGTGTCGGTCACGATGGCGGAGTACAGGGCCCGCGCTTCGCCCTCCGTCAGGGTGTCGCCGGCGCCCATGATCAGGTCGAAGATCAGCTCGCCCGTAGCCGCGGCATCGGGGTCGCGCACCGAGGGCTCGCCGAGGGAGGGCGTGACCGGCGGATGGTGGTCGATCGTGAGGATCCGGTGCGATTCGATGAGCGGCATCACCTGGCCGAGCCGCGGGGCTTCGGCGGTGTCGAGCACCAGCACGAGATCTGCCCGTTTCACGGCGCGCGCGGCCTCGGCGTCGGCGGGCGAGAAGGCCGGGATCCCGTCGAGCAGGAACATGTACGTCTCGGGAAACGGCGTCGGGTTCACGATGACCGTCTCGTGGCCGTTGCGCCGCAGCCAGCTCCCCATCGCGGCCTCGCTCCCGGCTCCGTCGCCGTCGGCGTTCATGTGCGTCGTCAGTACGATCTGCTGCGCCGTCGCGATCTCGCCGCGGATTCGTTCGAGGCCGGTCGCGCGGTCCGTCGGGGGCGGGCTGACCCGCGTCGTCATCATTGGGCTCATGGCCACAACTTCGCCCATGTGGAAGCCAGGTGCACGAGGGGACTCGAAGCGCGACCCTGGATCGTGCCGCCGCGCAGCGACGAGAGGAACGTTTCCGGGCCGTCGAACGGCGGAAGTCGGACACGCGCGCGCCCGATCTCGGCCAGCGTATGGGCGTCGCTCCCGGCCCCAACGGGCAGGTCGTGCCGTTCCGCCCAGGCGACCGCCTGCTCGTTGCGGCTCGCCGTGTGGATACGCGCGTTGAAGCCCTCGACGGCGTCGATGCAGTCCACGACGGTGCCGAGGAAGGCCTCGTCGGTCCCGCGGCGCGGGTCGAACGGATGCGGCACGTAGACCACGCCGCCCTGGACGCGGATCGCCGCGGCCGTCTCCCGGAAAGTGCCGCCGGGCGGGATGTGCCCGGTGAGCCACAGCCCGATGAGGTCGAGGCCCTCGGACGTGCGCACTTCCTCGCCGACGATCACCAGTTCGGGGTCGATCTCGTGCGCGGCGAAGGCGCCGCGGATCTCGTCGTGGTCGGTGATCGCGATCCGGTCGAGCCCGATGTCGCGCGCGCGCCCGACGACATCGGCCGGATCGCTGCGGCAGTCGGCCGAGGCCGACGTGTGCATGTGGAGGTCGATCTGCCACACCGGGAGCGTGACGGCCTCCCATGCGTCGCGGGCCCGCTCGGCGAGCGTCTGCTCGTCCGCATCGTTGAGGATGACGACATCGGCCGCATCCCGCTTCCGCTCGGCCGACCACTGCGTGGCGTCGATCGCCGCGAACTCCTCGGGTGTCAGGCCCCGCGACTCGACCACACGGCGCCTGCGCACCTCGACCGGCGCGTCCACCGTCACGATCCGGTCGAACTCGCGCTCGATTCCCTTTTCGAACAGGAGCGGGATCTCGAACACCACGACAACGGCTCCGGCCGCCGCCGCGCGCGCGAGTTCCGCCTCTCTAAGCCGGTCCACCTCGGGATGCACGATCCCTTCGAGCGCGGATCGGGCTCGTGGGTCCGCGAACACGATATCCCGCAGGGCGGCCCGGTCGATCGCCCCGTCGGCCGCGCGCACGGCGTCGCCGAACTGCGCAAGAACCGCCGCGTGCCCCGGCGTGCCGGGGGCGACCGCCTCGCGCGCCAGGATGTCGGCGTCGATCCGCCAGCCGCCCCACGACTCGAACAGGCGCCCGACCGTGCTCTTCCCCGCGCCGAGGGTCCCGGTGAGGCCCAGGCGGATCATTCGTCCTCGCCGCCGGGGACGTCGACGTTCAGCAGGGACTGCCGCGGAGAGCCGGCGACCCCGACGAGGTCACAGAACCGCGTGAACAGGTCGTCGACCAGCGCGTCCACGTCGGCATCCGGCATGCCGGGCACCGGGATCCGGGCGCCGGCCATCTGCCCGTGACCGCCGGCCGAGCCGCGGCCGTCGACGAGCTTCTGTACCACAACGCCCGCGTGGGCTCCGGGCCGATCGCCCCGGACGGACACCAGCAGATCGTCGCGGTGCCGGCCGATTGCGACGACCCATTCGACGTCCTGGACGCGGAGGAAGAAGTCCGCGAGCTGCGCGACGAGGTCCGGGTACGCCAGCCGGCCGACTGGCACGCAGACGACGCCGTCGCGGTGCCACGAGTGCTCGAGGCCGTCGTGCAGCGACTGGAACAGGCCACGCGGCACGCGGGCGTGCCGGATGCGCGACAGGGCCGCCGGGGCCGTACGCGGATACAGGTAGACGCTCGCCTCGATGTCGGCCGACGCCGCCTCGCGTCCGAGATCGAGCGTCTCGGACTGGATGGCGTAGAACAGCGCGGTCGCCAAAGCCCGGTCGGGCTCGATGTCGCCCGCCCGCAGCAGTTCGACGACGATCGTCGCACACGCGCCGTATTCCTCGCGCACGTCGTGATAGACCGCTCGGCCGGGATCTTCGCGCTGCGGATGATGGTCGATGACGGCGGCGAGGCGGGCGTCCGCGGGTACCGCGTTGTTGCCGCTGCCCGGTTGCGCGTCCACGAGAACGAACGCGTCGCCGGGCAGGAACTCGAAGCCCTCGATGCGCTCGAAGGGCACCCCGACGGCGTCCATCAGCGCCCGGTTCTCCGCGCGGCCCACGATGCCGCCGAACGTGACGACGGCGGGCAGCCCGCAGGCCTGTTCGATGAGGTAGCGGACACCGGCCGCCGAGGCGATCGCGTCCGGATCGGGGTTGTCGTGCGTCAGGATGACGGCGCGGTCGGCGCGCACGAAGGCGCCGACCAGGGCCGCGAGCCGCGACGCGTCGTCCGTGCCCGGCTCTCTCGGTTCGGTGGGGCCGTCCACGTTCAATCCGAGCAGTCGCCGTGTGGGTATGGGTGGCGGCAGTTCGGGCAGTGGCCGCCCTTGCACCCCATCAAGCGCATCCGCACCGGATGACCACAGTGCAGGCATGGCTCGCCGGAAAGGGCTTTGGCGCCGGGGGCGTCGTCCCTTTCCCCTGGAGCCGCCATGGCGGCGGAGCCGGAATAGCCGGCATCGGCACGCGGCCGGCCGCTCAAGCGAAGCCGCCGGGCGCGAGGAACGGGTTCGTCGCCGCTTCGCGTTCGACCGTCGTGGCGCCCATGTGGCCGGGCAGCAGGACCGTCTCGGGGGGAAGCGTGAGGATCTCCCGTCGGATCGCTTCCATCAGCGCCTGCCTGTCTCCGCCGGGCAGGTCCGTGCGGCCGATCGACCCGGCGAACACGCAATCACCCGTGAGCGCGATCCCTTCTCCCACGAATACGACGCCGCCCGGCGAGTGGCCCGGGGCATGCCGCACCTGCCAGCGCAATTCTCCGAACTCGAGGGTCATGCCGTGCGCGAGCTCGACGTCCGGCGCCGGCGGCGCCTCGACGGCGACCGCGTACAGCCGGCCCGTTTCTTCGACGGCGTCGTACAGGAAGCGGTCGTCCGGGTGCAGGTAGATCGGCGCGCCCGTCGAACGGGCCACCGCGGCGACGGCGCCCACGTGGTCGAGGTGCGCGTGGGTCAACAGGATCGCCGCGATCTCGTCGCCCTTGTCCGCCAGGTGGGCGAGGATCCGCTCCGGCTCGGCGCCGGGATCGATGATCACCGCCGCGCCCCCGGCGCCGGGCCGCACGACGTAGCAGTTGGCCTGAAAGGGACCGAGCGTCAGGCAATCGATGTCGTACGCGATCTCGGGGTCGCGCACGGAAGCAGCGTCAGACATGGGGCTGGAAGTCTGCTAAACGGAGAACGACGTGCCGCAACCGCACGAGCCGGTGGCGTTCGGGTTCTCGAACGTGAAACCCGAGCCCTTGAAGCTGCTGTGGTAGCCGATCCGTATTCCGGCCAGGTACTGGACGCTGAACGGATCGACGAGAATCCGGATGCCGTGCTCCTCTACCGACAGGTCGTCGGACTCGGGCGGCTGGTCGTCCACCTCGAGGCCATACTCGAAGCCGGAGCAGCCGCCGGGCAGCACGCTCACCCGCAGCATCGCTTCCGAGGCGTCGAGCCCCTCCGCGTCGAAGAACTTCCGCACCTCGGCGGCCGCCTCTTCGCTGAGTTCGATGCCGACGCCGGGCGCCGGCGCTATGTCGTGATTCGCTGTCATCGTCTCAATCCTTCGTTCGGGCGAACTGCCCTGCCCCGGTTCTCATATCGTCATCCAGCCGTGCAAACTTACGCCGCACCCCCGTGCGCGAGCCAGCGCTCCGCCTCGAGGGCGGCCATGCAGCCGGTGCCGGCGGCCGTAACAGCCTGCCGGTAGAAATCGTCCATCACGTCGCCGGCCGCGAACACCCCGGGCACGGAAGTAACCGTGCGCCAGGCGTCCGGTGTCTTTACGTACCCGTTGGGCTTCAACTCGATCGCATCGCCGAGAAAGCCGGTGTTCGGGATGTGGCCCACGGCGACGAACAGGCCGCCGATCTCGATTTCCCGCTCGTCCCCGGACTCGACGTCCGCTACCCGGAGCCGCTCGACGACATCGTCGCCGATCGCTTCCTTCACCACGGTATTCCACAGGAAGCGGATCTTCGGGTTCTCCATCGCCCGGTCCTGCATGATGCGCGACGCCCGCAGCTCGTCGCGGCGATGGATCACGAGGACCTCGGAAGCGAACTTGGTCATGTAGAGGGCGTCTTCCATCGCGCTGTCTCCTCCGCCCACGACCGCGATCACCTTGTCGCGGAAGTGCGGGAGGGCCCCGTCGCAAACGGCGCACGCCGAGACGCCGCCACCGGACTGAGCCAGGCGCTCCTCTCCCGGGACGCCGAGCCAGCGGGCGTTGGCCCCCGTCGCGACGATGACGGCATCCGCGGTGAGTTCCCTGCCGTCGCCAGCGAACAGCCGAAACGGTCGGCCTGAGAAGTCGACCCGGTCGATGTTCTCCGTCACGATGCGCGTGTCGAATCGCTCGGCCTGCGCTCGGAAGTCCGCCATCATCGTCGGTCCGGTGACGCCCTCGGGGAAGCCCGGATAGTTCTCGACCTCGGTGGTGTACATGAGCTGTCCGCCCGGGATCATCGTCTGGCTGAATGATCCTTCGTATACCAGCGGTTCCAGCTGCGCCCGCGCGGCATAGATCGCGGCGGTCCAGGATGCCGGCCCCGAGCCGATGATGATGAGCTTCTCGTGCTGCACTTCGGTCATGTGATCTCCGTCGGGTTCTCCGACGAGTTCTCCGACGGGTTCTCCGACGGGTTCTCCGACGAGTTCTCCGTCGGGTTCTCCGACGAGTTCTCCGCCGGGTTCTCCGACGAGTTCTCCGCCGGGCTCAACGAGCAGCCGCTGCGGGAAGCGACCGCCTCCATCCATTCTATCGGTACCTTCTCGGTCCCCGGCTGCATGCCGCCTCCCCCGTCTCCGTGCCAGTCCGACCCGCCGGTGGACAGCAGGTCGAGGCGGTAGGCGAGTCCGGATAACTCGTCTCGCCTGACGCCGTGGTTCTTCGGATGCATCACTTCGATCCCGTCGAGCCCCTGTGCCGCCCACCCCGTGATCATCTCGTCAGTATAGGACCACCCGGGATGCGCCAGGACGACCACCCCGCCCGCGGCATGCGCCGCCTCGAACACCGTGGCGGGCGCGACGACCATCTTCTCGACGTACGCAGGGCCTTCGTCGCCGAGGTATTGATTGAACACGGACTGGATGCTGGGCATCAGGCCGGCGTCGACGATGGCGCGCGCCACGTGCGCCCGGGTCGGGACGCCGCCGACGGCCTCGCGCGCGACAGCCTCCCACGCCAGTGGCACGCCGAGCTCGTTGAACCGGGTGACGATCGCGCGGGCCCGATTCTGACGATCCTCGCAGATACGTACCAACAAATCTTCGAGGATCCCGGTTCCCCTCGACATGCCGTAAACGAGGAGGTGGACCGAGCGTCCCTCCTCGGTAGCCGAGACCTCGCAGCCGGGCAGCCAGGCGAGACCGAGCCGCATGGCCTCCGACGCCGCCTCCTCGAGGCCGGCCATGGTGTCGTGATCGGTGAGGGACAGGCCCGCGGCCCCGCGCCGCGCGACTTCCCGCACGAGGACCGTGGGTGACAGGGTACCGTCCGAGGCCGTGGAGTGAAGATGGAGATCCGCGTAACTCAAGAGGGCGAGACGTTCATCGACTCCGAGCGCTCGAACAGGGTCCGAAGCAGGTCAGCGGAAAGGTCCTCGGCGGCGGCCCCGTCTGGAACCTCGTCCGTCTCGGCGATCACGACACGGTAGGGCCGCTGGCCGTTGCTGGTACAGAAGAACACGACCGTGCGTCCCTCGGGGGTCAGCGTGTCCAGCCTGGCACGCCAGCTATCGCCCGCCGCCTTGATCTGTTTCGCCATCGGTCATCCGTTCGCGCACGGCTCGACGAGGATGTCGGCCGCGAGTTCGGGTTCGAGTTCGTGAACGATGCCGTCCACGCGGATCCTGCAGCCGGTCTCTCCGGCTTCGATCAACTCCACCTCCGTGCCGAGCAAGAGACCCAGCGCGCTCAGGGTCCGCAACCGATCGTCGTCCTCGTCGGACACCTGCCGGACGCGGGCCCGGTGACCGGCCGGAAGGTCGGCGAGCGACGTGAGATTGCGCCGCGCCATCGTGCCATCTCGCGACGGGATGGGCGCGCCGTGCGGATCGACGTCGGGGTCGCCGAGGGCGCGCGCCATCCGATCGATCAGTTCGTCCGACACGGCATGCTCGAGCCGCTCCGCCTCGGCATGAACGCCGTCCCACGTGTAGCCGAGTCGTTCGATCAGATACGTCTCGATGATCCGGTGCCGGCGGATGATGCGGAGCGCGGCGGAGCGACCGGCCGGCGACAGGCGGACGCCGTGATACGGTTCGTGCTCGACCAGGCCCTGGTCGGCCAGGTTCTTCACCATGTTGGTGACCGAAGCCGCGGATCGGTTCAGCAGGTCGGCGAGGGCGGTCGTCGAGGCCGGCGTCGCGACCCGCTCGAGTTTGTAGACCGCCTTGAGGTAGTCCTCTACCGCCCGACTGTGCGTTTCCTCCGCTGCCATCCCGCGTCCTCACCGGGCGGCGAACCGCTCAGTCGTGAAAGTTCGAGTTCTCGTCCAGACCGCAGAGCCAGGCCGAGATGAGTTCCGCGGTCTGGTCCACGTCGGCGACGCTGACGATCTGGTTGGGGCTGTGCATGTAGCGGTTCGGCACGCTGACCAGTCCGACCGGCACCCCCGCCCGCGACATACGCACCGCGTCCGCGTCGGTCCCGGTCATCGAGGGAATCGCCTGGATCTGCAGGTCGATCTCCCGCGCCTCGCCCGCCGCGCGCAGCCCGGCGTACACCTGGCGGTTGATCGCGGCCCCGCGCGCCAGGACAGGTCCACGGCCCAGGCGGATGTCGCCGTGCTCCTTCTTCTCCACCGTCGGATGGTCCGTCGCGTGCGTCACGTCGACGACGAGCCCGACGTCCGGGTCTACGCCGTAGGCCCCGGTCCGGGCCCCGCCGGAGGCCAGGTAGCCGATCTCCTCCTGCACGGTAGCCACCGCGACGACGTGCGCCGAGCAGCCGGCTTCTGCCGCGCGACGGAGCGCGTCGAGGACGACGGCGGCCCCGACACGATTGTCCACCGAGCGGGCGGCGATCAGATCCTCGCCCAGCTCTACGGTCTCGGAGCGGATCACCGCCACGTCACCAATGTCCACGCGCAGCCTCGCCTCGGCCCCGGACGTGGCGCCGATGTCGATCCACAGGTCCTTCATCTTCACCGCTTTGTCGGCTTCGTCACCGCGGATCATGTGGATGGCGCGGCGGCCGACCAGGCCGACGACCGTCCCCTCCTCCGTAAGCACATCAACGCGCTGGCCCACCAGGACCTGCGCGTCCCAACCGCCCACGCCGACGACCCACAGATATCCCTCGTCGTCGATGTGGTGGACCATGAGTCCGATCTCGTCGGCGTGGCCGGCCATCATGACGGTAGGCGAGGCATCCGGGTTGATCTCGGCGAAGCTGTTTCCGTGGACGTCCGTCCACACGCGATCGGCGAACTTCTCGGCCGCCGCGCGCCAGGCCGCGGTGGCCGCCATCTCGTGTCCGGAGGGCCCGGGAGCGTCCAGCAGGTGGGTTAGAAGGTCACGAATTTCGGTTGCCATCTGCACTCCGGTGTGTGGCCTTCACAGCCTGTTCGAACGGGACGCGGGGAGGTGTGGGTGCGGCTTTCCCGACGGAAGCTGGCGCGGTTTCGGACCCGCGGGGCTTCGGGCGAAGCCTAGCATGGCCCGCCGGCCCCGGCAACGCACGGCGTCAGTCGGCTACCGACTCCAGAAAGGACCGGATCCGGGCCGACACGTCCGGCCGCTCCTCGGGGGCGTCGCCCGTCGAGGAGAGCCGGTCGAGAAACAGCCGCTGGAAATTGAAGTACGGGTAGCAGTCCCGGCATTGCTCGAGGTGGGCCGCGACCTCCTCGTGGGTCGCTGCCGGCAGTTCGCCGTCGAGGAAGTCGTACAGCAACGACAGCGCGCGCTCGCATTCGGGCGCATGGCCGGTCACTTGAGAAAACCCATCTCGACTGCGTAGGAATACAGTCGGGCCTGCAGGCGCTGACGGGCCCGGAACAGCCGCGACTTGACGGTGCCGACCGGTACTTCGAGCAGGTCGGCGATCTCCTGGTACGCCAGCCCCTCGATATCGGCCAGGACGACCGGGATCCGGAAGGCGTCCGGCAGTTCCTGGATCGCGTCGATGATCTCGCGGTCGATGATCCGCTCGAAGATCCGTCCCTCGGGATCGGCCTCGTAGAGCGTGTCGGTAGGCAGGCGCTCCGCGACTTCTTCGTACTCCACGGGATTGGGGCGGCTCTTGTCGCGGCGGAATTCGTTGATGAACGTGTTGCGCAGAATCGTCATCAGCCATGCCCGGCAGTTCGTGCCGGTCTCGAAACGATCCCAGTTGCGGAAGGCCTTGAGCGCCGCGTCCTGGACGAGGTCTTCCGATCGGGCTTCGTCGCCGCCCGTCAAGCGAAGGGCGAGTCCGTACAGGGCGTCGAGGTGCGGGAGCGCTTCGCTCTCGAACTCGCTTCGCCTGGCGTCGGTGGATGACATATCCTTCAGGGGTCTGTTGGATGAACTCGGGTGATCGTGCCGGAGGGGAGCGCACGCTCGAAGCTTCTAAGTCTGGCGACCGCCAGGCGGTTGGACAACTCCGGCAGGCCCACCACATACGGGGAGGCACCCGCGCGATGACCGCCCGGCGAAAGACGATGGCGCGGCGGGCCGGACGACTCGGGGCCATTGTCCTCGTGGCCGTCGGGGCCGTCACGGCCGCCGGATGCATTACGGGACGCGTGCTGGAAGGCTACCCCGGGTACCCGTTCCTGCAGTTCGATACGTCGCTCCCCGTCGATTCCGCGTTCTTCGCCGTTCAGCGGGCCGTGGTGGCGGAAGGCTTCGCTCTCGACTTCACAGAGTTGGCTTCGGGGGCCGTCAACACGCGGCCGGTCGAGCGCCTCGGACGAGACGTCTTCCTCAACATCGTCGTCGGCGCGTCCCCCGACACGACGCACCAGGCGCCGGCGCGCCTGCCCACGAGAGTCTGGATCGCCGGGTACGAAGTCGCGCGCGGCGGAGCGGAGCGGATCAATCCGCTGGCGGAGGAGGCCTGGAACGACCTGGCGGAAATAGCGGCGAGCGTGAGCCGGCGCGTCGCCGGGACGAGCCCCCGGGGGCCTCCGCCCCCGAGCTGAGGCCTGCCGCGACGAGCGCCAACGAGACGAGCGCCGGACCGAGACGCCCCGCGCGTCAGAGAGACGGCCCGACCGCAACTCCGGGCGAGATGATCGAACGGTTGACCGGACTCTGCCTCAATCCGCCGTCGTGGCCCGGCGGACAGTATCCGCCACCCACCGTTACCCCGCGTCCCCTGCTGGCCGCGATCGCGGCGAGCTCCTCCACCGAGCGGTCGTCGATCGGGCGCAACGGACGCGGGTTGGGCGCGGCATCCACCAGGAAATCGGACACTTCCGCGTAGGACGCCTTCGGGTTCTCCGGCTCCTCCGGGACGGCGATCTTCTTCAGAAGGCTCATCGCGTCCGGGATCGCGGCGCTCAACGTTGCCGGCACGCGTGCGAAGACGGGTGACGCGGCGGGACCGGACGCGCCCGCGCCGGACGCCGGCGAAGCGCCGGAGCCGCCGCCCCCCGCAGTCGGCCGGGCGGGGGCGACACGCCGGGTCGGAGAGATCGGATCGCGCACGGCGAGCACCTCGAGGGGTTGGTTGGTCTCGAGCTGCGGCAGTTCGAACAGGCGGATGTCGCGGGGCGTTTCCTCCGCCGTTTCCACGGTCAGGCGACCGACGCCGAGCACCGCGGCGTGCGCGACGGCCGATACGAGAAGGCCCGCGAAGACGATGCTGCGAAACTTACGGTCGCGATCTGCTCTGGATTCCATCTCATCCCCCGGGGTGTGCGTAACGCGGCTCTCCATAGTCAACACCCTTCGCGCCCGAGGGGGTTCCCGCGGCACGCGCGCGGCGACCCTCCGCCCCGCCCCGGAGCCGCGTTTCGACCGGGCGACGCAGCGCCCGGATCGCGGGATGAGCGGGCGAGCCGTAGATTCGGCCTATGTGTGGAAGGTTTACGCTCACGACACCCGCGGAAGAATGGGCCGAGTTGTTCGAGGTCCATCCCGTTGATACGGAGCCACGCTACAACGTGGCCCCGACGGAGAGTATCGTCGCCGTCCGGCGTACGGAGCCGGGCCGGGAAGCCACCCGATTTCGCTGGGGCCTGATCCCGGCAGGGACGAAGGATCCGGACGACCTGCCCTTGATGATCAACGCGCGGCGCGAGACGATCCGTACGCGGCCGGCGTTCCGCGAATCGTTCCTCGAGCGCCGCTGCCTGGTCATCGCCGACGGTTTCTACGAGTGGCTGCCCGACGCCGGCGGCAAGCGGCCCTTCTGGTTCCACCTGGCCTCCGGCCGCCCGTTCGGCCTGGCCGGCGTGTGGGACCGGTGGGAGGGCCCGGACGGACCGGTCGAAAGCTGCGCGATCGTCACGACGGAAGCGAGCGAAGACGTGGCCCTGGTCCACGACCGCATGCCCGCGGTGCTCTCGCTCGAAGCCGCCAGGCGGTGGCTCGCGCCCCGCGCGGGTCCGTCGGAGCTGAACGCGCTGCTGGCGGATCAACCCCCCGGCCGGCTGGCCCGACGCGAGGTATCGACACGGGTGAGCAACATCCAGAACGACGACCCCCAATGCCTGTCTCCTTCCGGAACGCAGGTCGACCTCTTCGCGTGAGCGGCTGATGCCAGAGCCCGCGCCGACCGCGCCGACCTCATCTTCCGCGCCACGCGACGACGTCCTGCCCATCGACCGCCGCAATCCCGGGCGGCCGCTCGACCCGAGCTGGGTGTCGGAAGTACGGGTGAACCGGAGCGCCGTTGAACGGCGAGCCGCGACGATCGCCACGCGACGATCGGTGAAGAAGGAATGGCAGGCGGCCTGGCTCCTCCGCGCGATCACCTGCATGGACCTCACGACATTGGCGGGCGACGATACTCCCGGACGCGTCCGACGCCTGTGCGCAAAGGCCCGACGGCCGGTGCGATCCGACCTCCTCGAGGCCCTTGGAGCCGCGGATCTCCCGATCCGCACGGCGAGTGTCTGCCTCTATCACCGGTTCATCGAGACGGCCCTGAAGGCGCTCGAGGGGAGCGGCGTCCCGGTCTGCGCGGTCTCGACCGGCTTCCCGCACGGCCTGAGTCCCCTGCCCGTTCGGATCCGCGAGATCGAGGAATCCGTCGCGGCGGGCGCGGAGGAGATCGACATCGTCATCACCCGGGAGCACGTGCTCACCGGCGACTGGCCCGCCCTGTACGACGAAGTCCGCTTCTTCCGCGAGGCCTGCGGCGAGGCGCACCTCAAGACGATCCTCGCGACGGGCGAACTCGCGACCCTGACCAACGTCGCGCGCGCGAGCCTCGTCTGCATGATGGGCGGCGCGGACTTCGTGAAGACCTCGACCGGCAAGGAAGGCGTCAACGCGACCCTGCCCGTCGGGCTCGCGATGGTGCGCACGATCCGCGATTACCGCGAGCGGACGGGCTACTCGATCGGGCTCAAGCCGGCGGGCGGCATCCGGAGCGCGAAGCAGACGCTGCCATGGCTGTCGATGATGAAGGACGAGCTCGGCCTGCCGTGGACCCGGGCGCCCCTGTTTCGCTTCGGCGCGAGTTCGCTGCTGGGGGACATCGAACGACAGCTCGAGCACCACGTGACGGGGCGGTATTCCGCCTCGTTCCGCCACCCTCTGGCGTAGGCGATCACATGAGCGACGTCACGGAGATCTTCGAGACGCTGGAATACGGGCCGGCGCCCGAGAGCACCGGCCCCGCGATCGAGTGGCTCGAAGGACACGGCCGAAGCTTCGGCCATTTCATCGGCGGCGAGTGGGTCGAACCGGAAGGGGGAGAGCGCTTCGAGGCACTCAATCCCGGCACGGCGGGGCCGCTCGCACAGATCGCCCAGGGGTCTCAGAGCGACGTCGACGCCGCGGTCGCGGCCGCCCGCGCCGCCTTGCCTGGCTGGAGCGCGACATCGGGGCATGTCCGCGCCCGTTACCTGTACGCGATCGCGCGGGGCATTCAGAAACATTCCCGCCTGTTTTCCGTGCTCGAGAGCATGGACAACGGGAAGCCGATCCGCGAGTCGCGCGACATCGACATTCCGCTCGTCGCCCGTCACTTCTATCACCACGGCGGTTGGGCGCAGCTCGCGGAGACCGAGCTCGCCGGCTACGAACCCGTCGGGGTGGTGGGCCAGATCATCCCGTGGAATTTCCCGCTGCTGATGATGGCGTGGAAGATCGCTCCCGCGATCGCGATGGGGAACACGGTCGTGCTGAAACCCGCCGAGTTCACGTCGCTTACGGCGCTCAAGTTTGCCGAGCTCGTGCAGGGCATCGGCCTCCCGCCGGGCGTGGTGAACATCCTCACGGGCGACGGCCGCACGGGGGCGGCGCTCGTCGCCCACGAGGGCGTCGACAAGATCGCCTTCACCGGCTCGACCGACGTCGGTCGCAAGATTCGCGAGGCGACGGCCGGCAGCGGGAAGAAGCTGTCGCTCGAGCTGGGCGGCAAGTCGCCGTTCATCGTGTACGAGGACGCCGATCTCGACTCGGTCGTCGAGGGAGTCGTCGACGCGATCTGGTTCAACCAGGGCCAGGTGTGCTGCGCGGGCTCCCGCATCCTCGTGCAGGAAGGCGTCGCTGATCGGCTGGTCGAGCGGCTCCGCGCGCGCATGGAAACGCTCCGCATCGGAGACCCGCTCGACAAGGCCGTCGACATCGGCGCGATCATCGCCCCGGTCCAGCTAGAGAAGATCAAGGAGCTCGTGGCGAAGGGCGAAGAGGAGGGCGCGACCCTGTGGCAGCCTTCCTGGAGCTGCCCCACCGAGGGCTGGTTCTATCCGCCGACGCTGCTGACCGACGTGGAGCCCGCGAGCACCGTCGCCCAGGTCGAGATCTTCGGCCCCGTCGTCGTGCTCATGACGTTCCGCACGCCGAAGGAGTCGGTCGAGCTCGCCAACAACACGCGCTACGGGCTGGCGGCCAGCATCTGGACCGAGAACATCAACCTCGCCCTCGACATCGCGCCGCAGGTGCAGGCCGGCACCGTGTGGATCAACTGCACCAACATGTTCGACGCGGCGGCCGGATTCGGAGGCTATCGTGAGAGCGGCTTCGGGCGCGAGGGCGGTCGCGAAGGCCTGTGGGAGTACGTGAAGCCGGCCTGGCACGCCGGTGCGCCGCGGCTGGAAGCGGCGCCGGCGGCATCTCCGTCGAGCAACGGCGCGGCGCCGGCCGCTTCGGACGGTGGCCCGCCGCCGATCGACCGCACGGCCAAGATGTACGTCGGCGGCAAGCAGGCGCGGCCCGACGCCCCCTATTCGATCGACGTGGTCGGCCCGGGCGGGGCCGTCCTGGGCGAGGTCGGGCTCGGCAACCGGAAAGACCTGCGCAACGCGGTTGAAGCGGCCCACGCGGCCGCGAGCGGCTGGGCGCGGGCCACGGCGCACAACCGCGCCCAGGTCCTGTTCTACCTGGCCGAGAACCTCTCGGCGCGCGAAGACGAGTTCGCGGGCCGCATCGAGGCCATGACCGGGTGCGCCGCGGAGGACGCGGCCGACGAGGTCGCACGCTCCATCCGCCGGCTGTTCGCGTACGCCGCCTGGGCCGACAAGTGGGACGGGCGCGTTCATCACACACCCTTCCGCAACGTCACGCTGGCGATGCCGGAACCCCTGGGCGTGATGGGCGTCGTATGTCCGCCCGCGCCATCGCTGCTCGGGTTCATCTCGACGGTGATCCCGCCGGTCTGCATGGGCAACGCGGTGGTGGCCGTGCCGTCCGAGCGCTGGCCGCTCGGCGCGACCGACCTCTACCAGGTGCTCGACACCTCCGACGTCCCCGGCGGCGTGATCAACATCGTGACGGGACTGCGCGATGAACTGACCGACGTGCTCGCGGCGCACGACGACGTGGCCGGGCTGTGGTACTTCGGATCGGCCGCGGGAAGCGCGTCGGTCGAGCGGCTGTCGACGGGGAACATGAAGCGGACGTGGGTCAACTACGGCCGCGCGCGCGACTGGACGGACTCCGAACAGGGCGAAGGCCAGGAGTTCCTGCGCGAGGCGACCCACGTGAAGAACATCTGGGTGCCGTACGGAGCGTAGGCGGGTGCCGTACGGGGCGCAGGCGGGTGCCGTACGGGGCGCGCAGGCCGCCCTGTTACCGCCCGGTTACTGCCCGACCCGCTCCAGTTCCGCGTCCAGGGCCGCCGCCACGACGTCGTAGTCCACCGCCCCGCCGGGTATCGGAATTCCGTTGACGAACAGCGCCGGCGTGCCGGTGACTCCCGCCGCCCGCCCTTCGCCCTGGTCCCTCTCCACTTGCTCGACGAACCGGCCCGAATCGAGGCACTGATCGAACGCCGCCTGGTCGAGGTCGAGCCGACCGGCCTTCTCCTTCAACTCACGCACGGTCAGGCGATCCTGTTCCTGAAACAGGACGTCGTGGAAGTCCCAGAATCGCTCCTGTTCGTGGGCGCACAGCGAAGCCTCGGCCGCCTTGAACGCCCGCGGATGCAGGCTCGGGATGGGAAACTGGCGGTACACGATGCGCACCCGGTCGCCGTAGCTCTCCTCGATCCGCTTCACGGTGGGGGCGAACCGGCCACAGAACGGACACTCGAAGTCAGAGAACTCGACGAGCGTCACCGCCGCGTCGTCAGGCCCGAGCGCCGGAGAACCCTCGTTGTCGAGCGCGATGCGGTACGGATCGAGAAACGTTTCCACCACGTACGACTCCCGCAGTCGATCGTCGAGCGCGTCGGCCGCGGCGGCGGCCCGGATCGACAGGAGGTGCTCCCGGATCTGGTCGCGTAGCTGGTCGAGCGGCTGGCCTTGCAGCCGGGAGCGGTTCTGACCGTACCACGCCGTGATCTCCGCGTCGGTCGGCTCCGGCGGAGTGCCAAGTTCCGCCGCCACTAGCTCCCGCACCGTCACGCCCCGCTTCGCGGCCTCGGTGGTCAACATGCGTTCAGCGACGATGTTGCGGAGAGCCTCCTGGAGGATCGTATAGCGCTGCTGCCGATAGCTGTTGTCGAGCAGGGCGAGCTCTTCCGCTGTTCCGGCCGGCAGGTCGGAGCGACGGATCTCCTCCCCATCCACGGTAGCGAGGACCTCGGGCGTCGCCGTGTCGGCGGCCGCGAGAGAGGCCGGCGGTCGATCGCCGGAGGGGATGTCACCGCGGTCGCACGAGGCGGCGACCGCCGAGAGCGCGACGAGGAAGACGGCCCACACGGTTCCCGACGGCGTCGTCGGGCGGCTCTGATTCTCATGCATCACGTCAACTCTCCGATGTCAGTTCTTCGAGGGTTACGACCCGGCCGCCTTCGCTCCAGCGCGCCAGTGTCACTTCTTCGGGCTCGAGACCGAGGCCCCATGTCGCGTCACGGACGCCGACGGTCGGCAAGCCTCGAGCCTGCAGGCCGTCGATCGCCTGCGTGACGCAGACGTCGCGGGCCACGCCCACGACGACGAACTCGACCGCGCCGCCCAGCTCTTCGACGAGCGCGAGCACGAAGGCCTCGGCCGCGGGATTGCCAGCGAACACGTCGAACCGGTTCTTCCGGATGACCACGGGACGGCCGTCACGCACGGCCCGGGTCGCTATGATCCCGGCCGTCGCGGGATCCGCCTCGCGCTCGAGGACGAGCGGTTCCTGGGGCCGGATCGAGGAGAGGATCGCGGCGCCCTCGAGCAGGTCGAGGTCCGTGGACAGCCCCATGCAGTGCGGAGGATAGGTCCCGCTGGCGGGATCGGGATTCTCCGCGTCGATCTCGTCGTCCTCGAGCGAGTGCCAGTCGGTCGTGTAGACCATCGCGGCGCAGTGCTCGCGCATCCAGGCCACGGCGCGCTCGATAGCTGCCCGGACCTGTTCGGCGCCCGGGTCGGCCGCGTCGGAGAGGTCCCGGACGTACAGGCGCCCCCCGGCCTCGGGCGGGCACATGAAGTCGTTCTGGACGTCGGTGACCCAGCCGACCCGGGGCACTCCGCTTCGTACGTCAGCCCTCATCGGCGCCCCCCGTGTCGTCCGATTCCAGTCGCGACCAGTCTACCCGCAGCAGCCGCGGGTTCTCCCACCGCCCGCGCCCGACCTTCGCCACGGGCGCGCCGTCCACCTCGACGACGTCGGCGGTGAAATCGAATTCCGGAACCACCCCGTCTTCTTCGTTGCCCCGTCCGAGCACGCTGCTGCCCACGCCGTACCCGACGATGGGCAGCTCGAGTTCGGCGAAGCGCCGGATGCGGGCGGGCGTGAACCCGCCGCTCACGACGATCCCCACGTAGTCGAACCCGTCCGCGTCGAGGGCTTCGCGAACCTTCCGCACCAGGTGCGGATTCACGCCGCGCAGGTCTTCACGACCCCACAGGTCGGGGTCGTGCATGAGCGACTGATCGACCAGCATGCCCGACGTGTCGATCCGCACGCCACGGAGAATGCCGTCGCCGAACTCGTCGCGCATCGCGTGCGCGACGGAGAGCGAATCCGTCACGCAGTCGTTGTTGAAGTCGACCAGCGTGATGACCGGCACGTCGGGCTCGTGGTCGCGCACGTAGCGCGCGAACGAGAGCGTGGCCTCGACGACGTCGCCGCCGTAGGCCGCGATCATCGCATGCGGCATCGTGCCGACGCCCTCGCCGCCCCACCACGCCGCCCCGGCGTCGCTGGAGACGCTTTGCCCGCCGCCGATGCGCGCGGCGTAGCCATCGGGCGTCTGGATGCGCCAGTCGTCGTGCCGCGGGGCGAAGTACAGAACCGGGACGTCGCCGGCCGCGGCGACCGCCCTCGACACGTTCGTGGCGATCCGGCTGCGGCGCGCCAGCACGCCGTCGATCGTGGTCTCCAGGTGGGCGAAGCCGACGTACGGGCCGACGATTCGGAAGACCACCTCCCAGGCCTCGACCGCGTCGCCGTCGCGCAGCGTCCATACTTCGAGATCGTGGTAGTCGGAGCCGGGCGCGAGCTGCGTCTGAATCATCCGGACGCACTCATACAGGCCCGCCACCACCCCGGAGCGCCGTGGGAAGAACTGCAGGTCGACCCGGGGATCGCGCCCGTCGTGACGGAGCGCCGCCGCCGTGCGGACGAAATACCGGTCAGAAAGCCAGCCGTCGCGAATGCGCGGGTCGAACTGGAACAGTTCCGCGGGAAACCGGGTGAGGTCGTCATGCAGGAGCTGACTGCGACCCTCTGGTGGCGCGTCTAGTGGCATCGAGGCAGAATAGGCCGCCGCCCCCACAAACAAAAGCGCCGCCCCGTACAGACGAGGCGGCGCTTCGACCGCTGTGGGGTGCGGGCGGAGACGTCAGCCCTGCGCACCAGCCCGGGTCACGTTCTTCGCCGAGGGGCCCTTTTCCCCGTCGGTCACCTCGAACTCGATCATCTCCCCTTCTTCGAGGGTCTTGAAGCCGTTGCCGTCGATTGCCGAGTGGTGAACGAAGCAATCCTTGGATCCGTCTTCCATCGTGATGAAGCCGTACCCCTTGGCGTTGTCGAACCACTTCACCTTGCCCGTCGTGCGCATTCGTCTCTCCCGGATACTCGCCGCGCTTCCGCGGCTGTCCTACGGCCTTCACCGATCGCGCCGGCCGCCATTTCTACCGCCAAATGCCGCCATTTCTACCGCCAAATTATGTGGGGGGCAGGGGGAGTGTCAACGCGCTCTTGCGATCGCGCCGCGGTCGCTCGACACTCCCGCATGGACCACGCACCGACGGGCACCGGCGAGCCGCATAAGTACGAGTCGAACGAGGACTACGCGCGAGGCCTCGACGCGTCCGATTCGCTCGCGGGATTCCGCTCGCGATTCGAGCTGCCCGCAACCGCCGGGGGCACCCCGCGCGTCTACCTGCTCGGTAACTCGCTCGGCCCTCTCCCGCGGGCCACACGCGCAGACCTCGCGTCGGAGCTGGACGCCTGGGCGGGACGTGGCGTCGAGAGCTACTTCGAGGCTCCTTCGAACTGGTACGACGCCGATGCGCGGTACCGGGGTGTCATGAGCCGGATCGTGGGCGCGGAGGTCGACGAGGTGGCGCTGATGAACGGCCTGACCGTCAACCTGCACCTGCTCCTCGCGTCGTTCTTTCGACCGGAGGGACGCCGACGCCGCGTGCTGATCGAACGGCCGGCCTTCCCGTCGGACCGCTACGTCGTCGAGACGCAGCTCCGCTGGCACGGGATCGATCCCGCCGAAGGCATCCTCGAGGTCGGGAGCGAACGGGACGGGATCCGCGAAGATGAGATCGAAGACATTCTCGCGGACGGCGGCGACGAGATCGCGCTCGTCTTCCTCGGAGGCGTCAACTTCCTGTCGGGCCAGGCGCTGGACATCGGCAGGATCACGCGTGCCGCCCACGCGGCCGGGTGCGTGGCCGGCTTCGACCTCGCCCACGCGGCGGGCAACATCCCGCTCGCGCTGCACGACGACGCCGTCGACTTCGCCGCGTGGTGCACCTACAAGTACCTCAACTCGGGCCCGGGGTCCGTCGCGGGGCTGTTCGTGCACCGCCGCCACGCCTCAGACCGAGGCCTGCTGCGCCTCGGGGGCTGGTGGGGGAACGACCCGGAGACGCGGTTCGAGATGCAGCAGCTTCCCGGCTTCGTGCCCCGCGCCGACGCGGCAGGCTGGCAGCTCAGTTGCCCGCCCGTCCTCGCGCTGGCCCCGCTCGGCGCGGCGCTCGGGATGTTCGACGAAGCGGGCATGCCGGCGCTCAGGGCGAAGTCAGTGCGCCTTACGGGCTACCTCGAGTGGCTGATCGCCGAGGCCGGCACCGCGGTCCGGCAGATCACGCCGGCCGAGCCGGCGCGGCGCGGCGCGCAGTTGTCCCTGCACCTGGCGGGCGCCCCGGCGGCCCAGGCCGCGCTCTCGGAGCGGGGCGTCGACGTCGACCTGCGAAAGCCCGACGTGCTGCGCCTGGCCCCCGCGCCGCTGTTCAATACCTACCTCGACGCGTGGAAGGCCGCCCGGGCGCTGCACGAGGTCGTCGGCGGAGGCGCCGCGTGACCGGGCCGGACCGCGAGCGACGGGTGTTCGATATCTCGCCGCCGCTCACCGCGAACCTCGCGGTCTTCCCGGGGGATACGCCGCTCGGCCGCGAGGTGCTGCTGCGCCGGGAAGACGGGGCGTCGGTTACGCTCTCGACCCTCCGGGCGACGGTGCACCTCGGGGCGCACGTCGACGCGCCGAGCCATTACGGCACCGGCGCGGCGACGATCGAGGCCACGCCGCTGGCCCGCCTGCTCGGGCCGTGCACGGTCGTGCGTCCGGGGTCGACGGCGGGGCGCGTGTCGGACGAGGATCTGGCCGACGCGCTCGCGGGGCGTGCGCCCGCCGAACGCGTGCTGGTCGCCACGGACAGCTACGTGGATCCGAACCGCTGGACGCCCGGGTTCACGTCGCTCGCGCCCGAAGCGATCGACTGGCTCGCGGGCCGCGGCGTGCGGACCATCGGGGTCGATACGCCGAGCGTCGACGCGGCCGATTCGAAGGACCTGCCGGCCCATGCCGCGGTGCTGAGGCACGGCATGACGATCCTCGAGGGACTGGTCCTCGCGGACGTTCCGTCGGGATCCTACGAACTCATCGCCCTGCCGCTACGCCTCGTGGGCTTCGACGGGAGCCCGGTGCGGGCCGTGCTGCGGGAGCTGTCGCCCGACTGACGGCGGACGCCCATGCCGGCCGCGTCGCGCCTGCTGATCTCTCAGTCGACCGCCGGCGCCTCGACGCCGCTCACGCGCAGCATCTCTTCCACGCGCACGATCTTGCAGCGCGGACGGCCGTCCGCTTCGCCGCGCGCCTGTTCCGCCGCGTCCAGCCGGCCCCAGTCCTCGAACGTGACGACGGGGACTCCGCGCGACAGGAGGAGCGTCAGCGGCGCGCCGGGGTCGGGATCCAGTCCGGGAAAGTCGTCGGCCCCCCACGTCGCGACGTCGTCCACGATCGCCTGCACCGTCTCGACCGCGTCGGGCTTGTTGGTTCCGATGATGCCGCTCGGCCCCCGCTTGATCCAGCCGACGGCGTACTCGCGTGGACGGACCGGTCCGCCCGGCGCCTCCGTCACCCGTCCCGCCACGGAGGGGATCACGCCCCGGGCCGCGTCGAACGGAGCGCCCGGCAGCGCGACGCCCCGGTACCCGACGGAACGCAGTACGAGGCCGCAGTCGATCGTCTCGGTCTCTCCGGTGCCCACCGCGCGCATCCTGCCGTCGGGACCGGGCTCCAGGCGGTTCGTCTCGACGCGCACCGCGGTGACCCGTCCGTCGTCTCCGATGATCTCGACCGGCGACGTGAAGAAGCGGAGCTCGATCGACCGCTCGCGGTTCGACGGCCCCCGTCCCGCGAAGTCGTCGAGGATCTCGAGGTTCCGGCTGACCCGTCGTTCGGCCTCGGCGATCGCGCGGCTCTCCTCGTCGAGTTCCAGCTGGGCGGGAGCGACGCGGACGTCGAGGTTGTCCATCTGCCCGAATTCCTTGAGCTCCGCCGACGTGAACTTCGCCTGGGCCGGGCCGCGGCGGCCGAGCATCACGACTTCGCGCACGCCGCTCTCGACGAGGGCCACGAGGGCGTGATCCGCGATGTCCGTGACGGCCAGTTCACCGGGGTCGCGCACGAGAATTCGCGCGACGTCGACCGCCACGTTGCCGTTGCCGACGACGACGGCCCGCGGGTGGGACAGGTCGAAGGAGAGGTCCGCGCATTCCGGGTGTCCGTTGTACCAGCCGACGAAGATCGTCGCCGGATGGCTGCCTTCGAGGTCCTCGCCGGGAATCCCGAGCTTCCTGTCGGACTGCGCGCCGACCGCGTACACGATCGCATGGTAGTAGCCCCGCAGCTCCTCGACCGTGATGTCGCGCCCGACCGTTACATGCCCGAAGAAGCGGAAACGGTCGTCGGCTCCGATCCGATCGAACACGCGGGTCACGGCCTTGATCGACGGGTGATCCGGGGCGACCCCCTCGCGGACGAGACCGTAGGGCGTCGGGAAGCGGTTGTACATATCGACCTCGACGGACAGGTCGTACTGCTTGAACAGAGCGTCCACCGTGTAGAAACCGGCGGGTCCCGCCCCGATGACGGCGACCCGCAGGGGGTGCGCGGGAGAACCCACGCTGGCGGTCAGAACCGCCATTCGAGGCCGATGACCGGGAGGATGGGTACCGATCCGATCGGGCGGGGCTCGACGGCGGCGTCGCCGTCGTACTGGAAAAACAGGGCGTCGCGCCGGTCGAGCGCATTGACGATCCGGAAGTAGGGCAGGACCTGTTGATTGCTTCCGAACACGTTGACGTCGAGTTCCACCGTTACCTGCAGGTTCAGCCGCATGTACGAGCCGTTGGGCGCGCGCGTGAAGATGGGCCCGCCCCCTTCGACCGGCCCATTGATCGACAGCGGGCCGCCGAGCACGGCGCTCGTCCTGCCGGGGCCGGCGGGAGCCGGCTTTGCGGCGGCGGCGGGCGGGGCGCCCCCGTCGCCCGCGACGGGTTCGGGCGTCACGGTGGCGCGTTCGGAACGCGGGATCGCGCCGAACTCCAGGCCCTCGCCCATTGATAGATCCGCATCGAGCCGCACGCTGCCCTCGGAGTCGAACGTCACACCCCCGCGGAAGAAATGACGGGCCGAGTACACGTCCTCGCGCGGCGCGTCCGGATACTCGGCCCACGCCCAGCCGAGCGTGTACGCCCCCCACACGGCCAGGGTCTCCGTGACCGGGCGGCTGACCTCGAGGTCCACGCCGGCGGTGCGGAGCGCGCCGTTGCCGTACTCCGGCACGTCGGACGAGCTCTTGTAGAACGTCTCCATCCGCAGAAGAGTCCGCGGTCCCGGCGTATGCGTGACCCCGAAGACGAGGTGTGTGGACCGTGCGGCCGCAACCTGGCTCAAGACGGTACCGAGCAGCCGGCCGTCGTCGGCCGTGAAGACGGTGCGCTCGATCGGCAGATCCGTGTCGACGGTGACGACGAGCTGATGGAAGCGGCCCATCGACCCGGTCAACCGGAGGTTGTCGGCGACCTGGTAGCCGACCTGGAGCCGCGGAGACAGCGAACCCTCGATGCCGTCCGTGAAGAAATTGGCTCGCAGTCCGGCGGTCAGGTCGAGGTCGCCGAACACCGCCCGCTGACCCTCGACCCACACGCCCACGGCGCCGGCGCCGGCTTTCTGGCGGAGGCGTACCGGGGTCTCGGCGTCCTCGGACTCGTGGAAAATCGTCCGCAAGCCCAGGCGGTCGCCCTGCACCCCGTAGCCGAGGCGCACTTCGCCGAGCTGCCGCTCGAAATCCGCCCAGGCGCGCATGCGGCGGGTCGAACCCGTCGCAATCAGGGGTTCGGACGAGCCCACGGGCAGGCGCGTGTCGAAGAAACCGAGCGACCCGCCGAGTTCCATCTGGCCGAGCGCGGTCGCGGTGCGGAAGCGCAAGGAGCCGGCGTTGTTGCCCCATCGCGGGGCCTCGCGCTCGACTTCCGCGCCCAGCCGCACGGTTTCTTCGTTGTGGAACATCGTCAGCGACAGCGTATCGCCCAGGCCAACGTAGAGGTCGGAACGCACGAGCGCGTCGGCGTAGCGCTGTGGAAAACCGGAGTTGACCAGGCCGCCCTCGCCGGACCCGTGCAGGGAACGGTACGAGGCAAACACCGCGCCCACGTCGGAGTCGTGCGTCTCGAACGCGCCGCCGGCCGCGATCATGTCGACGAACAGTGATCCATGCGTGCCCGATTCGCCCGGGCTGCTCTCGAGCAGGAGCACGTCGGCGAGGCCGCCGTCGTAGCGTGCCGTGACGCCTCCCTGCAGGCGCTGGGCGCGGCTGACGGACGGCGGCAACCCGGGGTCGATCAATCCGCCCAGGTGGAAGGGCGCGTGTACGGGGGCGCCGTCCAGCAACACGAGATCCAGCGACGCGCCGGCGCCGCGTACGTACAGCACGTTGTCCGGGGCGGGGGGATCGGGCCCGAGGAGGGCCTTCGCGCCCGCGGCGATGCCGAGTTCCGTCACGCCGGGCGACGCGTCGAGCACGCGCACGACTCCGTGAGGCGGCAGCGACGCCTTCGCGACCGCGGTCGGCTCCGATCCGTCCGGGGGAGCGAACGCCGCCACCTCGGCGTTGACCGCGGGCAGATAGATCGCCGCGGCCTCCAGGTGGAACTCGACGGCGACGACGCCCCCGTCGGGCACTGACAGATCCACGTCGAGCGGATGGAATCCCAGTCGGATGGCCTGGAGGCGTCCGGCGCCGGCCGGGACGCCCGTGAGCAGGTAGTGCCCGGACGAGTCGGCGACGGTTGAACGGTTGGTCCCGACGAGTCGGACTTCCGCGCCGGCGACCGGGGCTCCGCTGGACGCGTCACGAACAACGCCCTGCACGGTGCCGGGCACCGCCTGCAGAGCGAAGCTGAAACTCGCGACGATCGCCAGACCGAGGGTCATACCTGCGCTCCCGCCTCCCGGTGGCGGGCGCGATTCACCCGCCGATATCGAAGACCGCTTCCCCGACCGAGTCGCGAACGACCGGCCCGAGCGAAACCAATTTGCCGCCCGTCACGCGGGCGACGGCCCGGCCGTCGATCTCGACGACGGCCGCCGTGAGCGTGCGGGGCAGGAGGATCTCGATTTCCTCTCCCTCATCCGGCTTCGCCGTCCGGTTTCCCGGTCCGACGAGCTCGAGAACGCCCGACGCCACTATGAATCGAGCATTTTCAGCCTCGTCAGGCAAGCTTGCGACCGCCGCCGAACCTTCGCTGAGTCGCACGACGACCCGCGTTCCTGGGGCAAAATCGCGCACCCTGACCGTGAGGCGACCCGCGCGTGGACGGATCGTGATGCTCGCGCCTACAGGGGAAACAACTTCTTCGACCGGGCGGGTTCCCGGTCGGGCGATCGCCGGCGGTTCTGCCGCTTCGGGTTCCCAGATCTCGCGCAGCGGCGACCCCGGGACCACCGCGGCGGCCACGGCAGCGGCCGCCACGAGGAAAATGGCGGCGGCTCGCCCCACCCGACTCGACGATAGGATCCCGAAAGGGCGACGCGCGACGGCCGCCACCGCGGGTGTCGCGGCCGTCAGATCGTCGTCGTAGGCATGCATCGCCGCGCTGAACACCTCGGAGACGCGGCGAAGCTCGCCGAGTTCGCGCCGACACGCGGCGCAATCCTCCAGGTGTCCACTGACGCGCGGCTGATCGCCGGAAGCGAGCTCCCGGTCGATCCACGCCTGCAGGTCCGACTCAGTCAGGTGTTGCATCCACCTCATCCTCTGAACCGTAAGCCCGGGCGAAACGCTTGAGCGCCCGCGCAACGAGTGCGCCGACCGAGGTGGACTTCACCCCGAGCACCTCGGCGATCTCCGCGTACTTGAATCCTTCCTCCCGCATGAGCAGGAGCCGGGCATCCCGCTCCGACAACTCGGCGAGCGCCCGTCGTACCCTCGCGATCCTCTCCAGCCGCTCCACGCGCACGTCCGCCGCCTCCGGCATCGACGGCATCGGCGGCGTCGCTTCGAGCAGGCGCCCACGCCGTTGCCGATTTCGCGCCCGGTCGCGCACGAGGTTCGCCGCCACCACGTAGAGCCACGATTTCGCCTCTTCGAGCGGCATGTCCTGGCTCACCAGGCGCGTGAACGACTCCTGCACGATATCGTCCGCCACGTCGGCGTCCCCGGTCAGCCGGAGCGCGAATCGGTGCAACCCCGGATGCAGTTCCCGGTACGCGGTCTGAAAGTCCACGGCCCCCGCCCAGACGCTGGAGCTGCACGCTCATTCCTGATTCTCGGCATCCGGTCGTCATCAGAAGAACGTCCGAATCCGCCTCGTCGTGACACGGTAATGCCCGATGGGGCCGGAACGCACGGTGGGCGGGCCGATTTCGACGACCCGCCCACCCGACCGCTTCCCGCGAAAACCACGGGGCGCGACACGATGCTCCGGAGCGAGCCAGCTCCGGGTTCGGGCTACTTGATCAACTGCAGAACCTTGAACTGGGGCCCAGAGCTGGTGCCGCCCGGTTCGGAGGCAGGATCGAGACCCCGATAGCCGATCCAGTGCGCGACGACATCCTGGCCCTGGATCCGGTCGACGAACACGCCGGCGAAGTTCGTGAACTTGAAGGGCTTGGCGCCGTTGGCGGGCCCTTCCGTCGGATCGAACATCGGAATCGGGCGAATGCGCGGGCTGTGACGGCAGTTGGCGCCGTCCGAGCTGAGCGAATATTCCGCGTCGGTCACGCAATCCAGATTGTCGTTCCAGACGGCCTGCGGGTCCAGGTCGATCAGGTCGCCGAAGCCCTGCTTCGTCGGTCCGACCATGTTGCCGGGCTCCGCTTCGGCCAGATGGCCGATGGAGTAGCTGAGCCCCGGATTCACGCAATCGCGGACGTTCTCGCGGTAGTCGTCACCACCCGACTGGCCCGGCGGGCGCCACGGGTAGTACCAGCTCGGGTTGAGCCCGCTGGTGCCGTTGGACTTGAGGACGATCTCGTCGCCGATATCGTCGGCCGAGTAGCCCGTGAAGGTCTCGTCGTTTATCGTCGGCGGCTCCGTGCTGGTGTCCATCCACGGGATATACGCGTCGCCCTTGTCCGGATTGAAGTCATTCGGATCGTTGCCGGGGCCAGTGCCCTCGGTCCACCGATCGGGCAGCGCGAGCGGCAGCAGGCAGTTGATCCCGCCGGCGTTCGACGCACGAGCCGTGGCGTTGGCCGCGATGTTCACGGTGTTCACGCCGAAGATGCGGGCGAAGAACGTGCCGATCGCGTTGTCGCGGGCCTCGGTGCGCAGCACCCTGACCGTGACCGTCCGGCTGGCAAGGTCGACGTCGATGTCTTCGTCGAGCACGACCGCGCTGGCTCCGCGGACCGAGTTCCGCGAAGCGTACGCCTGCGCCTGGGCTCTCGCCGCAGACGCGTTGTCGGGCGAATCGATGAGCATGCTCGCCCCGGCCAGCGCCGCGCCGTCCGCCGCCGACTGCGCCTCGCCCCGGGCGACGGTGAGCAT
>JBPCJZ010000101.1:0-10071 GCA_051004775.1 Gemmatimonadota bacterium
TCGCGGCGGCCGCCGAGGATGTGTTCGAGGATCCCGGCGCCGTCGAAGGCCCTCGGCTGCGCGTCGCGCGACGGCATCCCGCCGCCCCCGCCTCCACCGCCCCCGAGGAGCGCGCCGGCCATACCCAGGAGGGGACCGAGGTTGTCGAGGAGGCTTCCGTCATGATCCTTCTCCAGGGCACGGTTCAGCGACTCCGCGCTCTCGTCGGAAGCGTTCGAGTTGCGGGCGAGGCCGCCGAGCAACACCGGCAGCGCGGCGGCGATCGCGCTCTGCGTGCCCTGCGGGTCGGCGTCGATGGCCCTGCTGATCTCGCCGATCTCGCGATCGCCGAGTTGATCCCGCAGGAGGTTGAGTAGGCTGGACATCGATACTCCTCGTAAAATTGTAGAATGCGGACGGCCGAGGACCGCCCGGCGGACGCAACAATGATAACGAATTGCCCCGGTGGGGCGCTCCTGAAGCTTGGAGGTTACTTCGTGAAGGCACTGAGGCACTCTGTCGGCCTGGTCGCGGCGGAGACGATGACCGGAGATTACTTCGTGCGGGCCGAGGCCCTGCCGCACCAGGCTGCGGGACGCGCTCGAGAAGTACGGCAGATTGAGGGAGGCGGACGAACAGGGGGCCGGCCGCAACCGAGCTCAGGGCAGGAAGGAACGGCCCTCTACGAGACAGGCCGTGAGCTCGCGCCACACGTCGAACAGGCGAGCGCGATCGGGCCGCGCGCCTGTCGCGGCAAGGATCCGCTCCGCCAGCGTGCCGCGATCGAGGATGACCTGCAGCGGCTCTTCCAGCTCGGCGGGACCGGTGAAGGTCGCCTCCGCCAGCCCCCGCCACAGGTCGCCGAGTGTCCTGGCGCCCGCGCCCGGCGGCCCGAAGAGCTGGCGATAGTTCCCCGGCGGCAGTTCGGTCGCCGGGCCGCTCCTGGCCGCCATCATCAGCAGCTCGGCCAGCGGCTCGGCTTCGATCTCCCGCTGCGCCGCGCCGCTCGACCACCGCTCCGCCACCAGCGCCCGCAGCACGCCGGTCACCGCCTCCGCGACCGCCAGGTCCGCCGCGGGGTGCTCCTGCGAATCGATCAGGCGAATCTCGATCGCCCCACGGTCGAACCGCGCGATCGCCCCGCGCGCGTTGAGCCACTCGTTGCCGCCGAGCACCCCCGCCGGATCGAGCGCCTTCACCGCGTCGCCGATGGGCTTCAGCACCCGCGTCATGTACTCGTCGATGCCGAAGATCCGCTCCGGGATCATCCGGCCCGTCATCGACGGGATGCGGAGCGAGTTCGTCCGGTAGTGCTCGAGGCGCGCGTTGAGCATTCCGGTCGGCTTGCCGTCGGCGATCGGCGAGCTGGCCGCGATAGCCGGTAGCAGGGGAAGGACGAGCCGCGACGCCGCCATCAGCCGGCCGAACTCCTCCTCGCCCGCGAACGGCAGGTTGAGGTGGGTGCTCTGCACGTTCGCCCAGCCGTGGCGGCGGCAGTCGAAGATCGCGTCGTACGCCCGGTAGATCTCAGTACCCTCGTGCGGCCAGATGACCGTGTCTTCGCGGGGCGACATCCACGGATGCATCGCGGATGGCACGAGCGCGGCATTCCATTCCGCGAGGATACCGTTGAGCCGTCCGACGCTCTCTCGGAACTGAGGCGCGACGCCCGCCAGCGTCGGCACCGGTCCGTTGGTCCGCAGTTCGAGTACGTGGGAAACGAGCTCGTTCGACCAGCCGATGTCGCCGTCGTCGTAGTCACCCACCCAGTCGCCGCTTGCCGCGTGCAGCGCCTCGGGCGCCAGCGAGCGCACGTCGAGGGTGTCGCGGTCCACGATCGCGTACTCGATCTCGATACCGTAGACGGAGAAGAGAGAAAAGGCGGGGGACCCGCTCACGCGTCCAGCTTTCGCGCTTCAACGCGCCGAAGAATCCCCTCCATGATGCGGACGTAGAGTTCATCGCCCATGACGGCGTCCTCGCAGCCGGTGTTGATGTTGGGGTTGTCGTTGACCTCGATCGCCAGGACGCGCTTGCCGACCTGCTTGAGATCGACACCGTACAGGCCGTTGCCGATCACCCCGGCCGCCTTCACCGCCGTGCTGATCACCTTCGGCGGGACCTCCGCGAGCGGCAGGGCCTCGACCCGTCCATAGCGGTACCCGCCCTCATCGGTCTTGCGCACGATCTGCCAGTGGCCGGCCGCCATGTGATAGCGCGCCGCGAAGAGGGCCTCGCCCTCGAACACCCCGACGCGCCAGTCGAAATCGGAGGGCAGGAACTCCTGCACCACGATCAGGTCGGACTCCTCCAGGAATCGCGTCGCCTCGCGCTCGTATTCCTCCGGGTCGGCGCAGCGCTTCACGCCCTGCGAGAAGGAACTGTCGGGAGACTTGAGCACGCACGGGAAGCCCAGCGCCGCTTCGACCGCCGCCGGATCCGCGCTGTCGGCGATCATCGTTTTCGGGACGGGGACGCCGTCCCGCTCGAAGGCCTCCGACATGTAGACCTTGTTGCTGCAGCGCAGGATCGACTGCGGGTCGTCGATCACGACGAGGCCCTCGGACTCGGCGCGGCGGGCGAAGCGGAAGGTGTGGTGGTTGACGCTCGTCGTCTCGCGGAGGAACAGGGCGTCGAACTCCGCGAGGCGGCCGAAGTCGTCCTTGTCGATCACCTCCACCTCGAAGCCGAGCCCCTGGGCCGCGCGCTCGAAACGCTTGAGGGCACGTGGATCGGAAGGGGCGAGTTCCTCGGCCGGGTCGACGAGGATCGCCAGGTCGAAGCGCGACTGCCGCTTTGACGGACTCCGGTATCTCGGACGCGCGAAGTAGGCTGCCGCGGCCTCGGCGGCGAACGGGCGGTGGTCGTCCGGGATCTCGCGCGCGGGCACGGGCCCGAGACTCGAGAGCACCCAGCCGTCTTCGTCGCGCCGAAACTGCGCGCGCAGGAGCGGCGCGGGGGCGAGCTGGAACAGCTTCAGCGACAGCCGATCGTAGCGCCGGGCCAGGTTCTTCCCGAAGTAGACCGAGAGCGTGAACCGCGGCGACCGGATCGGGGCGAGCGTCTTGTCGATCAGCTCCTGGATCTCCTCGGACACGCCGCGCACGAAGGCGCGGCTCTTCATGTCGAGGACCGTCAGCAGGTCGGGAAACGGCCGATGCCGCCGCGCCGTCGCCAGCAGGGATACGTAGTAGCCCGTGCTCTGATAGCGATAGGTCCGGCACAGGTTGAACACCCTGACTCCGCGGGCCGCGCTCCACTCGGGCCGCGCCAGATAGTCGCTCGCCCGGACGACATCGACCTCGGGGATCAGCGTCGGCCAGTCCTTCGGGTCATCAACTACTACGATGGTGCGCACCGGGTGCTCCTTCTGTCGAAATGGGCTCGATGGCCACCAGGTTGCCGTCGTAGGTGAGTACGCCGAGGTAGACCGCGCCGATCAGCCGGTCGATGTCCACCGTGTAGCTGTGGGTACCGTCAAACGGATGCTCGTGCTGGGGATCGTTGACGAACACGGTCCGGCTCTCGGCGTCGTAGCCCGAGAGAACGACGAAGTGTCCGACGGGTGCGCCCCGGATGTCGTCGTCCTCCTGGTCCGACGGTCGCTCGCGCATCGAGCGATAGAGGAACGTCGCGCTCAGGCCCGCCAGGATCGGAACCCGCCGGCGGAGGAGACTCCTGAGGAGGCCGGCCGTCAGGTCCTCCATCCGGAGTTCTCCGCCCGCGTCGAGGAACTCGAGGTAAGCGCCGCTCACCGACTCGTATCGCCTGTCGCTGCCGGCCGCCACTCGCGCGGCCAGCCGCTCTCGGAGCGGGGCGCCGGAACCGAACCACGTCGGATCGAAGGCCTGGAGGTTCCAGGTATACACGGTGACCCGATATCCGCGCTTCAGGGCGTGGTTCGCGAGGTGGACGCCGAGCGTTCCGCCGTCGGCCAACTCCGGGACCTCGGCCAGCAGCCCTTTGATGGCGACGGAATCGCCGTAGTAGCGGTACACCGCCTGCAGGCACGTCGGGCCGCAGGACGTGTCATTGGGCTGCGGTTCTATCTCGAAAGGGATCAGGTCTTCCACATAAGTCGTTTCTGTTTCGCGCGATGCGGAACGATCGCGCGGCCGCGCTCGTTCCAAGGGTGATGCCGTTCACGGCAGGAAGATACGACCACACATGACACGAGAGGAAGAAGCATGCATACGCGAAGAGACATTCGAGCATTCGGGTTAGCGGGGCTGGCGGCGATCACGGCCGTCGGGCTCGGCGCCTGCGACGACGATCCCACGTCGCCCGCGACGCCAACCACGTTCCAGGTGACCATCCAGAACGTCTCCGGCATGGGGACGATCGCGTCCGACCGCGTCGGCGGTTCCGTACCGTTGTCGCCCGGGGCGTACGCCGTATTCAGTGGCGCCGATCCCCTGTTCACCGACGGTCAGCTGGCCGACAGCGGCACCCGGCTGATCGCCGAGGACGGCTTCCCTTCCTTCCCGGACATGCTCGCGCCGCCACAGACCGAGGGCACGACGGAACTCGAGCTGCTCGCCGCGGCCGGCGTGACCGGTGTCGGCGTCTTCCAGGCTCCGGGCGCCGGCACCATCGGCCCGGCGGCTCCGGGGATCTTCCCGGGCGAAACCGCGACCTTTACGATCACGGCCAGTCGGGGTGATCGCCTGCAGATCGAGACGATGTTCGTGCAGTCCGGTGACTGGTTCTACGCCTTCGAGCAGGACGGCGACGCCGGCCTGGCTCTGTTCGACGGCGACGATCCGATCTCGGGAGTCGTCGATGTCAACGACGTCATGGTGGTCTACGACGCGGGCACGGAGATCGACGTCGCGCCCGGAACCGGTCCGACGACGCCCCCGGGCGCCGTGCAGAAGCCGGTGCAGGATCCGACGGCGACGAGCGTGGGGACGGACGAGTCCGTTCCGATCCAGGACGCTCGCACACGGCACAGCTTCGATATCCCGGACAACAGCGACGTGATCCGCGTGACGATCACGCCGCAGTGATGACCCGCAAGCCGGGCTGGAGTCGGCTCGGCTTTCTCGGCAGTAGTGTATTGCGCTGAACGGAAGCCGCTCCGATGAGGCGGCGGGTGGATCCGCACGACTGGATCCGCTCGCCGGCTTTGCGCGCTGGCGTCTCTCCGCCCCGTAGAATATTGATCGTTGCATGATCGAATTGCTTCGCCGCACGTGGCGCCCCGCAGCCGTGGCTCTCCTCGTCTCTTTGTCTTTCGCGCTGGCCCCCGTCGCCGCGGAGGCCGCGCAGCAGACCGATCCCGGCGGCGCTCAGCCGGCCGCGCAGCTAGCGACTCCGGCGCGGAAGTCTGGGAGGCGGTCTACTCGGCGTCTGCCACGCTGGCCGCGGCGGAGCGCCACGCGGACGAGGAGATCCGGGGACAACGGGTGGAGATCGAGACGCTGAGGTCGCAGGTAGCCCGGGAACGCCGCGAGCACGGAAGACGGGCGCAGGACCTGGCGACTCGCCTCGAGGCTGCGCAGCAGGAGTACGTGAGGGAACTCGCATCACGCGATCGCGCGTATGCCCAGGAGATCGGGATCTTCCGCCAGGCGGTCGAGGACATCGCGTCCACGGCCGAGGGCGCGGCGGCACTCGCGCGGTTCAACGCCGGAGACGAGGTGGGAGCCCTCGAGGTCCTGGACGACCTGCGTGCGGCGCGGGACGCCGCGCGGCGGCGGCGCGCCGACATCGAGAGCGCCGCCGAGGCCCGGCGGATCGCCGCCCTGGCGATGGAGGCGCGCTCGCGCGGGCGAGTCTCCACGGCCGACGTGATCCACCGCTACGAGGAAGTCACCCGCCTCGATCCGGACGTTTCGTGGGACTGGGTGGAGCTGCGGCGACTGTACGCGGACGCCGGCAACCTGGTCCGCTCCGGCGAAGCGGCCGAACGGGCGGCGGCGACGGCCACCACGGACCGTGACAGCCTGATCGCGTTCAACGAGCTCGGGAACGTCCTGGTCGTCCGCGGCGACCTCGGCGCGGCCCTGGACTACTATCGGGCGAGCCTCGACGTCGCCGAACGCGGGGCCGCGGGCGATCCCGACAACCCGGGCTGGCGGCGCGACATCGCGGTGTCGTACAACCACGTCGGCGACGTCCTGATGGCCCGGGGCGACATCGACGGCGCGCTCGAAGCCTACCGAGCCGGCCTCGACATCAGCGGGGAGCTGGCGGAGCTCGACCCCGACAACGCGGAATGGCAGCGCGATCTGTCCATCTCCTACGGCCGCATCGCGGACGTCCTGAGGACCACGGACGATCTCGACGGTGCGCTCTATGCCTACCGGGCCAGCCTGGAACTCGTCGAGTCACTGGCCGCGTTCATCCCCGACAACCCCCTCTGGCAGCGCGACGTCTCCGTCCTCCGCGACCGTATCGCCGGAGTGTCCGAGGCGCAGGGTGACCTCGACGGCGCGCTGGAGGACTACCGCCTCAGCCTCGAGATTCGCGAGCGGCTCGTCGCCGCGGACACCGGTAACGCCGGCTGGAAGCGCGACCGGGCGATCTCCCTGAACCACATCGGCGACGTCCTGGCGGTCAGGGAGGATTTCGGAGACGCGCTCGAAAGCTACCGGGCCGCCCTCGAGATCGTCCGGCGCCTGGCCGCCTCGGATACGACCAACGCCAAATTGCTGCGGGATGTCTCGATCTCGCATGATCGGGTCGGCGACATGCTCACGGCCGCGGGAGACCTCGAAGGCGCGCTCGAAAGCTACCGGGCGAGCCTGGAAATCATGGAGCGCCTGGTTCCGACCGATTCCGCCAACACCAGTTGGCGGCGTGACCTGGTCGTCTCCTACAACAAGGTCGGCGACGCGCTCGTGGCGAGCGGCGACACGACCGGAGGGGCCGACAGCTACCTGCAGGGCCTCGAGATCATGGACCGACTGGCCGCCTCGAACCTTGTGAACGGGCCATGGCAGCGCGACCTGATCGTCAGCCTCGTGAACATGCTCGAAGTGACGGGGGACGAGTCGTACGCCCGGAGAGCGCTCGACGTCGCCCTGCGCATGGAGGCCGTGGGTCAGCTCGATCCGGGCGACGAGTGGATCATCGCGGAACTTCGGCGGCGTCTGAACGAGGAGGACGTCCCTCCGTCTCCGGCCCGGCCCTGAAGCCCGGCGCCTCTTCGCATACTTCCGCCTCGACGAGGCGGCGCTCCTCCAGCTCGCACACGGCCCGCCCCTCGAACGCGCACTCGACACCGCCGCCCGAAGACGAACAGTCCCAGACCTCCGGCTCGGCGCGCACCGAGTCCAGCCGATAGGCGTCCGACGCCGTCATGCCGCGACACAGACTCTCCGCCTGTCGTTCCCCGCGCAGAACGGCGGCCGCCTGCGCGTCCGCTTCGGAGGCATGGGATCCGGCCGTCTGCCGGACGAAGAGGGCGAGCGAGCGTTCCGTCGGCGTCCAGGATTCCGTCCGCTCGACGCGGCGGGCGGTGAGAAGGTCCGCCGCGCCGGACCGATATGCGCCGTCGGGGAAGGCGTTGATATGCAGTCGCAGGGCGTCGCAGCTCCCCGTCTCGCGCCCCTCCCATGCCAGCCGCTCCGCGCGGGTCGGCCGGTGGCCGAGCCCGACGGCGCCGCACACGTCGGAGGCGACCGGCTGGAGGAACCCGATCCCGCAGAACTCGTCCTGGTCCGCGAACACGCCAAGGGCAATGGCGCCGATGGTGCCGAACAAGCCGATCACCGCGCCGTACGTCAGCCGTCGACGCCGCACGGCTACGGAGCCATGGAGTCGATGCGGGCGTTCCGGGCGGCGGCGGAATCCGCGGCCCCCATTGCGCCCCGCACGCCGCGGGCGCCCGGGAGAGCGGACTCGGCGATCGCGCTGTCACGCGCGCGCTCCGTCTCCATCTCCGTCGTGGCGGGAGGGTCGGCCTCCGAGCCCGAAGAGCAGCCGACACTGAGGGCACCGAGAACTAGAGCGAGAACGGCCGGGATTGATCGCATGGGGGCATTCTGTTCCGACGCATGGGCGGAAGCAACCGCCCGGCGCGCGACGTCCCTTACCGCATCGCGTCACGGAACAGGGCGTCGTATGCGTCGACGAACTGCTCCCAGCCGAACTCGTCCAGAGCGCGCTGCCGGGCCCAGGTCGCCATGTGCTGAGCCTTCACGGGGCTCTCGAGCAGGGCGATCACCCCCTCCGCGATGGAGTTCGGGGCTTCCCGGTCGACCAGGAAGCCGGTCTCGCCGTCGACGACGATCTCGGCAAGTCCGCCGGTTCGCGTGGCTACCACGGGGCGGGCCGCGAGCGCCGCTTCGAGGGCCACCAGGCCGAACGGTTCTACCCATCGCGATGGTACGACGACCACGGTCGCCGAATCGAGCAGGGCCGGGACGTGGCCCGGCTCCACCTGCCCCAGGAACTCGACGCTGCCCTCGAGGCCGAGACGACCGACGAGTTCATCCAGCGGCCCGCGCTCGCCCCCCTCTCCGGCTACGACCAGCCTGGCCGCCGGAAACCGGTCCAGGACGGCCGGGAACGCCTTCACTGCCAGGTCGACGCCCTTCTCGGGGACGAGTCTCGCGAGGCATACCACACGCGGTTGCTCGAAGCGCAGTTCGCCGGGCTCAAGGGCGGGGGCGCCGAGCGCGTTTCGGATGACCAAGAGCCGCGACCCCAACTCCGGGTACAGCGATTCGACGTGGGCGCGGAGCGTCTCCGACGGCGCGACGACCCGAGCGGCGGCTCCCAGTACGCGCTTCGTCAGCGCCCCTTCACCCGGGCCGGCTTCGGCGAGCAGATTGTGGATCGTCACCACGGAAGGTGTCATCCGGGCCGGTTCCGACATCGCCAGGAAGATCACGCTGGGGCCCGCGAGGTTCACGTGCACGAGATCGGGCGCAAAATCGCGGAACAGTGCATCCAGGCGAATCTTTATGCTGGCGAGCAGGTCTACCCGGCGTTCGGATATGGCCGAACGGAACGGGAACCGGTGGACCGGGACTCCCCCGACTTCCTCTTCTTCGGGCCAGTCTTCATGCCACTGGTTCGTCACCACGATGAACTCGTAGCCGCGCCCTTTCAGCACCGACATGAGTTGCTCGCCGAGAATCTCGACGCCGCCGATGGACGGCCAGAAGGACTCGGCCCAGAAGACGACGCGGCAACTCATGGGTTGCCCTCCCCGGAAGCCTCGCCGGCGGCGCCCCGATCCGTGAGCAACCGACCGTAGAGGGCAATGTACTGCGCGACGAAGCGATCGCCCCCGAACTCCCGGCGGGCCCGGACACGCCCGGATCGACCCATCTCGGCCGCCCGTTCCGGATCCCGAACGAGCCGGCTCACTTCGCGGGCGATCGCTCCGGGATCGTCCGGCTCGACGAGCACGCCGGTCTCTCCGTCGACCACCACCTCCGTCAGGCCTCCGATCCCACTGGCTACGACCGGTCGGGCCATCTGAGCCGCCTGCAACGCGACGAGTCCAAAGCCCTCCTCGTCTCGCGACGGTACCAGGACGACGCTCGCCGTGTCGATCAGGGAAGGCACCGCCGACGGAGGGATCCACCCGGGAAACCCGGTCGAGCTCCCGATCCCGAGGCTCTCCGCCTGGCTCGCGAGACTGTCGCGTTCGGGGCCGTCCCCTCCGATCGTCAGGCGCGCCCCCCGGAACTCGTCGGCCACGCGGGCGAAGGCCTCCAGCGCGACGTCGAATCCCTTCTGACGGACGAGTCGTCCGACGCAGACGAGATGCGGCGGGTCCATGACGAGATCGCCGGGTTCCTGGCCGGGATCCGACAGGCCGTTGTAGATGACCGAGCAGCGGGCCGCGATCTCCGGTACCTCCCGGCAGGTTTCGCGCAGCACATCCCGGGAGCAACAGGCGATCCACCGGGCCGAACCCAGAACACGTCGAGGAAGCGCGTAGTCGCCTGCCTTCCCGCCTCCGACGGATGCGGAGTGCCGGCTGACCAGCAGCGCGGAATCATGGTTCGCGAACGCGGTCAACGCGAAGAACGCGTGCGGAAGCAGCGAATGGATGTGGACGATCTCCGGGTCGAAATTGCGGCGGAGAATGGACAGCCGGCTCCGTATGCTCGCGATCGCATGGATGTC
>JBPCJZ010000102.1:0-2643 GCA_051004775.1 Gemmatimonadota bacterium
TCCGCGGCGGTCCGCGGCGGAACGGGGTGACGGAGAGCTTCGCGAGCCAGGTGGGCTCGACGGGCGCCACCGCTTTCGAGAACGTCGCCTGGAAGCGCCCGACGCGAAGCCCCACGGAAGGAGCGGCAGCGAAGTCGACGGTGCCGCTGGCCGATTCCTCGAACTCGAGCGTCGAGGTGCCGAACAGGCCTTCGGCCCCGACGATCAGTTCCACGTCGAACCGGTCGCCCCGCAGGTTGCGGTCGTCGGCCAGGTCATCGGCCCACTGGATGTCGGGCGGATTCGCGTCGAAGCCGACGATGACCCCCGAGCGCGTCGGTTCCTGGTAGACGAACGGTCGGCGTGTGCAGAGGTCGATGCCGAACAGGTAAGTCGGTTCGCCCGGCGCGAGTCCGCGGCGGACGAAGTTTACGAGGTTCGGGCCTTCCGGGCGGGCGCATGGATCGACCGTGGAGGCCGACTCGGCGACGACCCCGAGGGCCAGCTTGTCCTTCTCCAGCCGATCGGCCGCCTTGCGGGCGCTACGGTTGGAGCCGGGTGCCCACGGATCGGTACTGGGCGGCCGGGGGTCGTCGTCCTGCGCTGCCGCGACGGTCGTCGTAGCCAGGCTCTGCCCCACTACGAGCAGCAACATGACGGCCTGTCGGACGGCGGCGGAACGACTCACACACTGACTCCCGACGCGGGCGTTGGGTCGCCCGGCGCCTCGAGGGGAAACGCGCACCCTGCCTAATACAACGTCCGGGGTGCGGTTTGTGTGTCAGTCTTTGTGTGTCAGTCTTTGTGTGTCAGCCGGAGCCGCCGAGCCAGCGGAGCCGCGTCGCGCGTTCGTCGGGGGCCAATTCGCCGTTCAGCAACCGGGTTACGACCCTGTGCATCTCCTCCGCCTGCGCGAGATCGCGCGGGTCGGACTGGTTCAGTCGGACCGCCGTCATCAGCGCGTCCGCGTGCAGCGCGATCGGTTCCGCGCGATCCTTCGCCGCCAGCGAGGACGCGAGTTCTGCCAGCACCTTGAAGGCGCGCGCCGTCGCGTTGCGGTCGGAGGACACGTACGGACGCAGCGGGTCGAACACCGCGTCCATCGCCACCTCGAAATCGACCGGCAGGGTGAGCACGCGCGGCGTGCCTTCATCGTCGACGCGCACGGAGTCGGGCGCGGGGCGCTCCCCCAGCCGGATCAGGCCGGCGCCGAGCCAGTCCAGGCAGTCCATCGCCGAATGAGGGTCGTTCACCCCGGGCGACAGCGCCCGTGCGGCGATCTCGACGAGCTGGTCGGACAGGTAGAGGATGTCCATCGCCCGCGTGCGCTCCCGGCCCCAGACGAACGCCCCGCGAATGCGACGGCGTACGCCGTCATCGACGCGCGAAGCCGGAGAGGCATAGACCAGGGCCTTGCCTTCGCTGACGAAGTCTCCGGGTCGATAGGCGACGCGCAGAAACAGATCCTCGTCGGTGGCCACGTCGAGGAGCGTCGAGGGGTCCATCGCCTGAATGTATCCCGTCCCGTTCGCCTCGATGCAGGCGGCCTCGGCGTCGAACCCGGTCGCGGCCAGCTCTTCCGACTTCGCCGATCCCCCGGCCTCGCCGACGGCCCCGGGATACAGGTGGTCGATCCGCTCGCCGAAGGAGCGGCCCACGTCGGCGATCACGTTGCTGATGTGGATGCTTTCGGGCGCGTGGTGGATGAAGAAGATGAACGCGCCGAGGCTGACGACCGCGAGCGCCAGGCCCACGAGGACGGCCAGGTGGGGCACGAAGAAGGAGGCGTCTGCCGTTCCGACCGCGCTCACTTCCGGGCTCTTCACCGTCCGCAGAACGAGCAGGCAATAGATGAAGGTGGCGATGAAAATGCCGAGCGTGGTCTGGTTCCCGCGGTCGCGCATGAAGTTCGACAGGAGCCGCGGACCGAACTGCGCGGAGGCCATCACCATGGCCACCATCGTGATCGAGAACGTTACGCCCGCCACGCCGATCATCGACGCCGCCACCGTCGACAGCAGGGCGCGAGCACCGTCCGGCTGGTTGGCCTGCAGCCAGGGGATGTTCTCCATCCACGCGCTGCCGAGCCGGGCGTCGAGCGCGGTCGTCGTGAACGCGAGGACCGCGGCGCCCAACGCCATGAGCGACGGAATGAGCCAGTAGCTGCTCTGGATCTGATCCCAGAGGTTGAGAAGGCGTACCTTCACGCGCGCCCCCTCATCGAATCACCACGTCGAGGTAGCGTTCGGGCCAGGGCTCGTCGACCAGCGTGTAGTGCCACCACTCGGCTTCATAGTTCCGGAACCCGCCGGCCTCCATGTACTCCCTGAGCAGCGCGCGATCGGCGCGCTGGCGCGGCGTCACGCCCGGCGAATCCGTGGCCGACAGCGGATCGAAGAAATCAAACGGCGTCCCCATGTCGAGCGGCTCGCTCTCGGCGTCCGAATGCACCTCGACCATGGTCAGGTCGACCGTGCTGCCCCGACTGTGGCCGGAGCGCTCGGCGATGTAGCCGTCCGCGAACAGGGCGGACTTCGGAACGCCCGGATAGTACTCCGCCTTCGTGCGCCTGTCGGCGGTGTCGCGCGCCCACCTCACGAAGTGATCGACGGCGCGCTGGGGCCGATAGCAATCGTAGACGCGCAGGCCGTACCCTCGCCCGGA
>JBPCJZ010000103.1:0-19070 GCA_051004775.1 Gemmatimonadota bacterium
GCGCCTGGTACCGGACCGGCGCGGGCAGCCGCCTGTACGGGCGCGTCGGGCAGGCCTTCCGCATCCCCACCTTCGCGGATCTCCACTTCGAGGCGGCGCCCGGCGTCCGCGCCAACGCCGACCTGGAGACCGAGCGCGTCGTGCTCGACGCGGAGCTCGGCGCGGAGGTCGGTCGACGGCTCGGCGCGGGCGACGCGGCCGTGTCGGTCGCCGCCTGGCGGCGCGACACGCGCCGACCGATCGTCTGGCTCGCGAGCTCGGTCGCGGTCTGGAGTCCGCGGAATCTGGATCGCCTCCTCGCCTACGGCCTCGACGTGGACGCGAGCTTCGCCAGCCGAAACCGACCCGGGCTCGGCTGGTCCGTCGACGGCGGCGTCTCGTGGCAGCGCAGCCGCGTCGGCTTCGGGACGAACCGGAACCCGCTCCCGTACCAGCCCGACGTCACCGGCAGGCTCGGTGCCGAACTGCGCCGCGGATCCGGCGCCCTGCGGCTCGACGGACGCTACGTCGGCTCCCGCACGACCAGCCTGGCCGCTACCCGCCGGCTGAGCGGCCACGTGACGCTCGACGCGACCCTGCGCCGCGGGTTCGAGCTCGGCCGCGTTCGCCTCGACGCGTCGCTGGCCGTGCTGAACGTGTTCGATCGGCGCTACGAGCTCGTCGAGCTTTTCCCGGAACCGGGCCGCCGCTTCGCCCTCACCCTCGACATTCACTGACGTTTCGATTGAACTCTCGATCTCCTGTGGACGACATCCAATGAACCTTCGACATCCACCCAACCCCACGATCAAGGAACAGAGTGCACGCATGGAAACTCATCTCAGCCGTTTCACCTGCCTCGTCGCCCTCGCCCTGCTGGCCTCGTGCGACGACGCGACCGGTCCGCAGCCCTCGGGATCCGAGGCGGTGCTGGTCCTCAACTCCGGCGGCCAGACGCTCGCCGGCTTCACGCTCGACGACATGGGCCTGGCGGTTTCGGGCGCGCCGATCGACCTCGGCGCTGGCTTCGACGGGGTGACGGTCGACGCGACGACGACGCACGCCGTGACCACGGTCAGCTCTTTCGGCGGCAGCCGGGTGCTGTTCGCCGAGCTGTCGACCGGCGTCGTCACCACGTCGACGTTCCCGGTGCCCGAGGCCGGCGACGCCAATCCTTCGCGGCCGACGTTCGACGCCGCGGGCACCGCGTGGATCGCGGGCCGGGGAAGCGACGCGATCTACTCGGCGCTGCCGGGCGGCGGCCTCGCCACGCGGCTGGCCTCGGACGTCGGCACGTTCGTCGAGCGCATCCTTCCGCTCGGAAGCGAACTGTTCGCGGTTGACGCGTTCATCGACGATGACGGCGGCACGTTCGCGCCGTTGGGCGCCAGCCGCATCATCGTCGTCAACAGCGCGAACGGTTTCGTGGGCGACACCATCGAGCTGCCGGCGGGCGCCGTGAACGCGATCGACGCCGTGCAGGTGGGGAACCGGTTCGTGGTTCTCCTCGGCGGGACCTTCGACGGGACGACCTTCGCCCCCAACGGCGACGGCGGGCTCGTCGTCGTCAACCCGTCCGCGCGCACCACGGGTCCGCTCGTCTCGCTCGGCGGAAACGGCGTGGCCATCGAAGCCGGCACCGACGGCCTCGTGCACGTGACCGCGACGAGCGACTTCGCCACGATCGACGCGCTCGCGTTCGATCCGGCGGCGGGCAGCTTCGTGAACGGTCCCGCGGCGCCGTTCGTGGTGCGCGACGCGGGCGGCGACCGCGTCGACTGCTGGGCGATCACCGGCCTCGATGACGGCCGCCGCCTGTGCGTCACGTCGAACTTCGCCGCGTCCGGCCGGTTCCTGGTCGTCGACGCAAACGGCGACGCGCTCGACGAGGTCCCATCGGGATTCGGTTCGGTCGACATCCTGCTGCGGTGATCCGCGCGGCGCGCGGGACGCGCGGCGGAGCTATCCCCGCCGCGCGTTGCCGGCCCCTGGGGCCGCGGGTAGCTTCTCCCGGTGCCCATCGTCACCACCCGCGCCGTGGTCCTGCAGACCTATCGATACAGCGATACCAGCAAGATCCTCCGGCTGCTGACCCTCGATCACGGACCCCAGAGCGCCATCGCCCGCGGTGCGCTCCGGCCGCGAAGCCGGATGTCCGGCCTCCTCGAGCCGTTCGCCGAAGGCATGGCGACCCTCTACCTGAAGCCGAACCGCGACCTCCACGCGCTCTCCGGATTCGACCTGATCCGTGAACGCCAGGCGCTCGGCGTCGACCTGCCCCGCTTCACGGGGGCTTCTCTGTTGTGCGAGCTCGTCCTGCGCATCGCGCCGCGCGAGGCCGACCCCGTCCTGTTCGAGGTTCTCGTGACCGCCCTCGACGATCTCCTCGCGGCCGACGGTCCGGACGTTCAGCCGGTGGTGGTCGCGTCGGTATGGCATCTGATGGCGGTTCTCGGATTCGCCCCTTCGGTGGAGGTGTGCGTGGAGTGCGGTCGCGAGCCCGAGCCCGGTCGGCCGGCCCGGTTCGACCTGGGGGAGGGTGGGCTGCGTTGCCACCGCTGTAGCGCGGCCGGCCGAATTCTGCCTCCCGATGAGGTCGCGGCCCTTCGAGCCCTCGTCGCGGGACGGACGGGCGCGGGTGCGTCGGCCGCCCAGTTGGGGCTGCTGTCGGAGTTCATCCGCTACCATGCCGCCGAGGGCTCGCGCATCCGCTCGCTGGAGTTTCTCGGGGCGGTCCTCCCGTGAGGACTTTCGTGATCGGGACGGCCGGACACGTCGACCATGGGAAGACCACGCTGGTCCGGGCGCTGACCGGGATCGAGACGGATCGGTTCCGCGAGGAGAAGGAACGGGGCCTGACGATCGACATCGGCTTCGCCCACCTCGAACTTGGCGACGGAGTGCAGGCGGGGATCGTAGACGTGCCGGGCCACCAGGACTTCCTGTCCAACATGCTGGCGGGATCGACCGGGATCGACGCGGTGCTGCTCGTCGTCGCCGCCGACGAAGGCCCGATGCCGCAGACGCGCGAGCACCTGCAGATCGCGCGGCTCCTCGGCCTCACCGAGGGGGTCGTCGCCCTGTCGCACGCTGACCGGGTGGAGCTGGCTTTCGCCGAACTCGCTGAGGAGGCGGTACGCGACGAGCTGGCCGCCATCCTCGGCCGGGCCGACTGGCCGATCGTTCGCGTCGACTCGGTGCGCGGGGAGGGGATCGACAATCTTCGGGCGGAGCTCGCGGGGCTGGCCGATCGGGTGCCCGTGCCGGTGCCCGACCCGATCTTCCGCCTGCCCATCGATCGATCCTTCACGGTGGCGGGGACGGGGACCGTGGTCACGGGTACGGTCTGGACCGGGGAAGTCCGGATCGGCGACAAGCTGAGGGTCCTTCCCGGCGGCCAGGAGGTTCGCGTGCGGTCGCTGCAGGCACACGGCGAGGAGCTGACCCTGGTGGGCGCCCGCCGGCGCTGCGCCACCGGGCTCGTCGGCGTCGGACCTGCGGAGATCGGCCGGGGGGACACGCTGGTGTCCGAGCCGGCGTGGCAGGAGTCGCACCGCCTGGGCGTCGTGTTCGATCTGCTGCCGGAAGGTGGCCGAATCGTCGAGCACGGCTCGCGACTCCGGGCCTGGCTGGGTACCCGGGAAGTGATGGCCCGCTTCCGCCTGCCGGATCGTGAAGCGGCGGCGCCCGGTGAGCGCGGCGGCGCCGTGCTGGACCTGGAGTCGCCGCTCGCGGCGCGCGTCGGCGATCGCGTCCTGCTCCGGTTCTACTCGCCGGTCGAGTTGCTCGGCGGCGCCACGGTAGCCGAGGTCGACCCGCCCCGGCGCTGGCGCGCGCGCGTGAGCGAGTGGGAGCGGGTCGTCGCGGGCGACATGGCCGAAGCCGCCGCGGCGGCCGTGCGGCTCGCCGGTGGGCAGGGAACCTCGTGGGCGGAGCTGCGGCTCGCCGTCCCGCACGCCATCGGGGACGCCCCGTCGGCGGGCACCGCGGCGCCCGGGAGCGGGGGCTTCGCCAGCCCTGTCTTCGCGAGCGACGGCTCCGCGAGCCCAAGCTGGCGGATCGGCGATCGCTGGTTCGCCCCCGAACTGCGCGACGCAGTCACCGACCGGATCGTCGCGTGGCTGGCCGCCGCGCACGCGGCCGCGCCCCGGCAGAGCGCGGTCTCGCTGGAATCACTGCGCGCCGCGATCGACGGTGCGGCGCCCGAACTGGTGGCGGCTTCGGTCGCGGCCCTGGTCGATGACGGGATCGCGCGGGTAACGGGCCCGTCGGTACGGCTCGACCGGCACGAGGTCGTCCTGTCGGAGGGAGAGCGCCGGACCGGAGCGGCGTTGGAGGCGGCGATCGAGTCCGGCGGCCTCATGCCGCCGCCGCCGGAGGAACTGGCGGAACGGGTCGCGTGCGACCGCGGCCTGGTGAACGACCTGCTGCGGCTCGGTGTCGAAGGCGGGGACTACGTGCAGGTGAACCCCGATATCTACCTGGCAACGGCCGCCGAGGCCCGGCTTCGCGCCTCGGCCCTCGAAGTGCTGGCGGGCGAAGCGGTCGCGCGACCGACAGACTTCAGGAACGCGCTCGGCGTGACCCGCCGCTACCTGATCCCGTTGCTCGAGTATCTGGACGGCATCGGGTGGACCCGCCGGACGGGCGAGGGCCGGATCGCGGGCCCGTCCGCGGCGTCGGCGCCGGCGTCGGCGCCGACGGATCCCTCCGCGGGAGACCAGGGCGGAGACTAGAAGGCCCGGCGACGCCGGTCAGTCGAGGTAGTAGAGAAACCGTCCGCAGTGTGTGCAGTTGGTGATCTGATCGTTCTTGCCCGTCCGCGACGACCAGGCGGTCGGGATCGCCACGTAGCATCCGTAGCAGACGCCGTTCAAGACCGGCACGACCACGCGCTCGACGGCCGATTCGATCGATTCGTATCGGAGGCGGACGCTCGCCTCGAGCTCGCCGGCCAGCTCGACGATCTTCTCGTCGAGAATCACCTTCGCCTCGTCCGGCGTGAGCGCGAAGACCTCCTCCTCGACCTTCCGCAGCGATGCCTCCTCCAGCGACCGGGACTGGGCGCGCAGGTCCTGAAGTTCGAGCAGTGTCTCGAGCTGTGGGTGCATGTGGGAAGCCTGTCCGCTTCTAGGGAGCCTTGTCTTCGAGGAGCTGAAGAAACTCCTCGACCGTCTCGAGTTCGCCGAGGCGGCTCACGATGTCCGGGTCCTTGCAGAACTGAGCGATCTTTCCGAGAACCGGCAGATACTGGGGGTTGGTGACCTCGAGCGGGGGCGCGACGATCAGGAAAAGATAGTGCACGGGTTTGCCGTCGAGGGCGCCGAACTCCAGTCCGGCCGGCTTGCGAGCGAAGGCCACGCGGAGCCGCTTGACGACGAGCGAGCGGCAGTGGGGAATCGCGACGCTCCCGCCGAAGCCCGTCGAACCGAGGTTCTCGCGGCGTTTCAGCATCTTCACGAGGATGGTCTCAGACTTCTCGTCGAGTCCGAGGAGGGCGACGAGTTGCTTCAGCGCGTCGTCTTTGTTGTCGGCTGCCAGGTCAAGGTCCACCGCGTCGGCGGAGAAAAATTCACGGAGTTTCATATGTTATCGCCTCCCGGAGACGAAAGCGGCCGATTGCGGTCGGCCGGAGGTGCCTGATGAGTTGCAAGCCAGCAACATACCGGACCCGGCGAAATCCTGTCAAAGCCGCAGAAGCGGGGCCCCGACCGGCCGGCCAGATTGACGTGACGGCCCGGAATCCGTAGAATGATGGGGTGAGAACGGGGCCGCGGTGGCGGTCCCGTTTTTGCACTACATGAGTCGGCGCGGCTGCGGCCGCGGCTGTTTGAGAATTTGGGGGTGAACTAGATTCGACGCGTGAGTGGAATCTTTGGAAGCGTGCCGAGGGCCGGTCCTCGTTAAAACTGGAAAACCTAGAATTGCCAACGACAACATGGCTCTGGCCGCGTAAATAACACGTAGCCCGTCCACCGTTCTGCCCGCCCGAGGCGGGGCGACTGGGCGTCAATGATTCGGGCTGGTTCTGTGCGGCCGTCATCGTCGCGCTGGATGAGATTGGCGAAAGCCGTGATGACTGGTCGGACGCGGGCCGTCGAGGAGCCCTGCGACCGATGAGACACAATCCTCGCCTACGCACGTAGACGCCATCGAAGAAGCTTATACGGACCCGGGTGCGAATCCCGGCACCTCCATCACGTTCTCACCGCGAAGCGGTCCGATTCGGGCCGCGGCGCGGAATTTTTTTGTTCCCGGGAGATCCCCGTGCTCGAAGAACTGCTCGACAAACTGAATGGAGAGGCCGAGGCCCTCCTGCATGAGCTCAACGTCACCCTGCCCGACGAGATCGAGCGGGCGGTGGCCCAGGGCGATCTTCGCGAGAACTCGGAGTACTCGGCCGCGCTCGAACGGCAGGGCCTCGTGCGCGCGCGTCTCGAACACATCGCCCGGCGTCTGGGGGAGATCTCCGACATCAGCCTCGACGTCATCCCGGAGGACCGGATCGGTTTCGGCTCGAAGGTCGAGGTCAGGGACACCGACGACGACGAGACGGAAGCGTACACGCTCGCCTTCGGCGACATGATCGACATCGAGAACAACGAGATTTCGATGGCCTCGCCGATCGGCAAGGCGCTGCTCGGTAAGAGAACGGGCGATGTCGTAGAGGTGTCGCTTCCCAGCGGAGTGCTGCGCTACGAGGTGCTCGGGTTCCAGACCCTGCACGAGTTCATCGAAGAGCGCGACGGCAAGAACGGCAGCGGCGGTTCGGGCGCCTCGAAGTAGGGCGCGCCGAAGAGAGCGGGGCCCTGGATCTGAGCCTCGATCTGGGTCGTGGAAGCGGGACCCTGGGTCCTGGAAGCGGGACCCTAGAAGACCGAGACGTCGGGCACGTAGCGGTCCGGGTCGCCCCGGAAGGCCTCCAGGAGCGACCCGAGGTCCACCACCGTCTTCAGCAACTGCTCGTATAGCTGCGGATCCTCCAGCATCCGCCCGAGCGACCCCTCGCCGCCCTCCACGCGCGCCAGCAGGCTGTCCGTCCGCTGCACCGACGAGAGCAGGCTGGCATACAGGGAATCGGACTTCAGCATCATCCCCAGTGATCCTTCGCCTCTCGCGACGGCCGCGGTCGTCGAGTCCAGCGCCGCCATCGTGCTCCGCAGGGAGACGAACAGCGAGTCGTCCGACAGCATGCGCATGACGACGCCGTCGGGAGCGGCCGCGGCGGCCATGAGGGTGTCCATCGACGCGGCCAGCCCCGTCAGTTCGACGTAGAGGGCGTCGTCGGTCATGAGCCGGCCGAGCGTGCCCTCGCCATCGACGAGGCTTCGGGTCATCTCCGACAGATGGCCCGTCACCTCGACCAGATCCCCCACCGCCTGCGCCCCGTCGGCGATCAGCGCGTCGTAGTCGACCGAGGCGGCGGCGCGCAGCGTGTCGCCCTGGGTGAGGATCGGCGACTCGGCGGAACCCGGCGTGATGTCGATGAGCCGATCGCCGAGCAGCCCCTGGGTGCGGACCTGGGCGCGCGAGTCGCCGCGGATCTGCGCCCGCACCTCGGTGTTCAGGTCGAGCCACAGGGCGATGGCCTCGCCCGTGGCGGGGCGCTCCTCCGCGGGGATCAGGTCGACCCGGTTCACCTGCCCGACGGTCTGGCCCGCGAGCTGAACCGTCGCGCCGGGCACGAGGCCCGCGGCGGAGCGAACGAGCGTGACGAGCTGATAGCGGTCGCCGAACACGTTCCCGCTGCGGCCGACGAGCACGAGGGCGACCGCGCCCGCGGCGAGGATGCCGAGGATGAGCAGCGCGACCCTCAGCTGCTCCCAGGTCATCGAGGTGCCTCGCCTCACGCCGGGCGCCCCGTCGCTTCAGCCGTCGCCGTGTCCGTCATCGGTTTCGCGTGCTCACGCGAGAAACTCACGGACGTATGGGTGTTCCGAATTGCGCATCTCCTTCGCGGTGCCCTCGAATGCGATGTTGCCTTCGAACAATAGAGCGAGGCGGTCTGCGATGCGGAAGGCCGAGGCGAGGTCGTGCGTTACGACCACCGACGTGACGCCGAGTTCGCGCTGCAGCTTCGCGATGAGCTCGTCGATCGTCTGCGTCGTGATCGGATCGAGGCCGCTGGTCGGCTCGTCGTACAGGAGGAGCCGCGGCTCGTGCACCAGCGCTCGCGCGATGCCGACGCGCTTGCGCATGCCGCCGCTCAGCTCCGAGGGCAACAGGTCCATCACGTCGGACGGGACGAGATCGACCACCTCGAGCGCGCTCTCGACCCGCTGCCGGATCTCCCGCTCCGACATCTTCGCGTGCTCGAACAGGTAGAAGCCGACGTTGTGGAATACGGTGAGGGAGTCGAACAGGGCCGCGCCCTGGAAGACCATGCCCATGTCGCGACGCAGGTCGAGCTTCTCCTCGAAGGTCGCCTTCGCCATGTCGCGTCCGTTCACGACGATCGCGCCGCCGTCTGCCTGCAGCAGACCGAGGATGAGACGCAGGATGGTCGACTTGCCGGCGCCGCTGCCGCCGAGGATACACAGCGTCTCGCGGGGCTGCACCTCGAGGTCGATTCCGTCGAGGACCACGCGGTCGCCGAACACCAGCCGGACGTCCTGGAGCTGGATGACCGGGCTCGCACGCTCGCCCTCTCCTGCTGCCCCGGAAAGGGGGCCGGCCGTGGGCGTCTCGCGCGGCGCAAGGTCGCTCATTGGAGAAGATCGCTCATGGGAGGAGCAGCGCGATGAGGATCTGCGTCACGAAGTAGTCGGCCGCGAGGATGAGGATGGACGCCACGACGACGGATCCTGTCGCCGCGCGCCCGACCCCCTCCGTACCGCCCGTGGTGCGCAACCCGAAATGGCACGCCGTCAGCGCGATGATCGCCCCGAAGATCAAGGGTTTGGTGAAGCCCATCACGAAGTCGATCGGGATGTAGCGGAAGACGAAGCCACTCTGCGCGAGCGTCTGGTAGACCGACCGCATATAGAGGTCGGGGGTCAGCCCCAGCTTGACGACCGCGATCAACATCCCGCCGAGGATCGCGACGATGTCGGTGACGAGCGTGAGCATCGGGAGCGCGAGCAGACAGGCCGCGAAGCGCGGCACGACCAGCTTTCGGACGGGATCGACGCCCATGGTCTGGAGCGCGTCGATCTGCTCGGTCACCCGCATCGCGCCGAGCTCCGCGGCGATACCGGAGCCCGCGCGCCCGCTGACCATCAGCGCCGTCAGCACCGGGCCGAGCTCACGCACCGTGCTCGCCCCCACCAGGCGCCCGATATAGATGGTGGCGCCGAACTGCTCCATTTCGATCGCGGACTGCAGGGCCAGCACCATCCCGGTGAACAGACCGGTAAGGAAGACGATGCCGAGCGAGCCGACGCCGATCGAATCGAGCTGGACGACGAGATCGCGCATGTAGAATGGGCGGGTGAACAGGCCGGCGAGCGCCCGCCCCGTCAGGGTGACGTACGCCTGCGTGTGCCAGGCGAGGGTTTTCAGCCGGCCGGAGGGGAAACGGAGGAGGGTGGATGCGCCGTCGAAAATGCTCAATGCGGGTTCTTCAACAGACTTTCCTGGGATCCGTTCCGGCGTTTTGACTCTCTTCGGTCCGCCCGCTACGTTCCGCGCGGCGAGAGCACTCGAGTGCCCGAGCGTGTTTCCCGGCAAGGCCTTACGCCGCCGATTCTTGCGAGACGGCTCAGGTTATCCGCGATCCCGATCCATCGCAAGGCGAACGTGCCCGGTACGACTTCCCAACCAGACCCGAACGGTACGCGCGACCTGCTCGGCCGCGCCAGTGCGGCTCGCATCCTCGTCATCGGGGATCCGATGCTCGACCGCTATGTCTCGGGCTCCGTCGACCGCATCTCCCCGGAAGCGCCGGTACCCGTCGTGCAGGTGACGGAGGATCGCACGGCGGTCGGTGGCGCGGCCAACGTGGCGGCCGGCATCGTGGCGCTCGGCGCGCGGTGCCGCCTGATCGGCGGCGTGGGCGACGACGACGCCGGAGCCCTGCTGCGGGACGATCTCGCGGCGCTCGGCGTGCCCGGCGACGATCTCGTCGCGATCCCCGGCCGGCCCACCACCCAGAAGACCCGCATCCTCGGCGGCCGGCACCAGATGCTGCGCGTCGACCGCGAGGCCACGGGACCGCTGCCCGAAACGGCCGAGGCGAAGCTGATCGACGACGCCGTCGCGGCGCTCGAGGACAGCGACGTCCTCGTCATCCAGGACTACGACAAGGGCACGATCTCGGCCGGCCTCGCGCGGCGACTCTTGGGTGAAGCCGCGTCCCGCGAGATCCCGGCGGTCGTCGATCCGAAGCTGCGCCACTTCTTCGACTTCGAGGGAGCCCACCTGTTCAAGCCGAACCGGCGTGAACTCGCGACGGCCCTCGGCATGGAGGAATTACCCCTCGGACGGGGGGAACTCGACGGAGTGGTCGAGCGACTCGGCGTCCGGAATCTGCTGCTCACCCTCGGGCCCGACGGCATGCTCCTGCTCGGCCGCGACGTGGAGGGGCTCGAGCGCATACCTTCACGTGCCCGCGAGGTCTACGACGTCACCGGCGCGGGCGACACCGTGCTCGCGGTGATGGCCGTCGGCCTGGCGACCGGGGCCGATCTCGTCGCGAGCGCGCGGCTCGCGACCGTCGCCGCGGGTCTCGAAGTCAGCCGTCCGGGCGCCGTGCGCATCACGGCCGAGGAACTGCTGTCCGAGATCACGCGCACCGCCTGGCCGGCCGGACCTTCTAGCTGATCCTCGAACTCGAACCGAAGGACGCGGGATGCCGACCGACATCGAAATCGCACAGGAAGCCACGCTGCGGCCGATCCGCGACGTAGCGGCCGAGATAGGACTGTCCGACGAGGACCTCCGTCCGTACGGGCACCACGTGGCGAAGATCCGCCCGGAGGCGCTCGAGGGACGCAACGCGAAGGGCAAGCTGGTGCTCGTCACCGGGATGACGCCGACTTCCGCCGGCGAAGGGAAGTCGACGGTGTCGGTCGGCCTCGCCCAGGCGCTCCGCAAGCTCGAGAAGAAGACGATGCTCTGCCTGCGCGAGCCCTCGCTCGGGCCGGTGTTCGGCATCAAGGGCGGCGCGGCGGGCGGCGGGTACTCGCAGGTGCTTCCGATGGACGAGATCAACCTGCACTTCACCGGCGACTTCCACGCGATCACCTCGGCGCACGGCCTCCTGTCGGCATGCCTCGACAACAATCTCCATCGTGGCAATTCGCTCGGGATCGACACGCGCCGCATCAACTGGAAGCGCGCCGTCGACATGAACGACCGAGCCCTGCGTTCCGTGGTCATCGGGCTCGGCGGTCCGACGGGCGGCGTGCCGCGCGAGGAGAGCTGGTCGATCACGGCGGCCTCGGAGATCATGGCGATCTTCTGCCTCGCGCTCGACCTGCCCGACTTCGAGGAACGGGTGAACCGCATCGTGCTCGGCAACCGGGCGGACGGTTCGATGGTCCGCGCGGGCGAACTGAACGTGTCGGGCGGACTCGCGCTCCTGATGAAGGACGCGCTCGGCCCCAACCTGGTGCAGACGATCGAGGGCGGACCGGCGCTGATCCACGGCGGCCCGTTCGCCAACATCGCCCACGGCTGCAACTCGCTGATCGCGACGCGGGCGGGGATCGCCCTTGGCGACATCGTCGTGACCGAGGCGGGCTTCGGCTCGGATCTCGGGGCCGAGAAGTTCTTTGACATCAAGTGCCGGATGGGCGGGCTGGAACCCGAAGCGGCGGTGATCGTCGCGACCGTGCGCGCCATGCAGCACCATGAGAAGACCGCCGGTACAGGGAGCTCGGCGGGCCCCGCGGGTCTCGGCGCCGGCCTCGACAACCTGCGCGGGCACGTCGAGAACGTCCGGCAGTTCGGTGTCACGCCGGTCGTCGCGATCAACAAGTTCTCCGACGACACCGACGAACAGATCCAGGTGATCACCGACGCGTGCGGCGAGATGGGCGTTCGAGTCGCCGCGGCCGACATCTGGGCGCGGGGCGGCGACGGCGGGATCGAGCTGGCCGAAACGGTCCTCTCGGTGATCGACGAGGGCTCGTCGAGTTTCCACCCGCTGTACGAACTGGACACGACGATCGAGGAGAAGCTCGACACGATCGTCCGGAACGTGTACGGCGGGAACGGGGTCGTACTCACACCGGCGGCGCGGAAGATGGCCGAGCGTCTCGCCGAGAACGGGCTGGGCGAGCTGCCGGTGTGTGTCGCGAAGACGCAGTACTCCTTCAGCGACGACCCGAAACGCACGGGCCGGGCGACCGATTTCGAGGTGACGGTGCGCGAGCTGCGGGTCTCGGCGGGCGCCGGGTTCATCGTCGCCCTGACGGGCGACGTGATGACGATGCCGGGCCTCCCGGCCACCCCGGCCGCCGAGACGATGCGCGTCCACCCGGACGGCACGATCGAGGGCTTGTTCTGATGCGGATGGTCTGTGTGCCGACTACGACCGTGCCGACTACGACCATGCCGAAGGGGACCAGGCGATGAGCGACAAGAAGGCGATCCACACCGACGCGGCTCCCGCGGCGATCGGTCCGTACTCGCAGGCTGTCGTCGCGTCGGGTTTCCTGCACTCGGCGGGCCAGATCGGGCTCGACCCGGCGGCGGGCGAGCTGGTGGGCGCGGGCGTCGAGGAACAGGCGGAGCAGGTGTTCCGCAACCTGGCCGCCGTGCTCGGCGCCGCCGGGCTCGGATTCGCAGACGTCGTGAAGACGACGGTCTACCTGGCGGACATGGGAGAGTTCGCGAAGGTGAACGAGATCTACGCCCGGCACTTCGAGGCGCCGTACCCGGCCCGTTCGACCGTAGCGGCCGCCGGCCTGCCGAAGGGCGCCCGGGTCGAGATCGACGTGGTCGCACGAGTTCCGTGATCGCGCGGTTGATGCCGCGCAGGGGGGCGGATGGCGGCTGGTGTCGCCGGCGGTCTTCAAAACCGTTTCGGGGGGCTCAACGCGTCCCGGGTGGGTTCGATTCCCACACGTTCCCGTGGCCCTCGTCACGCCGGGTCGCCATCGCTTTGACGGCGGCCTGGCTCGTCTGCCTCGCGGGCCTGGCTGCCCCCGAGCGCCTCGCCGCGCAGGACGATCCGCCGCCCGCGGTGCCGCCGGCCGCCGACAGCGCGGCTGCCGACAGCGCGGCCATCGCCGCCGATTCGGCCATCGCCGCCGATTCGGCCATCGCCGTCGACTCTACGGTGTCACTCGTCATCGTCCGCCCCGCACCCGGCCAGACCGCGGCGTCCGAACGTTCGGGGCCCTCCCCGATGAGCGCCTTCTTCCGCTCCGTCCTGATTCCGGGCTGGGGCCAGCTCGCGGCGGACCAGCCGGTCCGCGCCGCGTTCTACTTCGTGGCGCAGTCGGCGACGGTGTTCATGGTGATCCGCACGCAGAAGCGGATTGACGACGCGACCTCGGAGGGACTGAAGGAATCGCGCCGCGATCAGCGGGAGGACTGGCTCGTGCTGGCCGGCTTCTGGGCACTCGCGAGCGGCATCGACGCCTGGGTGTCGGCCCACATGTGGGGTTTCGAGGGCGAGGTGGTCCCGCCGCCCGACGGCGCGCCGGGCGTGGCCGTGCAGTACCGCGTCCCCGTACCCGGATTCTGAACCGCCCCGGCTTCAGGAAGCCTCGTGTACCTTCAGTCCGCCGCCTGCTCGAGGGGCCACTCGTGAAGCTCCACGCCTTCCGGACCCACCGAAGCCCAGGTGCAGTGGTGGACCCAGTCTCCCGTATTGAGATAGTGCCGTCCCGGCTCGACCTCGAGGAGCGTCGGGATGTGGCAGTGCCCCAGGGCGACGAGCTGGATCGACGGATCGGCGGCCAGTTTCTCGCGGGCAAAGGCGGCCAGGTGGACCGAGCGGTTGCGTCCGCTTTCGGGCATTCCGTGGCGCGACTCGGTACGGCTGACGCCGCGGATCCATGCCGCCGACCAGTCGGGATGCACGTGGCGGAAGGCGAACTGCGCCGGCGCGCTGCGGAGCATGCGCCTGAGGACCCGGTATCCCGTGTCGCCCTCGCCGAGCCCGTCGCCGTGCGCGAGAAACGTGAGGCGCCCGCCAATCTCGGTCAGCGCCGGACCGTCGATCAGTTCGATCCCGATCTCGTCACGGAGAAACGAGCCGCCCCACGAGTCGTGATTGCCCCCGACGAGGCGAATGCGCATGCCCCCGTCGACGAGCTCCGCCAGCTGCCGCAGCACGGGGAAATAGCGGCGCAGCACGACCGTCCGGTACTCGAACCAGAAGTCGAACAGGTCTCCGTTGATCACGAGGTCGTCCGTGGCGGTCCCCGCGAACTTCAGAAACTCATGAAACGCCGCCTCGTGGGCCGCCGGCGCCGCTCCGAGGTGCGCGTCGGATACGATGATGCTCGCGTGTTCGATCATGGGCGGGAGTATATGGCGGGAGAGCGCAGATGAGCGATACTGACACCGGAGTGCCGTTGAACGATACGCCAGATGTCACCGAGATTCGCGTCCGCTACGCCGAGACCGACCAGATGGGGCGGGCGCATCACATGGCCTACGTCGCCTGGTTCGAGCTCGGCCGTACGGAGATGATGCGGCTGAGCGGGCTGTCCTACGCCGAGCTGGAGCGGCGCGAGGTGCTTCTCCCGGTCGTCCATCTCGAGATCGACTACCTGGCGGCCGTCGGGTACGAGGAGCTCGTACGGGTCCACACGCGAGTGACCGAGGTCAGGAGTCGGCGGGTCCGGTTCGAATACCGCGTGACGGCCGAAGACGGTCGCACCGTTGCCGAGGGCGCCACGGTACTCGTGTGTATGGGGCCCGACGGCCGACCGCGCCGACTGCCCGAGGACGTGTTCGCGGGGCTCGCCGATTTTCTTGCCCCCCCTGAACCCCGCGGGTAGCTTGGCGCGACATTGACCATGCAGCGGACGTACCGGCTGATCCTCGGCGCCGCGGTGCTGTCGGCGTCGTGCGCGGTGCCCATCGAAACGGGCCCGCCCATCGCCGATCCCGCCGCGACGGCCGCCCGGCTCCTGGAGCGTTCGGGGGCCGACGCGCCCGCCCGCGTCCGCTTCGGATGGTCCTACGGCGATCGGCGCGGAGACATCGACGGCGAGGGGGTCGCCCGGTACAATCCGGCGGACAGCCTGCGGCTCGATCTGTTCACGTCGGGCGACGTGGCGCTCAGCGTTTCGCTGGCCGGCGAGCGTCTCGGAGTGCTGGGCGAGATCGAGGACATCGAGATTCCACCGCGGTCTTTCCTGTTCGCGATGGCCGGGCTGTTCCGGCCCGAGGATGGCGTGGCGCCCGCCGGCTTCGAGGCCGGCCAGGATACGGTGCTGGTGTACGGAGCCGCCGAGCGGAAGTTGTACTTCACGGCGCGCGGCGGCCGGCTCGTGAAAGTTGAAGAGCGGCGGGGCAGCCACCTCGAGCGCCGCGTGGAACTGACGTGGAGCGGGGCGGGCGACTGGCCCTCCCGGGCGGAGTTCAGGGATTTCGACGAGCCGAGCCGCGTCCGCTGGACGATCGGCGAGACGCGGACCATGGAGACGCCGTATCCGACCGACATCTTCTTGCTCGACCGTGTACCGTAGCGCGCCCGCCGGGCGGCGCGTTCTCTCTCGCGCCGCTACGACGGCGGCGGCGTTGCTCGCGCTCGTCTCGATGTCGGGATGCTACTCTTTCTCGGGCGGCGGGCTGCCGCCGCACATCGACAACATTTACGTTCTTCCGGTCGAGAACCGCACGGCGCAGTTCGGGTTGACCGAGCCGTTCACCCGCATGCTGACCGATGCGGTGCGAGGTCGACTTGGCGTCCAGATCGCGTCGCAGGAGAACGCGGACGCCGAGATCCGAGCGGAACTCGTGCGATACGACGACGTGGCGACGAACTTCTCCGGCGTGGAGGACGTGGGCGCGCAGGTGTTCCAGCGGCGCGTTACCATCAGCGCGCGGGTCGAGATCGTGGATCTCACTCGCAACGCGATCGTCTGGAGCGGCGCAGGAGTCAGCGGCACAGGGGAGTATGCCCCCGACAGCGAGACGGAAGAGATCGGACGGAACCTGGCGCTCGAGAATCTCATCCAGCAGATCATCGACGGGGCACAATCTCAATGGTGAACGCACGGAAGACGAAGCGGGGCGGACGGGCGCGTCGGTGGGTGTGGCGGATCGCCGCTGGCGCCGGCCTGTGGATGGTCATGGGGGTCCCGTTCCCATCGGCGGGAAGCGCGGTCACCCAGGACGCGGGGGCGCCCGAACCAGCTACCGCGACGGCCCCGGCGGGGCAGGACTCGGCGACGCCGGTTGACGAGCTCGGCCAGGACGCGACCGGCGAGGCGGCCGCCGGCGACGAGGCGGGGGCCGACGACCACGGCGCCGCGGCCGAAGGCGAGGGCGGAGGCGGGGGCGATCACGGTCCGGAGATTTCCCACGTTTTCCTCGTCATCATCACCATCCTCATCGTCGGAAAGCTGTTCGGCGAGGTGGCGGAGCGGAACGGTCAGCCCGCCGTCCTCGGGGAGCTTGTCGCCGGCGTGATCCTGGGCGGCAGCGTGCTCGGCGTGATCCCGGCCTCGGGACCGATGTACGAGATCGTCCACGTCCTCGCGGAGATCGGCGTGGCGATCCTCCTGTTCGAGATCGGCCTCGAGACGGACCTGAAGGAGATGTCGCGCGTAGGCGGCACGGCCTTCGGCGTCGCGATGATCGGCGTATTTCTGCCCTTCGCGCTCGGATTCGGCTACTGGTACCTGTTCAATCCGTCGATCGGCGCGCATCCCGAGGGCATCAGCTTCGCCATCGTGGCGGTGTTCGTCGGCGCGACGCTCACGGCGACCTCGGTGGGAATCACCGCGAGGGTGCTCTCGGATCTCAACCGCATGCACACGCCCGAGGCGCGCATCATCATCGGCGCCGCCGTCATCGACGACGTGCTCGGCATCGTCATCCTCTCCGTCGTCTCGGGCCTCGCCGGCGGGGCCGCGGTCACGCTCGGCTACGTGTCGAAGACGCTCCTGTTCGCCGTCGGCTTCCTGGTGCTCGCAGTGGTGATCGGCAACCGCTTCGCTCCCGCGCTGTTCAACCTCGTCAACCAGATGCGGGTCCGCGGCTCGCTCCTCGTCGCCGCGTTCTGTTTCGCGCTCGGCGTGGCGGCCCTGGCGGACCTCGCGGGCTCGGCGCTGATCATCGGTGCGTTCGCGGCGGGCCTCGTGCTGTCGAGCACGAACCAGTTCGACACGGTAGTCGAGCGCATCGAGCCGGTCGCCGACGTGTTCACGCCGATCTTCTTCGTGGCGGTCGGTGCGCCGGTCAACGTCGGGCTATTCCTCCCGATGTCGGACGACTTCAACCTGGGCGTCCTGATCGTCGGCCTCATCCTCACGGTCATCGCGATCATCGGGAAGCTGGTCTCTGGACTTGCCGTCCGCCGCGAGGACACCTCGAAGCTGCTGGTCGGTGTCGGGATGGTGCCTCGTGGGGAGGTCGGGCTGATCTTCGCTTCGATCGGGCTCACGGCAGGCATCCTGTCCGGCTCGGTCTACAGCGCGATCCTCATCATGGTGATCCTGTCGACGTTCGTGGTGCCGCCGGTGCTCAAGGTGCTGTTCGCCCGCAAGGCGGAGCCCGACGCCGAGGGGATGGTCCGCGTGGACGGGTCCGCTCATTGACCGAAGCGGCCGGGACGCGAGTGCTGTCGCGCGTCGAGCTGGTACGGCGCTTCGGCCGCCCGCGTGACGGCCGGCTCGTGTTCACCAACGGGGTGTTCGACCTGTTTCACGCGGGTCACCTCCAGTCGCTCGAGCGCGCGCGGGCCTTCGGCGACGCCCTCGTCGTGGGCCTGAACACCGACGCCTCGGTGCGCCGCATCAAGGGGGAAGGGCGCCCGTTCCAGCCAGAGGAAGACCGGGCCCTGCTGCTCGCGGGTCTCCGGTGCGTCGACGGCGTCACGCTGTTCGACGAGGACACGCCCGCGTCGCTGATCGAGGCTCTGCTGCCCGACGTGCTCGTCAAGGGAGCCGACTATGCGGGCCGCGAGGTCGCGGGGGCAGAGGCCGTGCGCGCGGCCGGCGGCGAGGTGCGGCTGATCGAGCTGGTGCCGGGGCGGTCGACGACCGGGCTGGCGGCCCGTATCCGGGAGGCCCCATGAGGGGAGCCCGATGAGCCAGGCCGCCGCGGCGCCCGCCGTCGCTTCCGTCGCCCGGAACCATCCGCGCGACCTGTTCGCCCTCACGAAGCCCCGGATCACCTTCATGGTCCTCGTCACGTCGGCCGCGGGTTACTTCCTCGCGGCCGGCGGGCGCCCGGATCCCGGCGCGATGCTGGTGGCGATCGTCGGCATCGCGCTCGTCGCGGCCGGCACCAGCGGGCTGAACCAGGTGTGGGAGCGCAACATCGACGCGAAGATGGAGCGCACCCGCCGACGCCCGCTGCCGGCCGGCCGCGTGTCGCTCGTCGCGGCCGTCCTGTTCACGTCGCTGCTCGCGATCGGGGGCGTACTCTATCTCGAGCTGTTCGTGAACCGGTTGACCGCCGGTCTCGCGGCCCTGTCGATCTTCAGCTACGTGTTCGTCTACACTCCGCTCAAGCCCGTCTCGTCGGTTTCCACCCTGATCGGCGCCATCCCCGGCGCGTTGCCGATCATGGGCGGCTGGACCGCCGTGAGTGGCGACCTCGGGCCCGGCGCCTGGGCGCTGTTCGGCATCCTGTTCTTCTGGCAGCTTCCGCACTTCCTCGCCCTGGCATGGCTGTTCCGCGAGGACTATCAGCGTGGCGGACTCAAGATGCTCGGCGTCGACGACCCGGACGCCCGCCAGACCCGCACGCACTCGGTGCTCTACGCGGCGGCCCTCCTGCCCGCGAGCCTGTTTCCGGTCGTGATCGGGATGACGGGCTGGGTCTACCTCGTCGTGGCCCTCGCCCTTGGCGTGGCGTACGGATGGGCCGCGATCCGGTTCTTCGTGCGCGCCGATGTTCCGTCGGCGCGGAAGCTGTTCAAGCTGTCGCTGCTCTACCTGCCAGTGCTGCTTCTCACGCTCAGCCTGGACCGGGGACCGTATCCGGGTGCGCGGCCGGGCACGGCGACCGCGACG
>JBPCJZ010000104.1:0-11724 GCA_051004775.1 Gemmatimonadota bacterium
CGTCGTAGAACCCCGGGTCGGAAAACTTCTCGTCGATCTCGGCGATCCGGGCTTCGACGCCCGTGATGCTGGAAGTCACCTCATCGCGGCACCGCTCCAGGGCACGCGTCTGTTCACCCGGCCCCGACCCGTTCGTTCCGCCGTCGCGCTTCTCCCGCTTCGCTTTTCGCTTCTTCTGCTGCGCCTTGAGCACGACGGTGTCGACGTCGAGGTGATCGTCGCCGCTCGCGTGGACGAACTGCTCGTAGCTGCCCTTGAAGTCACGGATGCCGCCCCGGGAGATCTCGACGACCCGCGTCGCCAGCTTCGAGACGAACCACCGGTCGTGCGAGACGAGGATCAAGGTGCCGTCGAACGCCCGCAGCGCCTGCACGAGGGCCTCGATCGCCTCGAGGTCCAGATGATTCGTCGGCTCGTCGAGCACGAGGACGTTGGGCTTCTCGATCGCCAGGCGACAGAAGACGAGCCGCGCGGCCTCGCCGCCCGACAGATCGCCGAGCCGCTTCTCGGCTTCCTCGCCCGAGAACAGCACCCGTCCCAGCTCGCCGCGCACGAAGCCCACCGACGGACGATCGCAGATGAGGGAGATCCACTCCTCCGCCGTGCGCGTCTCGTCTTCGAACTGTTCGTGGTGGTCCTGCGCGAAGTACCCGGGATGCGTCTCGTATCCCCAGTCGACGCTGCCGGCGTCGGGCTCGAGCTCGCCCATCAGGATCTTGAGAAGCGTGGACTTCCCGATGCCGTTGGGGCCCATGATCGCCATCCGATCGCCGCGCGCCACCGTAAGGTCGACCCCGTGGAGCACCTCGTTGTCGCCGAACGCCTTCTCGATGCCGCGGATCTTCAGAACTTCCCGCCCGCTGTGGCGGCGCTCCGCGAATCGGAACTTCGGGTAGCGGCGCGAACTCGGGGGTAGCTCGACGAGCGAATCCGTCTTCTTCTCGATCAGCCGCATCTTGCTCTGCGCCTGGCGTGCCTTGCTCGCCTTCGCGCGGAACCGGTCGACGAACTGCTGGTGGTGGGCGATCTCGCGCTCCCGCTCGGTGATCTCTTTCTCGCGGCGTTCCCGCTCGAGGGCCTTCGCCTCGAAGAACCCGGAGTAGTTGCCGGGATAGAGCGTAACGGTCTCGTAGTCGACGTCGAGGATGTGCGTCGCGACGTTGTCGAGGAATCGGTGATCGTGCGAGATCACGACGACCGGGCCCGCGAAGTCGCGCAGGAACTTCTCCAGCCAGCGGATCGACAGGATGTCGAGGTGGTTGGTCGGCTCGTCGAGGAGGAGCGCGTCGGGCGCGGCCGCCAGCACCTGGGCGAGCAGAACGCGCAGCTTGAACCCGCCCGACAGGGTGGACAGCGGGCGGTGGTGGACTTCCGCGCCCAGGCCGAGCCCCTCGAGGATCTCGGCGGCTCGCGCCTCGGCCGAGTAGCCGTCGTGGCGCTGGATCGTCTCCTCGAGTTCGGAGAAGCGCTCGACGTCGAACTCTTCGTGATCGGCGGCCAGCAGAGCCTCCTTCTCCGCCATCGCCCTCCACAGCTCGGGATTGCCCATCATCGCGACGTGGATGATCTCGTGTTCCTCGTGCAGGAACTGGTCCTGCCGCAGGACCCCCAGGCTCACACGTTTCGGGATCGAAACGGAACCGGAACTCGGGTCGAGGTCCCCGGCGAGGATATTGAGCAGGGTCGTCTTGCCCGAGCCGTTGGCGCCCACGAGTCCGTAGCGCTCTCCCGGGTTGAGCTGGAAGGAGACGTTCTCGAACAGCGTGCGGACGCCGAAGGACTTCGACAGGTCGGATACGGAGATCATGGACGGGAGTCTAGCGTTAGATTGCCGACATGGCCAAGGGAAAGAAATCGATCTACGCCGCGATCATCGGCAACGGTCTGATCGCCATAACGAAGTTTGTCGCCGCCGGGCTCACCGGGAGTTCCGCGATGCTGACCGAAGGCATCCACTCACTCGTCGACACCGGCAATGGCGGCCTGCTGCTGCTCGGCCTGCACCGGGCGAAGCGGCCTGCCGACGATGCGCACCCCTTCGGCTACGGCAAGGAAGTCTATTTCTGGACACTGCTCGTGGCGATGCTGATCTTCGCGGGCGGCGGCGGAATCAGCATCTACGAGGGGATCCGCCACATCCGCCACCCGGCCGAGCCGGGCGACCCGACCATCGCATTCATCGTGCTCGCGCTCGCGTTCGTGTTCGAAGGCTTCGCGCTGACCGTGGCGTGGCGCGAGTTCGGTCGCGCGCGTGGGGACACGCCGACCTGGACGGCCATTCGACGAGGCAAGGACCCGACGTCGTTCGCGGTGCTGCTGGAGGACTCGGCGGCGATGGCGGGAATCCTCGTTGCCGCTGCCGGCATCGGGGCGGCCCATCTGCTGGGGATACCCGAACTCGACGGCGTAGCGTCGGTCGTGATCGGTTTCATCCTGGCGGGCGTCGCCGTGATCCTCGCCCGAGAGACCCGCGGACTCCTGGTCGGCGAGGCGGCCGAAGACGACCTCGCGGCGGGGATCCGGGAGATCGCCGTGGCGGAAGAAGTCGTGGACGGCGTCGATCGTCTGCTCACGATGCACGTGGGGCCCGACGCCGTAATCGTGAACCTCGATCTGCGCTTCGGCTCGGGGCTCAGCGCGACGGAGGTGGCTGAAGCCGTCGCTCGGCTCGAACGCGAGATCAAGCAGGCCCACCCCCAGGTCCGGTATCTGTTCATGGAAACCGCCGCGCTCTCCCAGGCCCTGAGATCGGAGCGCACCTGACCTGTCACGCGCCGGCTGCGTGCATCGTTTAGTATGGCCGCGGTCGTGCATATGAGTATCCATTTTCATACGCCCCGAGCGAACAAACTTCACGCCGGAGCAGAGATCGCGGGCGGGCGGCCTGGCGGCTCGGCGCCATACGGGTCCCGGTCGTTACCTTTCAATCAAGGGGGGCGAAGATCCGAAACGCAACGAGGGGTGGACCCGATCCTATCAAAGTTTCGCTGGCGAATGGCCTTCGTGCGCGCGCCGGAGGAATTTCTCGCATCCAGGTGGCGTCCGATCGCTCGCGCCTCGCTGCGCGACGCCATATTGGGCGATAGCGGCGCGATGAGTATCGCGGAGCGCCTCCGCATGGTATCGGCACGCGAGGGGTCCCCGAACCAGGCGTTACAGTTGAACACCTGGCTGCTGCGACGCCTCCGAGTGGACTCGACCGACAGTCCATACTTCGACCTCGGCAACATCCGCCTGTATTATCGGCCCGAGCGGGCGGGGGGCGATGATGCCGAGGCGTTGCGAGGGGCGCTGCTGGTTATCACGGAGGCGTTCATCGAAGGCCCCGACTTCTTCCGCGGCGAAGTGACCGTACATGCCGGAGACACGGTCCTCGACCTTGGCGGGAACCTTGGGACCTCTGCCATCCTGTTCTCGGATATCGTCGGCCGGACGGGCCAGGTCTACAGCTTAGAGCCAGTGTTCCATCGAGTCCTCCGGCGCAACATGCGCGCGAACGACATCGGCAACGTCGAGGTGATCCCATCAGCCGTGGGGTCGAAGACCGGAGTCGCCGAGTTCACGGTAACCGACTTCGGCCTCGACTCGCGTCGTACGAGTCCTTCATTCGGGGACAGCTCGGGCAGTCTCAGTGTCCCGATGACGACCATCGATGAGTTCGTCGACGCGAGACATCTCACACACGTCGATTTCATCAAGCTGGACGTCGAGGGGAGCGAAGAGGACGCACTGCTCGGTGCTCGCCGGACGCTCGAGCGATACCGTCCGAAGCTGACGGTGGCCTCCTACCATACCGATCGCGCGGGCGAGCCACAGCACCCGAAGCTCGTCGCGCTGCTGCATGAATGCGGCTACGAGACCCTCGAAGTCGACGACGAGCGCATTTACGCCTGGCCGGAGTGAGCGCCGAAGTCAGTACTCGATGCGGTCCTCTCGATCGCGCCACGCCGCAAATTCCCCGCCCGCCTCGGGAACTCGCATCTGCTCGAGCGGCATCCGTCGGCGATCGCGCGGCGACCGGATCTCGTCGTAGATGAAGCTGTCGTCGAACCCCGCGTCCGCCGCGTCGTGGGCGGTGCTGGCGAACACGACCCGGGCGGGCCTGGCCCAGTAGATCGCCCCGAGACACATCGGGCACGGTTCGCAACTGCAGTAGAGGACACAGCCGTCGAGCTGGAATGAGCCGAGCTCGCGGCAGGCGTTCCGGATCGCCACGACCTCGGCGTGGGCCGTCGGATCGTCCGTGGACGTCACGAGGTTCGTGCCGGTGGCGACGACCTCGCCCGCGCGCACGATGACGGCGCCGAATGGGCCGCCCATCCCGCTTTCCACGTTCTGCCGCGCCAACTGGATCGTCTCGCGCAGGTAGTCCGCATCTCGCTTCGTATCTTTCGGGTCCATTGAGCGAAGATCGCGCAGGTGCGGACAGGCAACAAGCGGCCGAGCGAGAAGCGGTCGAGCGAGAAGCGGTCGAGGGGCAAGCGGACGAGCGGGCGACAGTGGACCCATGCTTCCGTAAGTTGTGGAGACGATGCGCGGACCGATCGGGTCCGACGGCCGGGCAGACTTCCCGGTACCATCCCGGCATCTTCGCGGGAGGCGACGTGAAACGGCGTGAGGGCATGGCTAAGCTGACGGGCCGCGAACGCTACGTCGACGACCTTCCGCTCGGTGACCATCTCTGGGGCGCCACGGTCCGCAGCCCCGCCCCGCGCGGGCGCATTCGTGGCATCACGTATGGTCCTGGCGTCGACTGGGACGAGTTCACCATAGTGACGGTGGCGGACATCCCCGGCCGCAATGCCGTCTTCCTCATGGAGTACGACCAGCCCGCCCTCGCCGACGGCTACGTCCGCCACGTCCACGAGGCCGTCGTACTGCTCGCGCATCGCTCCCGCGAGACCCTCCGCCGCGCCGTCAAGCTCGTCACGGTTCACGTGAACCCGGAACCGGCCGTCCTCGATTACTGCGCCGACCCCGCGCCGGAGGAGATCCAGTACGGCGACGACAACGTGTTCAAGCGGATCCTGATCGAGAAGGGCGACGTCGAGCGAGCTCTCGCCGACTCGCCGATCGTCGTCGAGGGCGAGTACTTCACGGGCGCCCAGGAGCACGTCTACCTCGAGACGCAGGGCATGATCGCGCACGTGGAGGACGGGGTGGTCGTCATCCGCGGGTCGATGCAGTGCCCGTACTACGTCGTCAAGGCGCTCAAGCCGCTCCTCGGCTGTGACGAGTCGGGCCTGCGGGTGATCCAGACGCCCACGGGCGGGGGTTTCGGAGGCAAGGAGGAGTATCCGTCGATGATCGCGGCCCACGCCGCGCTGCTCGCCCTGAAGTCGAAGCTCCCGGTGAAGATCGTGTACGACCGGTGGGAAGACATGGCGGTGACCACGAAGCGCCACCCCGCGCGGGTGCGTCACCGGACGGGAGTCGACGAATCGGGCCGGCTGCTGGCGCAGGACATCGAGATCGTGCTCGACGGCGGCGCCTATGTGACGCTCTCGCCCGTCGTGCTGAGCCGCGCCGTGATCCACGCGGGCGGTCCCTATTCGTGCGCGGATGTCCGCATCGCCGGCCGCGCGGTGCTGACGAACGCCGTTCCGTTCGGCGCCTTTCGCGGCTTTGGCGCTCCGCAGGCCTTCTTCGGGCTCGAACGGCACATGGACGTCGTCGCGGAACGCCTCGGCCTCGACCCCGCCGAATTCCGGCGGCGGAACCTGATCCGCGAGGGCGACTCGACCGCGACGGGCCAGGTGATCCGAGACGGCGTCGATCGCGAAGAGGTGCTGGACCTGGCGCTGCGGATGTCGGGGTGGACGGCAAAGCGCAAGGAGATCAACCGGCACAACGCGGCGTCCCCTCTCGTCCGGCGCGGGATCGGCCTGGCGACCTTCCACCACGGCGCGGGGTTCACCGGCAACGGCGAGGTCGTGCTCCAGTCGGAGTTGCACGTGGCGGGCACCCCGGACGGAGGCGTCGAGGTGCGGAGCGCCAGCGTGGAAATGGGCCAGGGGACGACGACGATCTTCACGCAACTCGCCGCGGACCGACTCGGGCTGGATCCGGAACAGGTGACGATCGCTCCGCCCGACACGCACCGTGTGCCGAACAGCGGCCCGTCGGTCGCGTCGCGCACGGCGATGGTCGTCGGCCACCTGGTCGAGCGCGCGTGCGATGACCTGCGAGGACGGCTTGGACTCCGAGACGAGGCGCGCGGGGCCGAGGTCAGCGACGCGATCCGAGGCTGGTACGAGATGTCGGGCGCGGCCGAAGCGCCGGCGCGCGCCGCGGGGCATCGGGAGGCGGGCGGCGGGGCAGGAGGCACCAGCGGCCATGCCGGCAACGAGGCCGGCAACGAGGCCGGCAACGACCTCAGCAGCGATGCGCCCGAGATCGTCGGCCAGGCGACGTACCAGCAGCCGCAAGAGATCGACTGGAACGAGGAGACGTATCGCGGTGACGCTTACGGAGCCTTTGCGTGGGCGGCGTATGTCGCAGAGATCGAGGTGGACCTCCGTACGTACGAGACCCGGGTCACCGCGTTCACGTCGGTGCAGGAGGTGGGCAAGGTCCTCAACGAGACGCTCGCCCGCGGACAGATCCAGGGCGGCATCGCGCAGGCGATCAGCTGGGCCCTGCTGGAGGACTTCCGCTGGAAGGACGGCGCCATGCAGAACTCCCAGCTCACGAACTACATCATCCCGACGAGCGACGACCTCCCGCGGATCGACGTCGCGTTCCTCGAGGTGCCTTACGCCCACGGCGCCCAGGGAGCCAAGGGGATAGGCGAGTTGCCGATGGACGGACCCGCCCCGGCCATCGCCAACGCCGTCGCGCACGCGGTCGGGGCGCCCGCCGACCGGATCCCGCTGACGCCGGAGCGGCTCATGGCGGCCCTGGGCGAGACCTCGGACCTGGCAGCCCGGAGAGCGGTTTCGTGAGCGGCCGAGGCGACTCGGGCGACCTCCCGGTGACGGGCCAGCCGATCGCGGTGGGATTCGTCCTCAACGGCGAGGCCGTCGAAGTCGAGGTAGACCCGGCCGAGCGCCTGCTGGACACCCTGCGCTACCGGCTGAAGCTCACCGGGACGAAGGAGGGATGCGCCGAAGGGGAGTGTGGCGCCTGCACGGTCCACCTCGACGGCGTCCCGGCTAACTCGTGCCTGGTGCTCACGTTCCAGGCCGAGGGCCGGCGGGTGGAGAGCGTCGAATCGCTGGGCGAAGCGTCACTCGGACCATTCCTCGCGGGCGGTGCGACGCAGTGCGGCGCCTGCACGCCGGGCGTCGTCATGACAGGCTCATGGGTCGTCGCGCACCCGGAACTGCTCGAAACGCACAGGATTCGCGAACTCATGGCCGGCAATCTCTGCCGGTGCACCGGATACGACGGTATCGTCGACAGCGTCCAGGTGGCGCTCGACGTTGCGAGCCAGGTGGCGCGGGAGGCGGAACTCGGCGGGGCGCCCGAGCGACAGGCGGAGAGCGGATGAACGTCCGGTTTCCCGCGACCGCCGCCGAAGCCTGTAGCGCACTGGCCGACGATCCGACGATCGTTCCGCTCGCCGGGGGTACGGACCTCCTGGTGCACTGGCCCGATCGACACGACGCGCGCGACGCCACCTACCTCGATCTCGGCCGCGCATCGGAGCTCCGGGCGCACCGCTGGACCGACGACGCGCTGGTGATCGGGGCCACGACGACGTACTGGGACCTGATTCGTGATCCGCGCACAGCGGCCGAGCTGCCGCTGCTGGTCGACGCCGCGCGGCTCGTCGGCGCCGTGCAGATCCAGTCGCGGGGCACGTGGGCCGGGAACATCGCGAACGCGTCTCCGGCGGCCGACGGCGTCCCGGTGCTCATGGCATACGACGCGATCGTCGTCCTCGAGAGCGCAGCGGAGCGTGAGGAAGTTCCGCTGGCCGATTTCTACGTCGACTACAAGAAGATGCGGCGTTCGGGCGATCAGCTCGTGCGGGAGATCCGAGTCCCCGTCGCGCCCAGGCGCCACCAGCGATTCGACAAGGTCGGCTCGCGCCGCGCCCAGGCGATCGCGAAAGTCGGGCTGGCCACGCTCGAGGCCGAGGACGGGTGGCGCGTGGTCGCCGCGAGCCTCGCGCCTACGGTGCGGCGTTGCCCAACAGTCGAAGCCCTGCTCGACGCGGACGAGCCCGTCAACGGTCCGAATGCCATGCTCGAAGCCCTTCGGGCGGATGTCAGTCCGATCGACGATATCCGATCGACCGCCGCGTACCGCGAGCAGACCGCGGCTCGGCTGCTCTACTATGGGCCCGGCGGAGGCGAAGCGTCTTGAGCGACCTCGACGCTGCCAACCGCGGCTTCGCGGCGCGCTATCCCGGCGAAGCCGCCGATCGGCAGCCCGTTCATACCGTGTATGGCGGCGCCCACCTGTTCGGTCCGGCGACGGCGGGGCGCCTCGGCGAGATCGCCCGCCGATTTCTCCAGGAGTACGCGCCGGACCCCGAGACCCTGGCAGCGGCCGTTGGCTGGGAGGATCCGGACCTCGCCGAGCTGGTGTACGGCCGGGTCCGGGAGAAGCTGGAGCGGGAACCGGTCGAGGACTTTCGGATCGACTTCGAGGACGGCTTCGGCAACCGGCCGGACGACGAAGAAGACGAGGCGGCCGAGGCCGCGGGCCGTTCCGCCGCTTCCGGTCTCGCGGACGGCTCGCTGCCTCCATTCATCGGCATCCGCATCAAGCCATTCAGCGCCGACCTCGTAACGCGCAGCACCCGGACGCTCGGGCTGTTTCTCGAGGCGCTCACCGACGGGACGGGCGGCGTCCTGCCGCCGGGGTTCGTCGTCACGCTGCCGAAGGTGGTGATCCCGGAGCAGGTGACCGCGCTCGTAGACGAGTTCGAGCGCATCGAGGCGCGGCTGCCCATCGCGCCGGGCGCGCTACGCATGGAACTGATGGTCGAGACCCCGCAGAGCCTGATCGCGGCCGACGGGAGCATGGCGCTGCCAGGGCTCGTCCGTGCCGCCGCGGGCCGCTGCACGGCCGCGCACTTCGGCGTCTACGACTACACGGCGAGCGTCCTCGTGACCGCCGCGCATCAGACCATGCGGCACCCGGCCTGCGACTTCGCGCGCGGCATGATGCAGATCGCGCTGGCCGGGACCGGGGTATGGCTCTCCGACGGCGCGACCAACGTGCTGCCGGTGCCGATTCACCGCGCGGAAAAAAGCGGACCGCCGCTTTCGGGCTCCCTCGCCGCCGAGAACCGGCGCAGCGTCCACGACGCCTGGCGGCTGCACTACGACGACGTGCACCACTCCCTGCGGAGCGCCTTCTACCAGGGCTGGGACCTGCATCCGGCCCAGCTCGTCACGCGCTATGCGGCCGTCTATTCGTATTTCCTCGAGGGACTGCCGGCGGCGTCGGAGCGTCTGCGCAACTTCATGGAGAGCGCCGCCCGGGCGTCGCTGTCCCGCGACGTGATGGACGACGCCGCCACGGGACAGGGCCTGCTCAACTACTTCCTCCGCGGCCTCAACTGCGGCGCGATCACACCCGACGAGGCACGCGCCACCGGCCTCTCGCTCGACGAGATCCGCAGCCGGTCGTTCCTGAAGATCCTCGAGGGGCGGCGCGGCTGAGGTGTCGCCCCCGAGCGCATCGCGTCGGTCATCGTTGACGGCGGATTGACATTCCCGGTGAACACTCGGCGCGGCCCCAGTCGAATCGCGCCAGTCGTCGCCGGGAGGTATCGTGTGCCTGCCATGCCGAGACCACAGATTACCTGGGCAGACGCCCAGCAGATGCCGGACGACGGCAATCGCTACGAGGCGATCGAGGGCGACCTCTACATGACGCCGGCGCCGACGTTGCGGCACCAGGATGTGGTGTTCCGCCTGTCGCTCCGTCTCCACTCCCTTCTGGTACAACCCGGGCACGGGCGCATGTGGCTGGCTCCCGTCGGCGTCGAGTTTCCGGCGACCGGAGAAGGTGTCCAGCCGGACATCGTGTTCGTTTCGCGGGAACGTCGGGGAATCATCGCGGAAACGACCCTCATGGGGCCGCCGGACCTCGCGGTCGAAGTGCTCTCTCCTTCAACCGGCACAAGGGACCGCGGAGTGAAGCTGCGGCTCTATGCCCGGCAGGGCATCAGGCAGTACTGGATCGTCGATCCCGTCGGAGACGCCGTGGAGGTCCGGCGGTTTGACGAAGGGGCGGGCTTCGAGCGCTTCACCGACCGGCTGCCGGTCAAGTTCGGCGATCGGGATTACGGCGAGATCGACCTGGCGACGGTGTTCGAGCGCGACTGAGCGCCGTCGGTCGACGTGCCGCGGCCGCCGACGCTGGCCTCAGTTCGGCCCCTGCGCCCTGATCCACGCCCCCAGCCGCGCTCGCTCCTCGTCGGTCATCCCAGTCAGATTTCCAAGCGGCATGACTTGGGTCTCGACGGCTACGGCCAGTATCTGATCCAACCGCGACTCGACTTCGGCCCGCGAATCGAACGTGACGCCGGCAGGCGCCTCCGTGAATAGTGGGCTCGCGGGCGCTGCGCTGTGGCAGGTCACACAGCGGGCCGCGACGATCCCCTGCACCTCCGGCCATTCGACCTCCCCGGCCGGGATGGCGGTCCGCTCGGCCACGGCGGAGGCCCCGCGCCCCGGCCACGACTCCGCCGCGAGGGCGAGCGCGACGATCGCGACGGCGGCGACCGGCAGGATCCAGGCGTTCTTCCGCCCCTGGCCACGCAGGTTGAACCAGTGGCGCACCCCGGCGCTGATCAGCGCGAGCGCCGCGAGGATCGCCCAGTTCCATTCGTGCCCGTAGGTCATCGGATAGTGGTTGCTCACCATGATGAACAGCACGGGCAGCGTCATGTAGTTGTTGTGGAGCGACCGTAGCGAACCCGCCCGCCCCGCTTCCACGTCGGGCTCTCGGCCGGCGGTCATCGCATCGACCATCTTTCGCTGGCCGGGGATAATGACGCGAAACACGTTCGCCGCCATGAGGGTGCCCAGCATCGCACCCACATGGATGTAGGCCGCCCGGCTTCCGAGATACCGGGTGAGCAGGATGGCCACGCCGGTGGCCAGCGCGAAGCCGAGGCCGGCGAACAGGACCGGCCGGCGCGCGAGCGGCGATCGGCACATCGCGTCGTAGACCAGCCAGCCCACGAGGAGCGCGCCCAGCCCGAGGCCGACCGCGGCGGGTTTCGAGATCGCGGCGCGGTTCGCATCCAGCAGCCACGCGTCGCCGCCCAGGTAGTAGACGACGATGAGCAGGGCGAAGCCGCTCAGCCAGGTGAAGTAAGCCTCCCACTTGAACCAGTGGAGCGTGGCCGGCAGGCGTTCGGGCGCCCCCTGGAACTTGTTGACCTGGTAGAAGGCGCCGCCGTGCACCGCCCACAGCTCGCCGGCGATGCCGGGCCGCGGATCCTCCGGCGGGCGGACGTGGTTGTTGAGCCAGTTGAAGTAGAAGGACGTCCCGATCCACGCGGCGCCCGTCGTGATGTGGAGCCACCGCAGGAGCAGGCCGGCCCATTCCGACAGGTTCGGATCGAGCAGCGGCCCGCCCAACTCAGCTGCCCCGATAGGTCGAGTAGCCGAACGGGCTCAGCAGGAGGGGCACGTGGTGATGCTCCTCCGCCCGCGTCAGCGCGAACTGCACCTCGACGCGCGGGAAGAAGACCTCGTGTCCGCCGGCCGCCAGGTAGTCGGCGACCTCGAACGTGATGCGATACTCGCCGGC
>JBPCJZ010000105.1:0-12005 GCA_051004775.1 Gemmatimonadota bacterium
CGGCGCGAATCCGATCCTCGAGCGCTCGATTCAGAGTCCGCCGCAGCGGAGCGAGATCGCAGTATCGGCTCTTGGTCTCGACGGTCCAGCGAAGGCGCAGCGCCTCGTCCCGGGAGAGCAGCAGCCGGCCGTGCCGGAGAATGCGTTCGCTCAGCAGCGGCGGCGCCCTGTGCAGCAATACGAGGTCGACATCGATTCCCGGAAACGCCTCTTCCATGTCCCCCTGCAAGTCGGTCCACATGTGAAGTTCAGCGAGAGGGCCGTCGAGACGCCGGAGCGTTTCGGGATCAAGGTACGCAGCCACGTCGAGGTCGCTGAGCGCGTTGTGGTTCTGGCCCACGGTCGAGCCGTACTGATACGCGAAGACAACTTCGGGCCGCGATCTCAGCACCGCGCCGAGCCGCGAGGACACGGCGCCGCTATCTGTCGCGGCCGTCGAATCGGCCGGCTCTTCCTGATTCCTCTTCATGATCGGCATAATAACCGGCGCGTTCGAGGGCAGCGAGGACACCCCGTCAGCCTTGACGGACACGCGTCCGCGCAACCACCCTCTACCCGCATCGCGGCCCGGAGCAGGCGCCCCTGACCCTCGGAGTGTGAATGGACGGACAGCCGATCTTCACGGACCTGTTCGGCGTGATGATGGCGATCACGATGATCCCCGTCTTCTTCCTGTGGCTGGAGCGGAAGACCCGGTGGAAGATCTTCGATTTCCTGCCCGCGATCATCTGGATCTTCCTGACGCCCATTCTGCTCAGCAACCTGAACGTGATTCCCGGAATCGAATCGGCGATCATTCCCCGGTCGAGTCCCGTCTACTCCACGTTCCGCGCGTTCGCCGTGCCGATGTTCATCGTCCTGATGCTGCTCGACATCGACATCCGGCGCACGCTGCAGGTCGCGTGGCGCGGGGCGGGTGTCCTGGTCGTTGGGTCCTTCGGCGTCGTGTTGGGCTGCGTCGTGGCTTATTACCTGTTCCGGAGCGGTCTGCCGGACGGCTCGGCGCTCGGGTTCGGCGCGCTGGCGGGGAGCTGGATCGGCGGAACGGGAAACCTCGCGGCCGTCGCGGAGGCGCTCGATACGCCCGACGAACTCGTCGGGATCGTGGTCATAGTCGACAATCTCGTGTACTTGCTCTACTTCCCGCTGATCCTGAGCTGCAAGCGCTGGGCGCCCGCGTTCAACCGCTTCACGGGCGTGACGCAGGACGAGATCGACGCGACGTACGCCGCCAGCGCGGAGGTGGAGAAGAAGAAGCACGAGATCACGTTTCCGGACCTGCTCACGCTGGTCGCCTGGGCCTTCGCCGCGATCTTCGCCGCCAACTGGCTCGCGCCGTTCATTCCGACGGTGGGCCGGGTGCTGACGGCGAGCACGTATTCGATTCTCCTCGTCACGACGTTTGGGATCCTGCTGTCGACCACGCCGCTCAAGAAGTTGCCCGGGACGGAACCGCTCGCGATGGCGCTCGTGTACATTTACATGACGATGATCGGCGCGCAGGCCGACCTGGCGGGACTGGCCGGGGCGCAGTGGTTCATCCCGGCGGGGTTCTTCGCGATCGCCGTTCATCTCGTCGTCGTCGTGCTGGCCGCGAAGATGTTCCGGGTGGACGTCAGCATGGCGGCGGTTTCGAGCGTGGCGGCCGTCGGCGGGGCCGCGAGCGCGCCGGTTGCCGCGGCGTACCACCGCGAGGAACTGGTGCCGATCTCGATCATGCTGGCCCTAATCGGCTACGCCCTGGGGAACTATCTCGGGGTCGCGACTGCTTACCTGGCGAACATCATCGGCTGACGGGAGCTCTGCGCAACTGATGGAACCGACGAGGTAGTGAGGTAGTGGAGTGATGAAAACCCAGCGTCTCGCGACGATCGCAGTCCTCGCGCTCGCCGTAGCGGCGGCCGCCTGGTTCGGCTATACGACGGGGCTGCGCCTCAACGCGTCCCCGTCCGTTGCGCTCGACGAACGGCAGTCGGCCGACGGGACGGGGAGCGAAGACCGCGGGGGGCGCGCCGCCACGGACGAATGGCTCGACATTCCTGCGGCGGAGGCCGAGTTCGAGACGCTGGACGGGGGCACGATCCGGCTCGCCGACTACCGGGGCGGCATCGTCCTGCTCAATTTCTGGGGCACGTGGTGCGCGCCCTGCGTCTACGAGATTCCGGAACTGGTGAGCCTGCAGCCGCGCCTCGAAGCGCTCGGAGGGACGATCATTGGCCCCGCCATCGACTCGGGTTCGCCGGAGAAGATCCGCGCGTTCCTCGCGGACTACGATGTCAACTATCCGATCGTCATCACGACGAACTCCGTCGCGGTGGGTGATTTCGGCGCTCCCGGCTACCCGGCCACGCTGCTGATCGACGCCGAGGGAGTGATTCGCCACATCTACCTGGGGCCGCAGACGGCGGACGTGCTGCTGGCGGATGTGGAACGGTTGCTGCGGGACGGGTAGCGCGAGGCGGGCGACGCTGAGTACTCCCTAGATTGCCGCAGGCTCATCCTGCACCAGCGCCGTCTCCAGCAACTGCCCGCGATACAGCCGCGAGTAGAGCCCGTCGCCCGCCACCAGGTCCGAGTGTGAACCGGCCTCGAGGATTCTTCCGTGCTCCATCACCAGCACGCGATCCGCGCGCTGCACGGTGCGCAGGCGGTGGGCGATGATCAGCGTCGTGCGGCCGCGCATGACGGTGTCGAGGGCCGCTTCGACGAGCAGTTCGCTCTCCGAGTCCAAATTGCTCGTCGCTTCGTCGAGGATCAGGACTTCGGGCGACTTCACGAAGATCCGCGCGATGGCGATGCGCTGGCGCTGGCCGCCCGAGAGGCGCACGCCCCGTTCGCCGACGGGCGTCTCGTAGCCCTCGGCCAGCGTCTCGATGAATTCGTGGGCGTGCGCGTGGCGGGAGGCGCGTTCGATCTCCTCACGGGTCGCCTCGGGGCGGCCGTAGGCGATGTTTTCGAGGATCGAGCCGGCAAACAGCAGGGGTTCCTGCGGGACGATGCCGACGGCGGTGCGCAGTTCGATGAGTGGGATCCGCCGGAGGTCGGTGCCGCGCAGCGTGATGATGCCCTGGGTCGGATCCCAGAACCGCGGCACGAGGGACGCGAGCGTCGTCTTGCCGGCGCCGCTCGGGCCCACGAGCGCGACGACTTCTCCCGGCTTGATCTCGACGCTCAGGCCCCGCAGGGTCCAGGGCTCTTCGACGCCGTAGCGGAACCACACGTCGTGGAACACGAGGCCACCGGGGTCGCTCGAGGGTGGCAGCGACACCGAGTGCCGCGGCTCGCGGATCGCCGGCTCCGTGTCGAGCAGCTCGAATACGTGACGGGCGGCGCCCATCGCCTCTTGAAAGCCGGACCACAGAGAGGCGAGCGCGGTGATCGCGGCGGCCACGGTGATGGCGTAGAGGAGGAACGACACGAGCTCGCCGGCCGAGATCTCCTGCGCGATGACGAGGCGGCCACCCTCCCAGAGCACGGCGACCACGCCGCCGAAGGCGACGAACGTCACCAGCCCGAACAGGCCGCCGCGGGCGAGCGCCCGCTTGATCGCCTCTCCGAGCGCCCGTCCGATGCTCTGTCCGTAGCGCTGTTCTTCCCAACCCTCGCGAACGAAGCTCTGCACGGTGGGGATCTGGGTGAGCGCCTCTTCGGCCGCCGCGTTCGCCTGCGCGAGGCTGTCCTGGACGCGGGTGCTCTGCCTGCGGAGCAGGCGTCCGAACGCGAAGGCGCTCAGCACCACGACCGGGGCGACCATGAGCGTGGTCAGCATCAGTCGTGTGTGCAGCAGGGCCAGCAGCGCGAGCCCGCCGAACAGGTAGAGGATCTGGCGCACGAGCTCGGCGACCTGGTGGCTGAGCACGGTCCCGAGGGTCGAGCAGTCGGAGGTGAGACGGCTCGTCAGCTCACCAGAGTTGCGTTCCGAGAAGAAGCCGGGCGACAGGGTGAGCAGGTGCGCGAACAGCTCCATCCGGAGTCCGGCGACCACGCGTTCGGCGGTCGCTCCGAGCAGAAAGACCTGCACGAAGTTCGTGACGGCCTGGACGGCGAACATACCGAGCAGCAGGAACGCGATCGACGTGAGGGCCGCGACGTCGCCCCCCTCGAAGGCCGCGTCGAGCATGTACTGCACGACGAGCGGAAAGGCGAGTCCGATCGCCGCGCTCGCCACGAGAGCGATCGTCGCGACGGCCACCGCGGGGCGGTGGGCGCGTAGCCGGGGCAGCAGCCGCTGGAGCATACGCGGCCCGGCCGTCGTGCGATCGTCGTCGCGGTGAGAAGCTGCCATCTATGCTGCCATCAATACGGAGGGGCCTCGTCGTGAGCCGCCGCCAGCGGGCGTGGCCCGATCGCGGTGGCATCTCTATACTCCGTCCTTCCGAACGCCGGAAACCTAACCACTGCCGCTCAGTCGCGGGAGGCCGTTCACAGTGAGTTCCCAGCCACGACTGCGCCGAACCCTCGGCCGCGTCGGTGTTGTCGCCGCGATCGCGACCTTCGCGCTGATCATTCTTGGAGGCGTCGTCCGCATCACGGGGAGCGGCATGGGATGCGGGGACGACTGGCCCCTGTGCAACGGCCACCTCATCCCGCCCATGGACCTGCCGACCCTCATCGAGTACAGCCACCGCCTGGCCGCGCTGCTCGTGTCGGCCTTCGTCGTGGCGGTGCTGGTGCTCGCCCTCGCCGTGGCGCGACGCGAAGGCAGCGGCGAGGCACGGTCGGGGACGAGCGGCGGCGGCCCTCGCCTCGTGCGCCTCGGCGTGCTCGGGGTCGTGCTGCTGGTCGTGCAGATCCTGCTCGGTGCCGTCACGGTCTGGCTCGAACTGCCACCCACCACGGTGATACTGCACCTCGGCACGGCCATGCTCCTGCTCGCGACGCTGATCGTCGGGGCGAGCGAGGTTTACGCCCCGGGACGCCGGGCGCTCGACGATCGGACCGCGAGCCTGACGCTCTGGACCGCCGTGGCGGCTCTAGTCGTCGTCGTCCTCGGCGGCCTGACCGCGAACCTGCACGCCGGATTCGCCTGCCAGGGGTTTCCGCTGTGCAATGGTTCGCTGATGCCGGCGGGCGGCCCGCTCGTCCACACGCACTGGACGCACCGCCTCGCCGCGTACGCGCTGGCGGCCTGGTGCTTCGTGCTGCCGATGATCCTGCACCGAGACAGGGCGAACGCTTACGCCGTGCGCCGCACATCGACGCTCGCCGCCGCCGTGGTGCTCGTCCAGCTCGTGGTCGGAGCGGCGATGGTGCTCACGAACCTCGATTCCTCCCTGCGGGCCGCGCACGTCGGGCTCGGGGCCGCGGTGTTCGTCACGCTCGTGCGGCTCGCCTGGGTGGCGCGGTACGCGGTGCCGGATGCCGATCAGTCCGTCCGGGCGGTCTCGCTGAAAGAAATGGGGAGTACGGGTCCCGGTTGGCCGGAGTTCAACTGAGGCAGCGCTAGCCCACCGACTCCAGCAGCGCGACCTGGCCGAGGCCGCCGGCCGCGCAGATGCTGACGACGCACCGGGTGCCCGCCGGCATCTCCGCCAGTTCGACGGCCGCCTGCGACAGGATGCGGGCGCCGGTTGCCGCGAACGGATGGCCGAGCGCGACGCTGCCGCCGTTCGGGTTCACGCGATCAACCGGGAACGCCCCGAACTCCTCCGAGACCCCGGCTTTCTCTCGCACCCAGTCGCGATCGCCGAGCGCCTCGATCGTCGCGAGCACCTGCGCGGCGAAAGCCTCGTGGATCTCCCACAGGCCGATATCCCCGTAGTCCAGTCCGTGCCGGGCGAGCAACCGGGGGATCGCGATCGCGGGCGCGATCAGCAGTGCCTCGGTCCGCGGATCGATGCCGGCGACCTCCCAGTCGAGCAGGCGCACGCGGGGGAGGTCGGCGGGCAGGCGCTCGAGGCCCGCCTCGCCGGCGACCCAGCAGGCGGCGGCGCCGTCGGTGAGCGGCGAGGAATTGCCGGCCGTCAGCGTGCCGCGCTCGCGATCGAAGGCCGTGGAGAGCTTCGCCAGGGCCTCGACGGACGTGTCGGCCCGGGGCGTCGTGTCCGTGTCGACCGGGAACGTGCCCGGGGAAACCAGCAGAGGGCGGAAGAACCCGGCCTCCGTGGCTGCAGCGGCGCGGTGATGGCTGTCGACCGCGTACGCGTCCTGCGCCTCTCGCGAGATGTTCCAGTCGCGGGCCATCTCCTCCGTATGCTCGCCCATCGACTTGCCAGTCGTCCGCTCCTCGACCGCCGGGATGCCGAACCGGAGGTCGGATGGGCGGATCTCGAGGAGTTGCTTCGCGGCGTCGATCGGACTGCGGGCCGAGCCCGCGCGCCGAATGGTCTGGCTCAGCGAGCGTGACAGGCCGACCTGGGTCGAGGACATCGACTCGACCCCCCCGCACAGCGCGAGCGATCCGTGGCCGGACTCGATCTGCGCGGCCGCGTGGGTGGCCGCGGCGAGGCTCGTAGCGCACTGCTGGACGATCGTCAGGGCGGGGACGTGCGGGTCGAGCTGCGCGTCGAGCCACACCTCACGTCCCCAGTTGCTGACCGCCAGCGTGGGGACCACCGATCCCCACACGACCAGGTCCACTTCGCCGGACCTGTCGGGGCCGACGCCCCGGGATCCCACAACGGTCTGCTGTATCACGGGGACGGACAGTTTCAGAGCGTCGAGCTCATCGAGCCCCCGATCGATCTTCGCGAAGGGACTGCGGAGTCCGGGCAGCAAGTATACGGGCGGTCGATCGGGCATCGCGACAATCTTCTCCTTCTGGCGCGTTCGTGGGGCGTGCACTCAAGATGGGGTGCGCCCGGACGAGCCGCCATCGAATCGGTCGACCCTTTCGCCTGACTTTCATGTGCGACTGTAGACGAACAGAGATAAATAGAATGACAGCAAATAGTTCAGATGTCCCGCGCGTTCGCTTCGCTCCCAGCCCGACCGGCTACCTTCACGTGGGCGGCGCCCGCACGGCCCTGTTCAACTATCTGTTCGCGCGGCGCAGCGGCGGGAAATTCCTGCTGCGCATCGAGGACACGGACCGGGCCCGATCGAGCCAAGCGATGACCGAGCAGATTCAGTCCGCCCTGGCGTGGCTCGGGCTGGAGATCGACGAGCCGCTGGTTCACCAGGCCGACGGGGTCGAGCGGCACCGCGCGGCGGTGGAGCGGCTGCTCGCATCGGGCGCGGCGTACCGGTCCTTCCTGGGCGCCGACGAACTGGCGGCGGCCCGCGAGAAGGGACGCGAGGCGGGGCGGTCGATCCGCCGGGCGGAGATCGGAGCCGACGAAGAGGAAACCGCGCGTCGCGTCGCGGCGGGCGAAGACAGTGCCGTGTTCTTTGTCGTTCCCGCGCAGGGCAAGACGGAGTGGGACGATGTCGTGCACGGGCGCACGGGGGTGGCCAACGAGTCCATCGACGACTTCGTGGTCCTACGCTCCGACGGCACCCCGGTTTACAACCTCGCCGTCGTGGCGGACGACATCGACATGGCGGTCACGCACGTCATCCGCGGGGATGATCACCTCTCCAATACGCCGAAGCAGGTGCTCATCTACCATGCGCTCGGCGCGCCGCTTCCGGCCTTCTGCCACGTACCGATGATCCTCGGTGCGGACGGGAAACGGCTGTCGAAGCGACACGGGGCTACGTCGGTCGAAGCGTTCCGGGAGGAAGGAATCCTGCCCGAAGCGCTGGTCAACTTCCTCGCGCTCCTCGGGTGGTCCCCGGGTGACGATCGCGAAGTCATGAGCCTCGCCGAACTCATCGAAGCGTTCACGCTCGACCGAATTCTAAAGAAGGCGTCCGTGTTCGACCAGGAGAAGCTCGAGTGGCTGAACGGAAAACACCTGGCGGAGATGGAGGGCGACCGCCTCGCCCCGCTTCTGCTCGAACAGTTGCCGGAGCCGGAACGCTCGGCGGCGGCGGCTGAACCCGACCGCCTGCTCGCCGTGGCGGACCTGGTGAAGCAGCGCACGCGCACCGTGCACGGGATGGCCGAGCAGGCGCGGTCGTTCTTCACGCCGCTCGGCTCGTTCGCGTTCGACGAGCCCGCGATGGCGAAGCATTGGAAGGACGCGCCGCTCGCGGCCGAACGTCTGCGGGCCGTGCGCGAGACACTGGCCGTCCTCGACGATCCGTCGCTCGAGGCGCTGGAAACGGAGCTGCGCGCGCTGGCCGAGCGCCTCGGGGTCGGGGCGGGAAAGCTGTTCCAGCCGCTCCGGGTCGCCCTCGTCGGGACCGACCAGAGCCCGGGGATCTTCGACGTCATCGTCCTGCTGGGTCGCGATCGCGCCGTCGCCCGGCTCGATCGCGCGCTGGCCGAGCTCGCGAGCCGGCGCGACGAGACGGGCGGCTGATGGCCGACGTTCCACGCCTGGACGTGGGCGACGCGCTCCTGATGGATCGGGCGCTCGAACAGGCTCGCGCCGCGGCCGATGCCGGGGAAGTTCCCGTCGGGGCGGTCGTCCTGGCGCCGGACGGCACCGTTTTCGCGGGCCGCAATCGGACTCGCGAACTCATCGACCCGACCGCGCACGCGGAAGTAGTAGTCCTGCGCGCGGCGGCGGCCCGACTCGGCGACTGGCGTCTGGAAGGGCACACTCTGGTCGTCACGCTCGAGCCGTGCGCGATGTGCGCCGGAGCGATCGTGCTGGCGCGGGTGCAGCGGCTGATTTTCGGTGCGGCGGACCCGAAGGCCGGAATGTGCGGATCACTTGGAAATCTCGTCCAGGATTCCCGGCTCAACCACCGGGTGGAGCTGACGGCGGGCGTCGCGGCGGAGGAGTGCGGGGCGCTGCTGCGCGAGTTCTTCCGCGCGCGGCGCTGAGGCGACGCGGCGCTGAGGCGACGTCGATTGCCCAAGGCCGATCCCGCCAGGTGGATCCCGTCAGGCCGCCGCGTCCTCCGCGAACTGCGGTGAGTCCATGTCGGGCCGCCCGATGAACCGCAGCACGCCGAACAGGATCGCCGTCCCCAGCGCGTAGCTGATGATCGGAGACATGCCGTAGGCCGTCGGTATGTCGCCGACGCCGACCGCGACGACACCCACGAGCAGGGCGTAGGGCAGCTGTGTGCGCACGTGGTCGACGTGGTCGCACGCCGACGCCATCGAACTGAGGACGGTCGTGTCGGAGATCGGTGAGCAGTGGTCGCCCCAGATCGAACCCGCCAGTACCGAGCTGATCGACCCGAGCACGAGCGTATAATGATCCCCGGTACCAAACCCGGCGCCCCCGCCCATCGCGACCGCGAGCGGGATGACGAGCGGGATGAGAATGGCCATCGTCGCCCACGACGTACCGGTCGCGAAAGCGATCGCCGCCGCCATGACGAATACGATGAATGGCAGCAGCTGCGGCGGGAGGTTCCCCGTCAGCAATCCCGAGAGAAATTCCGCCGTGCCGAGCACTTCCGTCACCTCGCCGAGCGACCACGCGAGGACGAGGATGATGAAGGCGAGAAGGGTCGCCTTTATCCCGCCGATCGCGGCCTCGATCGTCTTGGTCGGTCCCATGATCCGCTGGCCCACCGTGAGTCCGATGGCAACGAGCAGGCCGGCGAGGGAGCCCCACAGGAGCGCGGCGTAGGCGTTCGCGGCGCCGAAGATGTCCGACAGCGACCCCGGGCCGCCGAGGGCGGCGCGGCCGTCGAAGTAGAGTCCCACGATTACCACGACGACCACCGTCAGAACCGGCACGCCGGCGTTGTACCAGCGCTCGGGCGCGCCCTCGATCGGGTCCATTGCACCGCCCTCGGTGTCCACGAGGAGCGAGGCGCCCTCGCGGTACAGTCCTTCGCCGCGGCTCGCCCGATTCTCGGCCTTCCACATCGGGCCGAAGTCGCGCTGGGTCACGATAACCAGGCCGACCATCACGAGCGCGAGGATCGGGTAGAAGAGATAGGGGATCGAGTGCAGAAAAACGGTGAACGGGCTGGCCGCCAGGAGGGCGCTCGCCACTTCGGGGGCTACGCCCGGCATACCCGCCGCCGCCGCGAGGCCGTCACCGATCAGCCCGATCTCGTAGCCGACCCAGGTCGAGACGAAGACGATGGCCGCCACGGGTGCGGCGGTCGAATCCACGATGTACGCGAGCTTCTCGCGGGAGACGCGCATCCCGTCGGTAATCGGCCGCATCGTGTTGCCGATGATCAGCGTGTTGGAGTAGTCGTCAAAGAAAATGGCGAGCCCGCCGAGGTAGGTCGCCAGCTGGGCGCGGCGCGGTGTCGTCGCGATCGGCTGCAAGGCCCGCACGATGCCGAGCGTTCCGCCGTTGCGGCCCATCACGCCCACCATACCCAGCAGAAGCGCCGTGAATACGATGATGGATGCGTGGTCCGGGTCCGCGAGCGCCGGGACGATGAAGCGGTCGACGGTGCGGATGGTCGCCGTGATCGGATTGAGCCCCGCGACGAGAAGAGCGCCCGCCCACACCCCGAGGAACAGCGACATCACGACTTCCTTGAACACCAGGGCGAGCGCGATCGCGATGAGTGGCGGAAGCAGGCTCATCCACCCCGGCAGAACGAGGGCGTCAACCTCGATCGAGGCCCCCGCCACGCTCAGGCGCAGGGGCATGTCCGCCGCGCCGACCTCGAGGCCCTGCAGCGAGAACGTCTCGCCCGGGATGAGTTCGCCCGAGGAAAGTTCCCGACCGGAACTGCCAAGTAGGGTGAATGCAGCGGGCGGTTGATCTTCGTGCAGGCGCACGTCGATGTCGTAGCCGACCCCGGTGAGGGCGAGGGCCGGCGCGTCGATATCCACGATCGGGGCCGACGCCGGGGCGTCCTGGGCCGCGGCTCGAACCGGCAGGGCGAGCGCCGCGCAGATCAGCAGCGATTCGATCGTCCTCGTCATGTCGCATCCCGTTCGGTTGATGTCGGCGAGCCGCGGAAACCGGCGCGCCAAGCTAGAGCGTGCAGGCGAAGTTTCACAAGCGGGACACGGCCATTTGCCGCGGTGCGGCGCCGTCGGCGGGGGCGCGGCCGGACTCCGACGGCGGTCCGTTGATCGGCGCCTGAACGCCCCGTATACTCCGCGAGCCCGACGCCCGAGCCCGACGCCCGGGCCTGACGCCCGAGCCTGACGCCCGAGCCTGACGCCCGAGCCTGACGCCCGAGCCTGACGCCCGAGCCTGACGCCCGAGCCTGAAGGGGCGCCAGTGTCCGACACCCGTGTCCGCCCGCCGCAAGGAGACATCATTCGGATGACCTACCACACCGAGCCGAAGATCCTCCTCGACGCGGCGGGCGTCGACGAGGCGCTCTCCCGGCTCGCCGCCGAGATCCTCGACCGCGGGAAGGCTGAGGACCTCGTCCTCGTCGGCATCCGCCGCCGCGGTGTCGAGCTTGCCGAGCGGCTCGCCGGACTCGTCGAGGAGCGATCGGGACGCCGGATCGAGCGCGGCTCGCTCGACATCACGCTCTACCGCGACGACTTCGCCCAGATCGGCTCCCGCCCGCTGATCGGAACGACCGAGATTCCCGTCGACCTCACCGATCGTCGCGTGGTCATCGTCGACGACGTCCTCTACACGGGCCGGACGATCCGGGCCGCCCTCAACGAAATCGCCGACTTCGGCCGGCCGAGCCGCATCGAGCTCTGCGTGCTGATCGACCGGGGTGGCCGCGAACTGCCGATCCAGGCCGACTACGTCGGGCTCGAGCATCCGGCGGCGGTCGGCGAAGAGGTCGAGGTTCGGGTGCCGGAACTCGACGACGAGTCGTGCGCTCGCGTGGTCGACCGGGCCGACCCTTCGGCGGGGCAGGCCGAGTGAGCCCGCCGCCGGTCACGGCCGCCGCGGAGCTCGGCAAGGACCTGGTAGGCCTCGAGGGCTTGAGCGGGGACACGATTCGCGGGATCCTCGATACGGCGGAGCCGTTCAAGGAGATCAGCGAGCGTCAGATCAAGAAGGTGCCGGTCCTGCGCGGCAAGACGATCGTGAACCTGTTCTTCGAGCCGTCGACCCGCACGCGCATCTCCTTCGAGTTCGCCGAGAAGCGTCTGGGCGCGGATA
>JBPCJZ010000106.1:0-9722 GCA_051004775.1 Gemmatimonadota bacterium
TTCGAACTGAGCGCTGAACTCGACCTGTCGCTCACTCGCCCGCCTCCGCCGGAATGAACGCCACGATCCTGAGCGGCCCGCCGCTCCCGCCTTCGATCTTCATCGGGAGCGCGACCACGAAGGACCCGGTCGCGGGCAACTCCTCGAGGTTCGCGACGTTCTCGAACCCGGCGATGTTGTCTGACGTCAGCGCGACGTGCGACGCGAAGTCGGTCGACTGTCCGTAGTCGAGGCTCGGTGTGTCGAGGCCGACGGCCGTCACGTCGCGATTCTCTACGAGCCACCGGGCGGCCCCCGGATCGAGCCCGGGGAAGTGAAGCTCGGCCACGGCTTCGGGCCCGGACAGGTCCGTCCCGAGGTACGCGGTCCGGTCGTCCCAGCGCGATCCCCATCCGGTCCGTAGCAGCAGAATGCCCCCTTCGGGGATCCGGCCGTGCCCCGGGTCCGTGGTGGGTAGCGAGCAGCGACGCCACTTCGGCGTGCAGCTCCTCATCGCCACAGCAGGCCTGCTCGAGATAGCGTTCGCGGTTACGCGGTTTCCGTTCGAGCGCCTCGTCCAGCGCCCGCAACTCGTCCGAGCGCTGCGCCGCCGCGACGACCACATCATCCAGCGGGACCTGGTGCCGCCCGCCGCCACGCTTCTGCGCCTGCCTGCCGATCGCGTAGTCCAGCAGGATGCGGCGCATGGCCCGGGCGGCCACAGCAAAGAAATGCGCACGGTTCTGGCAGTCCGCCCGCTCCTGGTCCCCCAGCTTGAGATAGGCTTTGTGGATAGTGCGCCGGTGCCCAGAGTGTGGCCGGCAGCCTCGTTCCGCAGGCGCCGGTGGGCGATCGCGCGCAAAACTCGTCGACGAGCGGAAAGAGCTGGTCCACGACATTGCGACCCCCATGGGTGAGTTCCTGCAGCAGTTGGGTGACTTCACCGGGAAGCTGTGCGGGGCTTTGCATCGCCGGCTCGTCGTCTGGGAGCAAAGTTGGGCCACGGTGCCAGTTTGGTGCTCGGTTGCACCTCAGCGGTGTGTCCGGCTATACTGGCCGGTGCGGCATGTGTGGGGCGTATGCGGGCGCACGTCGGAGCGCGAAACCGCGGTGACCCGATCTGTGGAGATCTTCCGCATCAGGGGGGTGAATGACACGCTTTCCATTCCCAGGAGGAACACCATGTTAGCCAGCAACAACAAAGGTCCAGGGTTCGAACCAGCGAACACTGCAACGACAAAGTCGCCCGTCGCGGCCCTGCAACGGCGTGCGGCTGTGTCATCGCGGGGGAGGGGAGCTCTGCAACTCCCGATTGCCGCAGTTGGAGTGATGTTGGCACTCACAGCTTGCGACCCGGGCGCGGAGTCTGTGCTGGCCCCGGCGGGCGACGCCGCCGCGGCGAAAGTACAGGTGCCATCGGCCCCGCAACTCCTGGTGACAGGGCTGCAGGGTGCCGCGGGCAGCACGATCGGCCCTGGGGGTGCGTTGTTTGTCACTGAGGCCGCGGTGGGCAGGATCTCACGCATCGACCCGAAGACCGGTGATGTCACGACGTTCGCCAGCGGGTTGCCGCCCACGGTCATCGATATCGGCGGCGTACAGGACGTCGCCTTCCTCGGCGGGACGGCCTACGCGCTGGTCACACTCGTCGGCCCTCAGTTCGGCACCAGCGACGTGGTCGGCATCTACAGGATAGACGGACCGAACAGCTTTACCATCATCGCCGATATAGGCGCATTCTCCCTCGCCAACCCGCCGAGCACCCCGTTCTTTATTGATATGGGGGTGCAGTACTCGTTCCAGACCTATCGTGGCGCGTTCCTGGTCGCGGACGCGCATCACAACCGAGTGCTGCATGTGACCCGCGATGGCGAGATCACCGAGATCAAGACGTTCGGCAATATCGTCCCGACCGGGCTCGCGGTATCGGGCAACACCGTGTACATGGCCGAGGCCGGACCCATCCCTCACCTTCCGGAGGACGGCAAGGTGGTGTCGTTTGGTCCGAAGTCGCCGACGGTTACTACCGTGGCCTCCGGTGCCCGGTTGATCGTCGATGTGGAGTTCGGCCGCGGGCGGACGCTCTTCGCCCTTTCGCAGGGCGTCTGGAACGGCGTGGCAGAGGGCTCGCCGGCGTTGCCGAACACCGGCTCACTCGTGAGGGTCAATGCGGACGGTACGTTTACCGTCGTCACCGCCGGGCTGGACCGGCCCATCTCGCTCGAAGTCATCGGGAACACCGCATACATCGTCACGCTCACCGGTGAGATCTGGACCATCGACAACATAGCTAGCCCGCCGTTCGGCGTTTCTCGCTGAGAGCCACCGGACGGGGACGGTGCCGACTACGCGTCGTGGCGTGATCCGGCTCGCACGAGACCGTTCTGAACTGTTGCGTCCGTAGTGCGGCCGTGCCCGAGGCCTGTGGTTACTTTACGGTTCGGCAAGTTGGTCGGTTCTGGCGGCGGAGGTGACTCTGCTGATCTCCGTCGCCAATACGCCGGGGCAATGCGCGTGCCGGTGCCGGGGCAATGCGCGTCCCGGTCCTGTCCTTCCTCTCCTTCCTCCGATGTTGTCGTTATGCGGTCTATCCTTCAAGGGCCGTCTTCAGATCCGATACGCTGACGGTGTCGAGGAGACGCTGCGAGCCGATGTGTAGTGTTTGCCGCCCGGGCACACGGGGGCCGTGAGGAAGACACCGAGTTTCTCGAGGTCTCCCCGCCGGACCAGGGCCCGGACAGGTCCGTCCCGAGGTACGCGGTCTGGTCGTCCCAGCGCGATCCCCATCCGGTCCGTAGCAGCAGAATGCCCCCTTCGGGGATCCGGCCGTGCCCCGCTTCCCACGAGGTGAGATCGTCGACCGAGACCAGGTAGTCCGGATGCGCCCGTTCGGACACGTCGACGACCGCCGCCGGGCCGATGAGGTCCGACAGCGGGATCTCATCGTTCGTCCGGCGTCCCTCGGCGAAGTGGATGGGCGCGTCGAGGTGGGTGCCCCCATGCTCGGCCGACGAAAAACGGTAGGATGAATAGAACCATCCGCCCTCAGTCGGTCCGTACGCGAGTTCCTCGAGTCGGAATCCGGCGGTGTCGGTGGGCCAGTAGATCGTCGAGGCCGAGAACGCGTGGGTGAGATCGACCCAGCGGCCGCCGGTGCCGTCGAACACGGCGGAGGGCGGGGCGCCGCGGCTTGAGACGCTCGTGTCCGTGGACGCCGGCTGGCAGCCGGCGAACGCGGCCGCGACGACCAGTGCAATCGCTCGATACATGACGACTCCGATCGATGCTGTGAGCATTCCGGTCCAACAACCTGCGCACGGGCATGGCAGCGAATTGGCATCGGGCACCGTGCGCGAAGTCATCGTCCGCGCCCTGCGAGAGCTGACGGATGCCGGAGCGATCGAGCGCGAGGGCCCAAAAATCCGGATCGCCGACGCAGGCCTGCTCCGAAGCCTGTCGTGCTGATCCGGTTTTCGTAACGGAGCCCGACTCGGCGCCCGGCCCTGGCAACGAGCTGACGCAACCCGGAACCCGGCCGCGACCGGCCGCTAGAAGTCGGGGAAGTCCGCCGTCGGACCGAAGGTCTGCGGTACCGGCACGTCGAGCAGACGTAGGTAGACCGTGAGCTGCCCGCGGTGGTGGATCATGTGGTCCATCACGAACACACGGAGCGTCGCGATCTTCGGCATGGTGAAGCGCTCTTCCCCACCCACCAGGAGGGTCCATGGGCTCATGAACGCCTGGTCCGACGTGCTCCCGATCATGGCGCGCGCCTGCTCCGCGTTCTGGTCGAGCGCGGCGACCATCTCGTCTGCGGAGCCCAGCGGCTCGATCGTCCCCGTGCCGTCGCCCTCGACCGGCGCCACGTCGAGCGAGTCCTGGCCGAGGGTAGCCATGACCCACTGCGGGATATTGGCCAGGTGGCTACCCAGGGTACCGACCTCCCACGATTTGTCGTGCGGCTTCCAACCGAGTCGGTCGTCCGGGATGACGGCGAGATGCTGCCTCGTGCCCTGGATGATCTGATCGAACTGTGGAAGAATGCTGGCGGACATCGACATGAATCTCTCCTCTTCCTCGTGCCTCGGTACACGGCGGATCTCCTGAAACGGAAATATAGGGCGGCGCTCACCCCGCGGCCTGTCGTCTACGGGTGAACCTCTGGTCGGCCGATTTCACCCCCCTTATTGTTGAAACCGTCGCCGCTGTCCGACTCCCGAGTGTCCGGACCATGGAACGTTTCGGCTGGAACGCCTGAATTGGGAGAGTCATGAGCTTCTCGGTCTTCGATCGCCTGCTCGCCGGCAAGGACGGCGCCCTCTGGGTGCGACGGATCACGTCCTCGGATTCGAAGGAGCATCGCTGGGAGGGCTTCGAGCCCGACGGCTCCCGCCGCGCGGCGATCACGCTTCCGGCCGGTTTCGACGTCCGCGAAGCCGGGCAACGCTTCCTCGTCGCCATCGCGCCTCCGTCCGGCGAAGCCACCGCCGGCGATGAGACGCCCGTCGTGCTGTACGACTTCCAACGCGAGAAGCCCGCGCGCTAGGGTAGCGTCAGGGAAATACTTGCATATCGGGTCACGTGTGGTATGTGGGTGAGTGTAGCACGCTCAGCGGCGATGCCCGGTCGGGTCCGGGTCACCGTGTTGATCGGACAGAGTCGTCACCGAACTCAGAGGACTCGACCAGCGACCCTGCCATGGAAATTGTCCTCGGTCAAGTCCTCGAGGTATACCATGAAACGCTTCAAGAGCATGCAGGTCCTCCCGACGAGCGCCTTCCTACTCCTCGCCCTCGGCCTCACGGCCTGCGACAGCAGCGTCGCACCCCCCGACCTGGCGCAGGCGGAGTCGCCCAGCGCAGTCAGCGCAAGCGCAGCCAGCGCAAGCGCAGGGGCGGTCACTTCGACGAGTCCCATCTTTACCTTCCCGGTCATCGGGCCGCATGACGGCGAGAGCACGCTCATCCGTACGAAGAACGGCATCAACTTCCGGTTCGCCACCAACTCCCTCGAGCCTGGTCATGCGTACACGCTCTGGATCGTGATTTGGAATGAGCCGGAAAACTGCGTCGACGGCTGCGACGGAGCAGACCTCTTTACGGTGGACGCAGTGCCCGACATGCTCTACGGGGCAGGTCATGTCGTCGGGGGTTCAGGACAGGCGACATTCAGCGGCCGCATCCAGGTCGGCGACGCGAGTGCTTCCGTCCAGGCCCCGCTCGGCCTGGCCCCGAATGGGCTGATCGACCCCTACGGTGCCGAGGTCCATCTCGTCCTCCATCACCATGGCGAGAAAATTCCGGCGTTCATGCCCGACATGATCAAGACGCTCGCGGGCGGTTGCTACGATACGGGAGTAGGGGGGCCGGGAGCGCCGACGCCGTGGAACGACTTCGCTGGTAGCGCGGGCTACGACCAGGAGTACGGAAGGCTCGGCCCGAATACCTGCTTGAGCGTCCTGGCCTCGGTGCATCAGCCCCAGCCATAAATCCTTCCTGAGCGCCGCGCATCAAGTCTGTGCTGCGGTCGTAGGGTCATGATTTCGGCCGAGGGCCAGGCAAAGAAAGGGCGCTCGGGCTTTCGGAGACTCGGCAGGTACGCGCGGTCACCGAAGGTTCGAGCGCTTTTCGGCCCCACTAGACGAGAGAGGTTCGGATGAAACGAGTTGCCACCCTCGCGCCCTCTATCGCGCTTGTCGTCCTCCTCACGTTGGTCGGTTGTGACGGCTTCGTCCCCACCGGTCCCGAGCGGGACCAGCAACCGAGCCCCCATCTCCGGGGGCACCCGGCCTCAATCAATGGGTCGGACAACGTTGTGCTCGTCTGGAGCGAGGCGTGCCTCCAGTCGATCCGGGACTTGGGGCACGGGCCCCCCATGGAAGGCCGCACGCTCGCCATCGTCCACACAGCCATGTTCGATGCGTGGGCGGCCTACGACCCGGTGGCCGTGGGGACGCGCCTGGGTGGCGATCTCCGCCGTCCCCCTGGGGAGCACACCCCCGAGAACAAAGAGGAAGCCATCAGCTATGCGGCCTACCGCGCGCTAGTCGATCTCTTCCCGAGCAGAGCGAGCATCTTCGAGGCCCTCCTGCTCAGGCTCGGGTACGACCCGGCCAACACGACGACAGACCCGGCGACCCCGGCCGGGGTGGGCAATGCCGCCGCCGAAGCGCTCCTCGCGTTCCGCCACGACGACGGCTCCAATCAACTGAACGGGTACGCGGACTACACCGGCTACACCCCTGTGAACCCCCCGCTCGACCCGACGGAACCGGGCATCGGCCCGCTGGTCGATCCCGCCAAATGGCAACCGCTGATTCACGACGGCCAGGTGCAGCGGTGGATCATCCCGCACTGGCGGTACGTCACGCCGTTCGCCCTGACCTCGGCCGAACAGTTCATGCCGCCGCCCCCCGCCGCCGTGCGGTCCGGTCAATACCGTCGGCAGGTGCAGGAGGTGATCAATATCCAGGCGAAGCTGACCGACCGCCAGAAGGTGATCGCCGAGTACTGGGCCGACGGCCCCTCGTCGGAGTTCCCGCCGGGCCACTGGGTCACGATTGCGCAGTACGTGTCGAGGCTGAACGGGCACACCCTCGACGAGGACGTGAGGCTGTTCTTCCTCGTGTCCAACGCGGTGTTCGACGCCAGCATCGCCGCATGGACGGCCAAGATCGAGTACGACTACGTGCGGCCGGTCACCGCCATTCGGTACCTCAAGCAGGGCAAGCGGGTCCGTGCGTGGGCGGGGCCAGGCCGGGGCACGCAGGTCATCGCGGGCGAGGCGTGGGTGCCGTACCAGGTGGCGACATTCCGGACGCCGCCGTTCGCCGAGTACGTCTCAGGGCACAGCACCTTCAGCGCGGCGGCGGCGACCGTACTCCAGCAGTTCACGGGCAGCGACGAGTACGGGGTGTGTGAAACCTTTCCGCCGGGGTGGTCGAGGGTGGAGCCGGGGCTGGTCCCGGCCCGTGAGGTCGAGCTCTGTTGGGACACGTTCACGGCGGCAGCGGAAGAGGCGGGGCAGTCCCGGCTCTACGGCGGCATTCACTTCCGGCAGGGAAACGAGGCCGGTCTCACTCTCGGGCGCCAAGTAGGGCGGCTGGTCTGGGCCAAAGCCCTAAGCTACATCGACGGATCGGCGACGGATTGAGCCCTACCCGCAGCGCTCGTAGCTCGAGCAAACGGTGGATATTGTACCCGTGGAGGAGCCGACCGGCGGAACACCATGTTAGCCATGAACAGCCACCATGTTAGCCATGAACAGCGAAGGTACCGGGTTCGAATCAGCAAAGACTGCGACGAAACGACGCACGAGTTGGCCGCGCAACGCCGCGCGGCTGCATCGTCGCGGGGGAGGCGAGCCCTGCAACTCCCAATCGCCGCGAAGATGTAGCACGCAGCACGCTCAGCGGCGATGCCCGGCCCGGCGGCGGGGAGCGATCAGTGGATGGAAACGCACGCGAGCGTCTCACAGGCTCGGCGAGCGCGCGGACCTGGCCGAGCTGGCCCGCAACCTGGAACGCGAAGCCGCGCTCCAGGCGGACGCGCGCCGCGAAGTGGCGGAGCTGCTGGCCTAGCCTACAGCGTGCCTACAGCGTCGCCACGTCGATGTTCGACAGCGGCGATTCCGAGTAGCACGCCCGATAGTTCACCTTCCGCTCGAGCGCCTCGATGATCGGCACGGTGAAGTCGACTTCGTGCAGCTTCTGCGCGCTGCCGAGCCCGCCGGGCGAGAACACGTTCACCTCCATCAGCTTGTCGCCTACGATGTCGAGGCCGACGAGGAACATCCCGTCCTGCACGAGCTTGGGCCGCACCATCTCTACGAGCTCGAACACGCGATCGTCGAGCTTGGCCGCCCGCAGCTTTCCACCCGCGTGCATGTTGCTGCGGATGTCTTCTGACTCGTTGAACCGGCGGAACGCGGCGTACTTGCCTTCGTGCTGCAGCGGCTGGCCGTTCATCACGAACATCCGGATGTCGCCCTTCTCGGCCTCGGGAAGGAATTCCTGCACGACCATGTAGCCGTCGCGGCTGATCGCCTCGATGATCTGGTTGAGGTTTGAGCCGTCCTCGGGCTTCACCAGGAAGACGCCCGATCCGCCCGAGCCCTGGAGCGGCTTGATGACGCACTTGCCGCCGCGGTCCTTCACGAAGGCCCGCACCTCGTCGGGATCGCGGGTGATCATCGTGGCCGGGCGCACTCCCTCGGGGAAGTGCTGGAAGTAGGTCTTGTTGATGGCGTTGGCGAGGCTGAACGGGTCGTTCAGGACGACCACGCCGCGCTTCACGGCGAGTTGGCCGAACAGGATGCCACTCGTCTGCGCCCACGGCCGCTCGGCCGCGTCGGCCGCGGGGTCGTTTCGGAGCAACAGGACGTCGAGATCATCGACGGTGATTCGCTCCTGCTCGGCGTCGTCGCCCTGCAGCGCCTTGAGGTAGGTCTCCGTCGTCTTGTATCGCTTGCCCGACACCTTTCGCGCGTTGGCGGAGATGCTGCCGTCGACGTCGTAGATGAAGTCGCCGACTCCCATGACCCAGGCCTCGTGGCCCTCGCGCAACGCGCTCAGGCTGAGCCGCGTCGACGTGTAGCGATGGTCTTCCGTCATCACGTCGTTCACGACGAATCCGATTCTCATCTATGCGTTCCTCTCGTACATCTGGACGATGGGCAGACCTTCGCGAAGTTGCGACAATCGTTTCGCGGCTTCCGGTGCATCGAGGCACGTCGGACGCAGCGGCGAGGCGTGCAGCACCCCGCGATACAGCAGTTCCTGCGCGACCGGTACGTGGGCGAGCGCGATCTTTCCGATGTACAGGAGCTCGAGGTCGCCTCCGTCGCGGAGGTATCCGATGACCTCCTGCAGACCCCGCAGGTAGACCGCGTCCTTCGTGAGACCTCCCCCGCGCGTGACCCGCATGGTCGCGGTGAACGCGGTGCGCGAACCGAGACCATAGACGCCGGTCAGCTCGTCGAAGATCTCGATGAACGATGCGCCGCGCACCATCCGCTCGACCGCGACGACGCGGGCGGCCAGCAGGCTGAGGCGCCCCGGCGTCAGCCCGCCGACCAGGTACTCGGCGAGCACCGCGAGGCCCTCCTGCATCTGCTCGTATCCCGCGAGACCGGTGCGGAAGATGTGCAGGGGCTGGCTCCGCCCGTTCATCCACGTCACGACGTGCGTGCCGACCTCGTGGTGCAGCAGGGCGTGAGCGCGCGACGGCGCGAGCGACAGGCTGCGGTCGATGAGCAGCGTGCCGCGTGACACCATGAGCCCCGAGATGTCGTCGCGGATGTCGAGCTCGGCGTCGAACTCCGGCGACTGTTCCCGGTACCTGGCGAACTCGTGCGTGGCCAGCTGCGCAAAATCCTCCGCGTCGACGACGTTTTTATCGCCGTTTCCCGCGTCGGGGATCGCCTCCAGCAAGGCTTCGGCCAGCTCCAACAGCTGCGGCTCGATGCCGCCGTAGAGCTGCAGGCTTCCGTAAAGAAACCGGTGCGTGTTGCGTTCGGCGAACATCGTCAACTGACGTGCGACCTCGCGGAGTTTCTCGCGGAAGATGCGGTCGAGCGTCGGATCCTCCACATGCTCGAGCGGAACCTCGTAGAGCTGCCGAAGCAGGAGCTCCGGATCGGTCGTCAGCGGACGGTAGCGGAACGACGGCGGCTCGGCGTAGTCCGATTCCTTGAACTTCTGCCACGCCTCCGCCGCATCGACCGGCGTGACGCCGAGCAGGAAA
>JBPCJZ010000107.1:0-8506 GCA_051004775.1 Gemmatimonadota bacterium
GAGATCGCCCGACAGGCAAAGGTCCGGATCCCACTTTCCCATTTTGGGAAATTCATCACAGGGTCCGAAACGGCGACAGAACTCGGCGCCCCCGGGCGAATGGCGCGACTCAGCCGGCCATCGAGACAAGCCGCAAACGAGCGAGATCGAGACACCGCATGTCCGCAGACACAGACCAGGCCGCGCAGACCCCGCAGGCCGCGCAAGCCGCGCAGGCCGCGCAGCACCCGCAAGCCGCGCAAGCCAGGCAGAGCACCGGCGCCGCGCATCTCCGCGCCGAGCTAACCCGAGCCATCCGCGAACTCGGCGCCCCCGAGGACTTCGAGGTCGAACTCGAGCGCCCGGCCAATCCGGAGCACGGCGACCTCGCCTCGAATGCCGCCCTCGCCCTCGCGAAGCCGCTCCGCCGCTCGCCGCGCGACATCGCGGGCGACATCGCGAAGTCGCTCGACCAGAAGCGCGCCGGCGTCGTATCGGTCGATATCGCCGGTCCGGGATTCCTCAACTTCCGGCTCGACGACGCCGTCGTCTGGGACGGACTGAGCGCGCTCCTCGCGGCCGACCAGGACTGGGGCCGAAGCGAGGCCAAAACGCCGCGCCGCATCAACGTGGAGTTTGTCTCCGCGAACCCGACGGGCCCGCTCCACGTCGCGCACGGACGGGGCGCCGCACTGGGCGATGCCGTCGCCGAGCTCCTCGACTGGACCGGCCACGACGTCGAGCGCGAGTTCTACGTGAACGACGCCGGCCGGCAGATCGAGCTGCTCGGTGAATCGGTGGAGGCCCGCTTCCAGGAATCCCTCGGCCATGCCGCCGAGCTTCCCGAGGGCGGATACCTCGGCTCGTACGTCGCGGACATCGCGAGCCGCATCGTCGAGTCCGAGGGCCGGGACGCGCTGCTCGCGCGCAGCGCCGAAGACCGCGTCAAGCTGTTCTCCGCGGCCGCGTCGACCCTGCTGCGCGCCGAGCAGGAGAACGACCTGGCCGACTTCGGCGTACGAATGGATGTGTTCACGGACGAGAGCTCGCTGTTCGCGGGCGGCGACGACAGCCCGGTCCGCCGCCTCCTCGGGCAGCTCGACCACGACGAGCACGCCTATCGCGACGAAGGCGCCCTGTGGCTGCGCACGAGCGAGTTCGGCGACGAGAAAGACCGCGTCCTCATCAAGGGTGACGGGTCGCACACCTACTTCGTATCCGATATCGCCTACCACCTGGACAAGCGCCGCCGCGGGTTCGACCTCGCGATCGACGTCTGGGGCGCCGACCACCACGGCCACATCTCGCGCATGCACGCCGCCCTCGACGCGGTGGGCGACCAGCGCGCCTTCCTCGAGGTGCTGATCGTCCAGCTGGTCAAGGTTCTCCGGGCCGGCGAAGAAGTGAAGATGAGCAAGCGGGCCGGAAACTTCGTCACGCTGCGCGAGCTGTTCGACGAGACCGGTCCCGACGTCGCGCGCTACTTCTTCCTGATGCGGCGCGCCGAAGTCCCGATGAACTTCGACCTCGACCTGGCCCTCGACACGTCGGACGCCAATCCGGTCTACAAGGTGCAGTACGCACACGCCCGCATGTGCAGCATATTCGAGAAAGCGGGCCTCGGGCCGGACGGTGTCGACTTCGACGAGGCGGATTTCACCCGCCTCGAACTGGAGTCGGAACGCCAGGTCGCGAAGGCGCTCCTGCGGCTGCCGGAGCGTGTGGCCGCGGCCGCCGAGGCGCGGGCGCCCCACCTGATCTGCACGTACCTCGAGGAGCTCGCCTCGCTGGTCAACGCCTGGTACCACGAAGGCAACGTCGATCCGGCGCGGCGCGTGCTGGCCGAGGGCCCCGCGCGACCCGCCCGCCTGGCGCTCGCCGAGGCGATCCGGGTGACGCTGCGCCAGGGGCTCGCGGTTCTCGGACTGTCCGCGCCGAGGCGGATGATCCGCGAAGACGCCGAAGATGCCGACGACGACGATGTCTGAGTCGCGCTCCACCGGGCATTCGCCCGATCGCATCACCTACGGGGACGCGGGTGTCGACTTGCGCGCCGCCGAGGACCTCACGGGGCGGCTAAAGGACCTCGTCGCCTCGACCCGGACCGCGGACGCCGCGGACGCCGCCGGCGAGTTCGGCTCCTTCGGCGGGCGCTTCCGGCTGCCGGCGGCCAATACGTCGACCGACCTGGTCGCGAGCGCCGACGGGGTCGGCACCAAGGTGCTCGTCGCGGCGGCGGCGGGCCGCAACGACACGGTCGGCGAAGACCTGGTCAACCACTGCGTCGACGACATCCTTGCCGAGGGCGCCGAACCGCTGTTTTTCCTCGACTACTTCGCGTGTGGACGCCTCGATCCTGACGTCGCCGAGGCGGTGATCAGCGGCGTGGCGCGCGGATGCCGAAACAACGGCTGCGCGCTGATCGGCGGCGAGACGGCGGAGATGCCGGGGGTCTACGAGCCCGGCCACTACGATCTCGCGGGCTTCATCGTCGGCCGCCGGGCCTGGGACCTGGCGGGGAAGCGCGGCGTGAGCGCGGGGATGCGCCTGATCGGTCTGCCCTCGAATGGTTTGCACACCAACGGCTACAGCCTCGCGCGCAAGCTTCTGTTCGATCGGATGGGCCTCGGGCCGCACGATCCGTTTCCCGGCTCGAAGGAGACCGTCGCCGACGTCCTGCTCCGCGTGCACCGCTCCTACCTCGAGCCGCTCCGTCCTGTGCTCGTGTCCGGCGCGGCGACCGCGCTCGCGCACATCACCGGCGGCGGAATTCCGGGGAATCTCGGCCGGGTGCTGCCCGACGGGGTCGAGGCGGTCGTCGACGTCACGGCGTGGGAGACGCCCCACGTGTTCCGGGTGCTCGCCGACTCGTCGGGCCTCGAGGGGCCGGAGCTGTACGAGACGCTCAACATGGGCGTCGGGATGATCGTCGTGACGCCGCCGGATCGCGCGGCCGAGATCGCGGACGCGGTGGACGCGGCCGGGCTCGGGAGCTTCGACTGCGGCGTGGTCCGGACCGGAGACGGAGGCGTGCGGCTTGACGGATGCTGAGGCCATGGGGCGCGCGCTGGAGCTGGCGAGCCGCGGTCGCGGGCGCGTCTCTCCCAATCCGCTCGTCGGTGCGGTCATCGTGCGCAAAGACGAAGCGGTAGGAGAGGGCCACCACGAGGGGCCGGGCGAACCGCACGCCGAGGTCGTGGCGCTCCGCAGCGCCGGCGCGGACGCCCGGGGCGCCACCCTGTTCGTCACCCTCGAACCGTGTCGGCATCACGGGCGCACGCCGCCCTGCACGGACGCGATCATCTCGGCGGGCGTCGCGCGCGTCGTGTTCGCCGCGCGGGATCCCCATCCGGAGGCGGGCGGCGGCGGCGCGGCGCTCGAGGCATCCGGGGTCGCGGTCGAGCGCGGGCTGCTGCGAGACGAGGCCGTCGACCTGAACGCGCCGTTCCTGTGGCGTGTCGCGACGGGGCGCCCGTTCGTGATCCTGAAGCTCGCCCAGTCGCTCGACGGACGCATCGCGACGGGCCCCGGCCAACGCACCCCGCTCACGGGGGAGGCCGCCTGGCGCGAAGTGCATCGCCTCCGGGCCGACGCGGACGCCGTGCTGGTAGGGCGAGGAACCGCGGCGGCCGATGACCCCCTGCTCACGAGCCGCGCCGAGGCCGTGCCGCGTCCCGCCGTGCGCGTCGTGCTCGACGGCGCGGCGAGCCTCGCGCCGACGAGCCGCCTCGCCACCACGGCGCGCGAGACGCCCGTCCTGGTCATCGCCGCGCCGGACGCGCCGGCCGAGCGCATCGCATCGCTCCGGGCGCTGGGGGTCGAGGTCGAGACGGTGCCGCGGGTGTCGGCCGGGCGGCTCGACCCGGCCGCCGTGCTCGATCTCCTCTCCGCGCGCGACATGAACTCCGTCCTCGTGGAGGGCGGCGCGGAGGTTGCGAGCAGTTTCCTCGCGGCCGGCCTGGTCGAGCGCTTCGTGCAGTACGTGGCTCCCGCCTGGCTCGGCGAGCGCGGCGTGCCGGTCTCGGGCGCGCCGGACGCGGGCGCGCCGGGCTCCTGGCAGCTGGTCGACGTGGCGCGTGCCGGTGACGACGCCCGCCTCACCTGGGAGCGCCGCGCGGCCTTCGACGCGCTCCGGGCGGCGGCCTGATGTTCACCGGGCTGATCGCGGCTGTCGGAGAGGTCGTCGGACGGACGGATTCAGGCGGCGGCGTCCGATTCGAGTTCCGGGCGCCCGGCGGCCTGTTAGAAAACCTCGCGGAGGGCGACAGCGTCGCGGTCGACGGCGTCTGCCTGACGGTCACGGGTCTCCAGCGGGACGGCTTCGCCGCCGAGGCCGTGCCGACGACGCTCGACCGCACGACGCTCGGCGAATTCGCGCCCGGCCGGGCCGTGAATCTCGAACCCGCCGTCCGCGCGGGCGACGCGCTGGGGGGCCACATCGTCCAGGGCCACGTCGACGGCGTCGGCGAGGTCATCGGGGCCGAATCCGAGGGCGACGGAATGCTCCTCCGGATCCGGTTGCCGGAGGGCGTGCGCGAATTCACCGTGGAGCGCGGATCTCTCACCGTCGACGGCGTCAGCCTGACGGTCGCGGGGCTCGCGGGGGAGGTCGCAAAACTGGCGATCATACCGTATACATTGGGGCACACGAATCTGGGCCGCCTCGAGGCGGGGGCTCGGGTGAATCTCGAAGCCGACCTCATCGGTAAGTATGTCGTGCGCCTGCTCGATCCGTATCAATCCGGCCGGGAGCACCGTTCGGAGCCAGACATTACACAGGAGGGTCCGTGCAGTCCTTAGATGACAACCGAGTTCAGGAGGCCATCGCGGCGATTCGTCGTGGCGGCCTCGTGATCGTGGCCGACGACGAAGATCGCGAGAACGAGGGCGATCTCGTCTGTGCCGCCGAGAAGGTTACGCCCGAGATCATCAACTTCATGGCGACGCACGGACGCGGGCTCGTGTGCCTCACCCTGCATCCGGACATCGCCGACCGCCTGGACCTGCCGCTGATGACGGACGGACGCGGCCAGGATCCCAACGGAACCGCGTTCACGGTTTCGATCGACGCGGTGCTCGATAAGGGCGTCTCGACGGGCATCAGCGCGTCGGATCGCGCCCGCACCATCCAGGTGGCGGTGGACGCCAACAGCCGGCCGGATCACTTGCTGCGACCGGGGCACATCTTCCCGCTCCGCGCCAAGGAAGGCGGCGTCCTTCAGCGGGTCGGTCAGACCGAGGCATCCATGGACCTCGCGCGCCTCGCCGGACTGTCTGCGGCCGGCGTGATCTGCGAGATCCTGAACCCCGACGGAACGATGGCCCGGCGCCCGGATCTCGATGAGTTCTCGCAGCAGCACGACATCCCGTTCATCACCGTCGCGCAGATCATCTCGTATCGCCTGAAGCACGAGAGCCTGGTGCACCGGGTGGCGGAGACCATGCTGCCGACGCGGTTCGGCGACTTCCGCATCATCGGCTACTCCAACGACGTCGACGGCCGCGAGCACGTGGCGCTGGTCCGTGGCGACGTCGAAAAGCTGGACGACGTCCTGGTGCGCGTGCATTCGAAGTGCCTCACCGGCGACGTGTTCGGCTCCTCGCGCTGCGACTGCGGCCGCCAGCTCGAGAAGGCGATGCAGCTCGTGAACGAGGAAGGAAGCGGCGTCATCGTGTATCTCGACCAGGAAGGCCGGGGGATCGGCCTGCTCAACAAGCTCCGGGCGTATCAGTTGCAGGACGCGGGGCACGACACGGTCGAGGCGAACAAGATACTGGGGTTCCCGGCGGACCTGCGGAACTACGGGATCGGCGCCCAGATTCTCGCCGACCTCGGGCTGCGGAAGATCCGCATCATGACGAACAACCCGAAGAAGCTCAGCGGGCTCGAGGGCTTCGGGCTCGAGATCACCGGCCGCGTGCCGCTCGAGACGACAGCCACCGACCTGAACCAGGACTACCTCGACGCGAAGCGGGACAAGCTGGGCCATATGCTCCGCTCTTCATGACGGAAAGAGTAGCGGAACGGGCGGCGGAAGGCCGCCGGTTCTGCATCGTGGCCAGCCGGTTCAACGCGCCGATCACCGACCGGCTCGTTCAGGGAGCGCTCGATTGCCTCGCTTCGCACGGGGCGGATCCCGATCGGGTCGAGGTCTTTCGCGTCCCCGGCGCCTTCGAACTTCCCCTCGCCGTCCGCTGGGTGCTCGACCGCGGCGGCGTCGACGCGGTCCTCGCGCTCGGCTGCGTGATCCGCGGCGAGACGCCACACTTCGAGTTTGTCTCCCTCGGCACGACGATCGGTCTCGAAGCCGTCGCGCGGGAGAGCGGTACGCCGGTCGCGTTCGGCCTGCTGACGACCGACGACGGGGACCAGGCGCGGGCGCGGGCGGGCGGCGCGAAGGGCAACAAGGGAGAGGAGGCGGCGCTGGCCGTGCTCGAGATGTGCACCCTGCGGGAGACGCTGCGGGGCGAGGGTTGAGTCCGCTGAATCCACGCTCGCGCTCGCGGAGTTGGGCGCTGCAGGCGCTCTACGCGTGGGAGCAGGGGGCCGACGACGATCTGTCGCTGCGCCGGGCCGCGCACCGGAGTCTCGCGCGCCGCCGGGTGTCGGACCGCTACATCCCGTATCTGGACGACCTCATCGGGTGGATCGACGAAGATCAGGAAGCGATCGACGCGCTCCTCCGCCGACACCTCGACAACTGGCGGCTCGACCGCCTGACCGCGATCGACCGCAATATCCTGCGCATCGGGGTGGCCGAGTTGATCCACGCCGAGGACGTCCCCGCGGCCGTCGCGATCCACGAGGCCATGCAGCTCGCCCAGAAGTACGGCAGCGCCGAGAGCGCCCGCTTCGTCAACGGCGTCCTCGACGCCGTCGCCTCGGCCGTCCGCAACCCCGGATGAAGGCGTCGCGGGACGGCCTGCGCGTCCTCGTCGTCAACTGGCAGGACCGGCTGAATCCATACGCCGGAGGCGCCGAGATCCACCTGCACGAAATCTTCGGACGCCTCGCCCAATGGGGCCATTCGGTCACCCTGCTGTGCTCGGGCTGGCCGGGCGCCCCGCCGCGTGCCGAGATCGGGGGAATCGACGTGGTGCGGGTGGGCTCGCGGTACACCTTCCCGTTGCACGCGCGGCGGGCGTTCCGGCGTCTCTCGCGCGCCGGCTACGACGTCCTCGTGGAGGACATCAACAAGGTCCCGCTGTACACGCCGCGCTGGTCGTCGATGCCCGTGGTCGCGCTCGTGCCGCACCTGTTCGGTTCGACGGCCTTCCGGCAGGAATCGTCCGTAGTGGCGTCGACCGTCTGGCTGGCGGAACGGTTGATGCCTCGGGTGTATCGTGACGTTCCTGTCGAGGTGATCTCCGACAGCACCCGGGATGACCTGGTGAATCGCGGGTTCGACCGGCACCGCATCACGGTAAGCTATCCCGGCGTGGATCACGAGATGTGCACCCCGGGCTACGGCGGGCCCGGAGCGCATCGGTCGGGCGAGCCGCTTCTCGTCTATGTCGGCAGGATTCAACGGTACAAGTCGATCGATACCGTAATCCGGGCGCTCCCGGGGCTGCAGGTCGGTGGCCGGCCGGTCCGGCTCGTCGTGGCGGGGCAGGGCGAGGACCACGAACGGCTCGAACGGATTGCGACATCGCTCGGCGTCGGAGCCCAGGTTGAATTCCCCGGTTATGTTTCGGAGGAGGAGAAGGTCTCGCTGTTTCGCCGCGCCTGGGCGAACGTGTATCCGTCGCCGAAGGAGGGGTGGGGCATCACGAACATCGAGGCGGCCGCCTGCGGGACGCCGAGCCTGGCGGCCGATTCGCCCGGTTTGCGCGAGTCGGTGGTCGACGGCGAGACGGGACGCCTGATCCCGTTCGGCGATGTCCGACGCTGGCACGAGGTGATCGCCGGCCACATCGCCGACGCGAGAAAGAGAGAAGCCATGGGCGTGGCGGCCGTACGCCACGCCAAACAATTCACCTGGAACGAAACCGCACGGCAGACTGAAGAGATCCTTCGCTCGGTCGCCTGAATCGCACTGAATCGCGCTGAATCGCGAGGAGTGACACCCATGCAGCTCATCATCTCCGGACGAAATACCGAAGTCTCCGAAGAGATCCGAGAACAGATCGAGGCGCAGTTCGAGAAGCTGCGCCGCTACGAGCCCAGGGCGTCCCGGGCCGAGGTCACGCTGTGGGAAGAGCACCAGAACTTCCTGGTCGAAGCGGTGGTGAGCATCGACCGCCGACCGCGCCTGCACGGCGAGGCGGACGGCGACGCGTTCCGCACGGCCCTCGATCGTCTGCACGACAAGCTGGCGCGTCAGCTCAAGAAGTCACGTGCGAAGCGGCGTGATCACCGGGCCCAGCCCCTCGAAGCGCTGCTCCCGCAGGACGACGAGGATGACCAGGACGACGAAGACGACCACGACGGTGAAGAAGAGTGACACGATGCTGACCGTCGGTGATATTCTCGAGCGTCGCACCGAGGCGCTGGAGCTCGACCTCGTGGCCGGGATTTCCGGCC
>JBPCJZ010000108.1:0-2922 GCA_051004775.1 Gemmatimonadota bacterium
GGCGACTGCCTCGCGTCGATTCAGTTCTGCGACGAGATCCTCGTGATCGATTCCCACTCGACCGATCGCACGCGCGACGTGGCCACCGAGGGCGGGGCGCGAGTGATCGAGCGCGACTGGCCCGGGATGGTCGAGCAGAAGAACTTCGCGATCGACGCCGCGGTCCATGATTGGGTGCTGTGCCTCGACGCCGATGAACGCCTGAGCCCCGAGCTCGCCCGCGAGCTGGCCGATCTCAAGGAACGCGGGTTTCCGGGCTATTCGGGCTGGAGCTTTCCTCGTCTCTCCAACTACCTGGGGACGTGGATCCGCGCGGGGACGTGGTATCCGGACCGTCAGCTCCGCCTGTTCGACCGCCGCCGCGGCCGCTGGACGGGAGCCGATCCGCACGGGCACGTGGAACTGGACGCCACGAGCAGCCAGGCTCGGCTCGCGCCGGACATGCTGCACTATCCCTACCGAAGCTTCACCGAGCATCTGCAGAGCATCGACCGCTACACGACCATCATGGCCGAAGGGATGCACGCGCGCGGCCGGCGGGCCTCCGTGATCGACATCACCCTGCGGCCGGCGGGGCGGTTTTTCCGTTTCTACTTCCTGGGTCGCGGCTTCCTGCTGGGCTGGAAGGGGCTGCTGCTCGCCTACCTGGCGGCTCACTACGGCCGGTTGAAGTATGCGAAGCTGATGGTTCTGCAGCGCAAGTAGATCGGCCGCGTGGCGCGAAGTTCGGCGTGCCGCGCCCGGTCAGTTAGGGCGAGTGTCGTCGCCGTTCTCGCCCTGGCGATACATCCGCGTGAGGATCCGATCGAGGCCGGCGGCGAAATCGCGCTTCGCTCCATCGTCGAACGGCGGCGGCCCGTGCGCGTTGCCGGTCGGGGCGCGTTGACTCTCGATGTAGTCCTGGATGGAGAGATGCTCCCCGACGGACTCGCGCGTGAGTTCCGAGCCGCGTGCGTCGAGGACTACGACGCCCCGCGGCAGGAGCCGGGAGGCGAGCGCGACGCTGTGCGTCACGACCAGGTCGTCCGCCGAAGCGTGGGCGACGATGTGGGAATCCGCCTGCGTCGTCCCCCCGTCTACCTGCACCGTGACGACGGTACCGTATCCCGGGGGCACCGACAGGTACTGATTCGATACGACGAATGCGTCGATCTCGAGACGTTGCGCGGCACGATACACGACCTCACGAGCGGCTCTCGGTGCGGCGTCCGCGTCGATCCAGATTCTCACGGCATCCTCCCCCTTCGCGACACTCACGCGACCCCAGACTGGAACGCCCGGGCCGTCGCGGGTGTGACAAGCGGGAGCCGCGGACGCGGGGATGCAGCAGAGCCGCGGCGGCGGCGGCGGTTTCACTCGTCAGACCGCCTGCCGAGTGCCCGGCCGCTCAGGGATCACCCAGATGACGGCCACGACCGCGTAGAGGAGGCCCGCGAGCCACGGCTGCCGCAGGGCGATGGGGATGGCGACGATGTAGAGGACCGGCGCCAGCCGCGCCTTGAAGTCGTTCTTCGGTGCCGCCGCGGCGGCGGAATGCCGCTTCATCTGCCGGATGATGGCCCAGCGCAGGCCCCAGAACGCGAGTGCGGCCATCAGGAGAACGCCGCCGTACACCGCGGTCGGGACCGGTGCGAAGCTCTTTTCACCCATCCAGCCACTCACGAACGGCAAGAGCGAGAGCCAGAACAGCAGGTGGAGGTTGGCCCACGTGATGACGCCGTTCACCCTGTCGAGACCCTGGAGCACGCGATGGTGGTTGCTCCAGAAAATGCCGAGGTAGACGAAGCTGAGGATGTAGCTGGCGAACATCGGCAGCAGGGGACCGAGCGCCAGGAAGCGCGTCCCCTGCGGCACCGCCATCTGCAGCACCATGATGGTGATGATGATGGCGAGGACGCCGTCGCTGAACGTCTCGAGTCGTGAGGTACTCATCCTGGTTCCGATCAGCGGGCCGGGCGATCTACCTCGCCGGCCCCGGGGGGTCTTCAGGTCCCATCCGGTAGACCAGCAACCCCGCAAGGCGCGTTCCGTCCGCACCTGGCTCCGGACCGCCCAGCGTCGCACCGTTCGATCACCAGTCGGGGCGCGCCGAATGACGGAACTGCGAGCCCCGGCTGGCAGCGCCCGCCGCCGCGAACCGAGCTTCGCCGCGGCCACGTGAAGGGCAAAATTTACCCTCTTGGCCGCCTCGCCGACGCCTCCGTGGCGGCCGCGCGCCACTCGTCGGCCAGCATCGCGTAGACGAGAGTGTCTCGCCATTCCGTCTTGCCCCGGAAGTCCTGCCTGAAGTGTGCCTCGCGGCGCATCCCGAGCTTCTCGAGCACGCGAATGGACCCGCCGTTGTCGGGGTCACACCCCGCCCACATGCGATGCAGTCCAAGCTCCTCGAACCCGAGGCGCAGGACCGCGGCCGCCGCTTCGGTGCCGTACCCGTATCCCCACGCCTCGCGCGCGAGGCAGTAGCCGAGCATGGCCTGCGGGCTGTCGGGACCATCGCGCCGCAGGGTCACCGCGCCGACCTGCCGGCCATCATCGGAGCGGACGACCGCGAGGTCGTACTCGACGCGGGGTTTCGCGCGCGCCGCCGTCCTGGCTCGCTTCAGGAACCGCAGCGTTGCGCTCTCGGTGTTGGGGCCGAACGGCAGGAAGCGCACGACCTCCTCGTCGGAAGCGTACGCGTGGACGACGCCGAAGTCGTCGTCGCATAGCTCGCGGAAAGACAGGCGCGCGGTCGCGGCGACGACGTCAGCCACCGGGGCAACCGTCGGATGCACCGTTCGCGAGCCGGCACCACACGATCGTCGAGATCTTCGCGATCGCGGCGGCGCTCACTTCGTGGTCGTCGATTCCGCGCGTCATGACGACCAGGACGTACGGCGCGCGGCCGCCGGGATACACGATCGCCGCGTCGTGGGCGATCCG
>JBPCJZ010000109.1:0-4067 GCA_051004775.1 Gemmatimonadota bacterium
ATCGCTTCGGGCGCCTTGCCCTCCACCTGCGTGCCCGATAACCGGGCCTTCAGGAGGTCGCTGTAGCCGACGCCCGGCAAATCCTTCCGGAGGTCGGCGACGTCGAGCCGACTCGAGTGGGCATTGAACTGAATCAAGGGCGCCGCGCTGCGAGAGCTCTCTTCGGTCAGATAGTGCCTCAGCAGCTCCTGGCTGTTGAAGGTGACCGAAACCTGGCTGCTGCCGATCCGCACCGGGAGCCCGTCGGCGCGAATCCCTGTGCCGGTGAGCTGGATCGTCGCGTCACCGATCGTAGCCGGCTGCGGGAGAGACTCGGCGGCATACGTCACGCCGGTCAGGCGGACCGGGCCGGTCACCGTCCAGCGGCCCAACTCCCCGGCTGGGCCACGAAAATCGACCGCGACGGCCGCGTCCCCCGAGACGGGCAGCGGCTCGCCCTGGCGGAAGTCGTTGACTTTCGCCACGTCGAACTGGCCCGACAGGTGACCGTCGACCATCGGCTCCGCGAAGTTGTCGACGCGCAACCGCGCCTCGAAAGGACGGCCGAACAGGCGGCCGGCCGCGTTCGGCGTGGACAGCATGTCGGAGTTGAACGTGAGCGCTCCTCCCGTGCCGTCGAGCACCTGCCCCCGCGACGGCGTGCGAAGGGAGAGGTTGCTGTAGGAGGCGGAGCCCGTGAGCTGCGGACCGGGATCGCCGCCGAGCGCACCGGCCCATCGCAGTTCGAACCGGCCCCGTCCATCGATGTCGAGGGTGTCGCTCACCGCATCCTCGGGCATCTCGGCGAGGAGGTCCGCGATCCCGAACTCGTCGGTCGAGAGGTCCAGCCGCACGCTTCGAACGCCCTCGTCGACCCTCGAGGTCGCCTGGCCCGTGATGTTCAGGCCAGCGGCCTGTACGGTGACCTCCGGAACGGCGATCCGGCCGTCGTCTGGATCCAACACCGCTCTATATCGAATGTCGGTATCGGGCAGGCGGGTCGTGTCGCTGCCGCGGGCCACCATCAGGCCCTCGGTCAGGAAGAACGCGCCGGTGCTCGCGAGCGGGCCGCCCTCGCGTTCGGCGGGGCTGACGTCGAACTCCGCCTCGACCCCGAAGCGCAGCGCCCGGCGCCCCGGATTGTTCACATAGAGGAGGTCGCCGTCGACCAGCACCAGGTCTTCGATATCGAAGCTGGATCCCGAGCCTTCGGCCGAACGACCCTCGGTGCGGGCCGAATCCGCGACCAGCAGGCCGGTGAAGTTGTTCCTCCCGTCCGGCGCTACCTCGTAGCGGATCAGCGGACGAACGAGCCGGACCTGCGACAGTTGAAAGTCGCGCCGCAGCAGCGGAAGCAGCTCCAGGCGGAGGTCGAGCGCGTCGAGCTGCACCGCCGGCGCCGCCGAGAATCCCTCCGGCGGATTGGCGATTCGGACGTCACCCAGCCGGATGGCGACGTATGGAAAGACCTTGAGGCTTACCGAGCCGAGCTGAACATCCCGCGCGATCCGGCGCTCGAGCTGTGGTTCGGCGATCTGGCGGAGACGTTCCGGCGGAAACAGCGCCTTGAGCGCCAGCGCTCCGGCGAACGGAAGCAGGAGCAACAGGCCCAGGGCGATCATCCAGCCTCGCCGCAGGCGCGGTCGTCTCCGCGGGGAGCGTTGATCCGGGGTTGAAGACGGCGAAACAGATTCTGTATGTGTCATTGGGACGGCCTCGGGATGGTTCGGTACGGCCAATGGCGACGGGTCGGCCGCCACGGTGTTCCGGAACGTTACCCTGCGCCGGGGCATTTGTGCGAATCCGGGCCGACCATCTTGCCCGGGTCGGCAGCGCGCGGATAGCTTCGCGTCAAGGACCCTTTCCGAACCGCATTTCCAGAAGGAAGACCCCAGATTTCAGCGACGAAGACGCCAAACACCGCCACGAAGCCCGTCGTAGCCTGCGTGATTCAACGCCGGGGAAAGTACCTGCTGTGCCGTCGGGCCGCCCGGAAACGACACGCCGGCCTGTGGGAGTTTCCCGGGGGAAAGCTGCGACGCGGCGAGTCGCTCGAGGATGCCGCCGTCCGCGAGCTATCCGAGGAGTTGCGGCTCAAGGTCACGGGTGTGGGAACGACGCTCCAGCGGGCCAGGGATCCTGGCTCGCCCTACGTCGTCCGCTTCGTCGAGGTCGAAACGCGGGGCGAACCGCGTGCGCTGGAGCATTCGGGACTCGCGTGGGCGCGGCCCGTGGATCTGCCGACGTTCCGCCTCGCCCCGGCCGATCGCCGCTTCGCGACCACGGTCGCCGAGACGGGCGGTGAACGCCTCGCGGAAGCCTACGCAATCGCGCACCGGGAACTTGGCCGTTGCCTCGCGGCATGGCGCCTGACCGACGCCCGCTTCACGCCCGGGATCCGGATCGTGTTCAGCCGCCGGATGACCCGCTGCCTGGGCATTGCCTACTACGAGACGTCGCGGCTCCACCTTAGCCACCGTCTCGCCCTCGGCAGCCGCGAAGAACTGCTGCAGGAAGTCGTCTGCCACGAAGCCGCCCACCTGGCTGCGCCGGTCCGGTATCCGCGCGGAGTCAAGCACCACGGATCGGAGTGGCGCGCCCTGATGAACGAGGCGGGCTACGAGCCGCGAGTCACGTTTCCCGCACGCTGAACTGGGCGTCGCGGACCGACCCTTTTTGCAGTCCGACACCGACATTCCGCGCCCTCCCGTCCTTCCGCAGAACGCAACGCACTATGGGCGGATGCACGTTTTTGGGGCATGACTCCGCCACGTTCCGGCCCTCGAAATTCGCCTTGCGGGCCGGAACGTCCCGGCGATATGCGCATGGCATCGAACCTGCCCCACTTCCTTCCCGAACGTCTCGAGGTTCCTCGTGGGGAGGAAGAAAGGAAGAGCCATGCGTCATCGTGCCCGCATCGCACGGGTTCCGCTCCAGGCCGCGACCATCGGCCTGCTCTGCCTTTGTCCGTCCCACGCCGCCGCCCAGAGCAGCCGTTCCCCCGCCAGCCTCCACCTCGCCAACCCGGTAATCCTGACGGTGCTGCCCGCGACTCGCCCCGCGCCAACGCCGGCCGAGATCATCGAGCGCGCCGCCGAGGCACGCCGGATCGACGGCACGTTCTTCGGAGAGTACACGAGCAGCGCCGAGCCCGGCGCCGTGTTCCGAGGCGTTCTGCGGCTGACGCAGGGCGGACACGCGGTGAGCGGATCCTTTCTGACGAACACCGGCAGAACGGCCGAACTGTCCGGCCGCATCGACGGAGACAGGCTGGAAATCACCCTCGTGTACAATGACGGCTGTCCGGGCTCCAGCCGGCTTAGCGCCCGGACCTCCCACGGCGACCGGCGTCTCACGGGATCGTACCGGACGGAGGACTGCCACGGTTCGTACTCGGGCGAGTTGATCCTCCGTGCCCGCGACGCGGCGCCATCCTCGATCCGGCACGCGCCGGTGGGCCTGGCGGGCCCCGGAGATCCGTCGGCTGCGAGGGAAATGTTCGCCGATGTCATGGTCAGCGTGGAGGGATCGATCGCCCGCGAGAGTCTCGAGACGGCCGCGGCGAGCCACGCCGGGCCGGACCTGAGGATCTACGAGGCGCCTCGGCTGCCGGCTTCCCTCTCGGTTACCGAGAATCAGATGCTCGGCGCGGTGCGCTTCAGCGCCGCCAGGGCGCTCCTGGTGCTCAGCGCCGATGAAATTGAACTCGATCGGGCGCTCGGCGAGGGAGTCTCCACCGTCGTGACCGCCGTTCTGTACGATGCGCGTACGGGCGACGCCGTCTGGAGTGGTGCGCGGGCTTACGTCGCGGAACCCGGCGGTGAAGGAACGGGAATCGAACCGGATCCATCCGTCGTCGTCGTGCGCGCCGTCGACAGCGTTTTCGACGCGCTGCGCGAAGACGGCGTTCTTCCGTGGAGAACGAGCGAGCCAACCGAGCCCTGACCCGCGGCCGACCCGCGGCCGGCGCATTGTGCACGGCACTGGGCGCCGGCAACTTGCCTCTCGTCTCTCAAGGAGCTCACTCTCGCGGGGGAGCAGGATGATCGACGGAGCACCGGCCGGTCTTCGGTCCGCGGCCCGCACGG
>JBPCJZ010000110.1:0-5593 GCA_051004775.1 Gemmatimonadota bacterium
TGCAGCGGATCATCGACGAGGGCACCGACGCCTGGGGCATCGCCGTCACCGGTGTCGAGGTCAAGGACGTCGACCTCCCGCAGGAGATGAAGCGCGCGATGGCCCGGCAGGCGGAGGCGGAGCGGGAACGGCGGGCGAAGATCATCAGCGCCGAGGGCGAGCTGCAGGCCGCGGCGCGCCTGAAGGATGCCGCCAGGCTGCTCAGCATGCACCCGGCCTCCCTGCAGCTCAGGTTCCTGCAGACCGCGACGGAGATCGCGGCGGAGAACAACTCCACGACGCTGTTTCCGTTGCCGGTCGATCTGCTGTCCTTCCGGGGAACCCCGTCGCCGGCGTCGGACGTGGAAGAGACCGAATCGCTCGAGGAGCTCGAGGCGCGGGCCAAGCGATCGGAAGACGAGGCGACGGGCATGACGGTCGAGTTGACCAGCAAGCTGGCGGGCCTCGGTCTGATCGCCGGCGCCCAGGCAGCGGGTCGCAAGGATGCGGCACGCAGGACGGCTGAGCGGATCGACCGGGCAGCCGAAGCCGACGCTGATCGCGTCTCCGTCGACCGCACGGAAGCCGCCGCCGAAAGCCTCGACGCGGCGGAGCTGGAGGGCGACGGCGAAGAGGAATGAGCGATGACGCGGAGCAGGGGCTCACGACCGGGGGGCCGCTTTCATCGGAGGATCTGGAGCGGGTGATCCGGCGCGCCGCGGAACTGCAGACGGTGCGGGAGACACGGCCGGACCGGGACCATCTCGACGACGCGGAGGTCATGCGGATCGGCGCGGAGGTTGGCCTGCAGGAGAGCTACCTGCGACGGGCGCTCTTCGAGCTGCGAGCCGAGGCGCTGTTGCCCGAGCTGCCGTCGGATCGCTCCGTGCCGACGAGACTCTGGGGTCGCGCCTCCGTTCAGGCCAGCCGGGTAGTTCCGGGCCAGGTGGACGCGATCCAGTCCAGCCTCGAGGAGTTTCTGAGGGCGAACGAGGGACTCCGGCCGATTCGCGATCGGCCCGGGCAGTCGCTCTGGGAACCAGCCTCCGACATCGTGAGCCAGATCCGCCGCGGGCTGAATCTGTCGGGGCACGGCTTCGCTCTGGCCAAGGCCCGCAGGATCGAAATCTCCATCCAGCAACTCGAACCCGGGCGCTGCCTGGTGAGCATCGTGGCCGACCTGCGAAAGATGCGTGCCGAGCACGCGGGCGGTTGGTATACGGGCGCGAGTGCTTCGACGGTGGGTGGAACGCTCGCGCTCGTCCTGGCGGCGGGCTTTCCGCTGGTGGCCGCCGCGCCGCTCGTGGCCGGCGTGGCGTTCGGGGGCGGCACGCTGCTGGCACGTCTCACCCTCCGGTCCGAGCGGGAGCGCGTCGAGCTGGCGGTCCAGGGATTGCTCGACCGGCTGGAGCGGGGGACCCGGATCGCGCCGTCGCGAACGGGCCTGATGGACCGGATCCAGGACCTGATTACCGACGGAGATCGCTGAGGGATCGGCGGACGTACGCCCCGCGACCGGGCGAATCGAACCATCCAGAATAGTCAACCGAAATCATGAACGACGAGGAGTCATCGTGGCGGATATAGAGAAGGTGGGAGTGGTCGGATGCGGACTCATGGGGCGAGGGATCGCACAGGTGTGCGCCGCGGCGGGCTACGAGACGGTGGTACGCGAGATCGCCCGGGAGCCCCTCGACGCGGGCATGGCGGCGCTCGAGAAGTCGCTGGCCCGGGCGGTCGAACGGGGAAAGCTCGAGCAGGAGGCCATGGACGCGACGCTCGACAACCTGCGGGGGACGACCGAGCTCGCGGATCTGTACGAAGCCGACATCGTGATCGAAGCGATCGTCGAGGACATCGCTGCGAAGAACGAGCTGTTCGGGCAGCTGGACGGCGGATGCCCGGAGACGACCATCTTCGCGTCCAACACTTCGAGCCTCACCGTCACGCAGATGGCGGCCGCGACGGAGCGGCCCGACCGGTTCGTCGGACTGCACTTCTTCAACCCCGTGCCGGTCATGAAGCTGGTCGAGGTCGTCCGGACCGGGGCGACGTCGGACAAAACGTTCGATCGGGCTTTCGCGTTCGCGAAATCGCTCGGCAAGGAACCGGTCGCGTGCCGTGACAACTCGGGCTTCATCGTGAATCGTCTGCTCGTGCCTTACATGCTCGATGCCATCCGTGCCTACGAGGAGGGAATCGGCACCATTGAAGACATCGACAAGGGCATGACCCTCGGGACCGGCTACCCGATGGGCCCCTTCACGCTGGGTGATTTCGTGGGCCTCGACACGCTCTATTTCATCACGGAGATCATGTTCGAGGAGTACCACGAAAAGCGGTTCGCGTCGCCGCCGCTCCTCAAGCGCATGTACCAGGCCGGCTATCACGGGCGGAAGACCGGTCGCGGTTTCTACGACTATTCCGGGGAGACGCCGGTCGTCAGCGACTTCGTGAAGCGTTGATCGGCCGCGCGTCCGCCGCCGGCCTGGAGCCGGCGTGCGCGGCCTGATCCTCGCTGGACCGCGAAGCGTCGAGTTCCGCGCGGACCTGCCGGCCCCGGTGATCGAGCGGCCGGGGGACGCGATCATCGAAGTGGCGCTGGCCGGCATCTGCGGCTCGGACCTCCACACCTACGAGGAACGGGAGCCGGTCGGCTGGGGCGTGATCCCCGGTCACGAGGCGGCCGGCAGGGTCATCGCCACCGGGAGCGGGGTCGTCGACTTCCGCGTCGGCGATCGCGTGTTCCTCCCGTTCACGACGAGCTGCGGGCGCTGCGCTCCGTGCCTGCGGGGCCTGAGCGCCCGCTGCGAAACGAGCCGGCTGTTCGGATGGGCGCCGCCGGTCGGGACGCCGCCGTCCGCCGGCGCCGCATCCCCCGCCGCGGGCGGCGCCGGTCTGCAGGGGACGCAGGCCGAGTATGTGCGCGTGCCCGACGCGGACACTACCCTTCTGTTACTCCCCGCCGAGCGCTCCGATGCCGAGGGCGTGCTCCTCGGCGACAACTTCACGACAGGTTACTTCTGCGCCCGAAACGGGCTGTCCGATGCGAGGGCGGGATCGCCCGTCGTGGCCGTGCTCGGGTGCGGCGCCGTCGGCCTGTCGGCGCTCGTCTGTGCGCGGCACCTCGGAGCGGGCGCGGTGCTGGCCGTCGATCCCGTGGAATCACGCCGCGCGACCGCCCTGCGGCTCGGAGCTGACCTGGCGGCCTCCCCGGATGATGCTTCGGCCGCGCTCGCGGACCTCGCCTCCCGGACGCCGGTCCGCGCAGCGGGAGCCGACGTCGTGCTCGAGGCCGTCGGAAGCCGCGCATCGCGTTCTCTCGCTCTCCGGCTCGCGGCGGCCGGGGCGACCCTCTCGTCCGTCGGGGTCGCGACGGACGATTTCGGCTTCTCGCCGGCCGATCTGTACGACGGCAATCTCACCTGGCGGGTCGGACGTTGCCCCGTCCGTTCCCTCGCCCCACAGGTCCTCGGCGCGCTCGCCGCCGGGCTGAGGATTCCGGTGGACGACCTCGCGCCCGAGTCCCCCATACCGCTCGAAGAGGGGCCGGCGGCCTACGAGAAGTTCGCCGCGCGAACCGGCGGCGGACTCAAGCCGTTGCTCGCCCCCTGACGGCCGGCTTGCGGTCCGCTCGCTCGAGGCCCGGGCACCGGCCCGTAGACAGGCCCGAAGACCGCAAAAACCCGCCCCGTTTGGCGTTGCGGGGAATGCCGTTTCGGGTTATCTTCATTAGCTGAATGCAAGGCATGGCAGGTACCCTGGAATCGACGGAGCGACGGGTCGGGAGCGCCGCGCTCCACCGCCTGTCGATTCGTGACTTTCGGAACTTCGAGCGCCTCGATCTGACGCTGCCCGAGGCCGGCGTCATGATCGTCGGTCCGAACGGATCCGGGAAGTCGAATCTGCTCGAGGCGATCTACTACCTCGAAATCTTCCGGTCGTTTCGCGGGGCTCGCGACCGCGAGCTTCCGCGGTTCGGCGAGGACGTGTTCCGGGTCGAGGCGGAGGTGCGGTGCGACGGGAATGCGCTCGAGCTGGCCGCCGCGTGGCAGAAGTCCACCCGCCGGAAGAAGGTCGAGGTGGGCGGCGGCGAACCCGAACGACTGGCGGATGCGCTCGGTTCGCTCGGCGCGGTGGTGTTCAGCCTCGAAGACTCCGAGTTGATCTGGGGGTCGCCGTCGGCCCGCCGACGTTTCCTCGACATCGTTCTTTCGCTGAGCGAGCCCGGCTACGTGGGAGCGCTGCAGCGGTACCGCGCCGTCCTCGGCCAGCGTAACGAGGCTCTTCGCCAGGGCCGGCTGCCGGTCGTGCGGGCGTGGGCGGAAGGCCTCGTGGAGCCCGGGGCCGCGCTCCTGGCCGCCCGCGCGTCGTGGGCGGCCGGGCGGAGCGAGGCGTTCGGCCGATATCACGCGGCGATCGCGGGCGGCGCGCCGGCGACGCTTCAACACTCGGCGGCGCTCGGAAGCGCCGACGCCGGGCCGCAGGATCAGGATCCGGGGGAGCGGGAGGAGCCGGCAGAGCCGGCGGAGCCGGACGAGATGTCGACCACCCGCTGGCGCGACCGGCTGCGCGAAGCGCTCACGACGAACGAGGAATCGGATCTTCGCCGCGGGGTCACGCAGGTGGGGCCGCATCGTGACGACCTGGTGATTCGAGCGGTCGTCGACGATGACACGGCGATGCGGGACTTGCGTTCCTTCGGCTCCGGTGGGCAGCGCCGAACGGCCGCCGTCGCGCTCCGGCTCGTCGAGGCGGACACGATGCGCGATCGATCCGGCGCGGACCCGATCTACCTGCTCGACGACGTGTTCGCCGAGCTCGATCCGGAACGCTCGCTGCGCGTGCTGCGTCTCCTCGAGGAGGGCCGCTCCGGGCAGGTGCTGCTGACGGCGCCGAAGCCCGTCGATCTGCCCGTACGGGGCGGATCTCTGGCGCGCTGGAGCATCGAAGACGGCAGGATTCAGGTCGATGGTGCCGGATGACTGAGCGGCTCGGCGGACTCGTCGAAGCGACGCTCGCGCGGCTCGGCATCGCGACGAAGGTGAAGCGGGCCGAAGTGGTATCGGAGTGGGACGGCCTCGTCGGACCGCACATCGCGGGCGTGGCGAAGGCCGTGAGCGTACGGGGCGACACACTGTTCGTCGCCGTGGAGAGCGCCGCGTGGCGCAACGAACTCAGCCTCATGCGGCCGCAGTTGATGGCGAAGCTGAACGCCGGCCGGAGTGAGGGAAGAATCGAACGTATTGTGTTCCTGCAGGGGGATGGCGGGAACCCGGAGGCTACGGATGGCGCAGAGCAACGGTAAGGACAAGTCGGGCGGCAAGAAGCCCGCGGCGAAGAAGGGTGGAGACTACACGTCCCGCCAGATCCAGGTGCTCAAGGGTCTCGAGGCCGTGCGCCTCCGTCCCGGCATGTACATCGGATCGACTTCGGCGCGCGGCCTCCATCACCTCGTGTACGAGGTGGTGGACAACTCGATCGACGAGGCGATGGCGGGCTACTGCACGCGCATCGACGTCGTCATCCACGCCGACGACTCGGTCACCGTCACCGACGACGGCCGCGGCATCCCGGTCGACCTCCATCCCGTCGAGAAAGTGCCGGGTGTCGA
>JBPCJZ010000111.1:0-11375 GCA_051004775.1 Gemmatimonadota bacterium
CAGGTTGACGGAACTCGTTGTCGCGCCTACTTTCCCGCGCTTGTACTTCGCCGGCCCGACGGCGTGAAATCATTCCTTTTTCCTTAGCCGTGTTCATGATCAACGAGCAGACCTCAACCGAGTCGCAGTCCGAGCCCGAAACGGATACCCCCGCAGCCGCCGCCGACGTCGCCGTCGAGTCGCCCACCACCGAGGAGCCGACCGCGGAGGAATCCGCGGAAGTGACCGTGGAAGAAACCACGGAGGAATCCGCGGAAGAGACCACGGAGGGTTCCGCGGAAGAGACCACGGAGGGTTCCGTGGATGTGGTGGATGTGGATGAAGACGCCGAGACGGTAGCCGAGACCCAGCCCCCCGCAACGATGACGTCGCACGTGACGACGACCGCGACGGGCATGGCGGGCGGTGGACTCAGCATGGACGACCTCGAGGCCGGGGAGTATTCGGACGACGAGTTCGACATGCTGATCGAGATGTACGACGACACCCTCAGCGACATCGTCGAGGGGGAGATCGTCAAGGCCACGGTGCTCCGGAAGACGGAGACGACCGTGATTCTCGACGTCGGGTTCAAGTCCGAGGGCGCGGTGCCGCTGGAAGAGTTCCGGAATCCCGAGGAGCTCAAGCAGGGTGACGAGGTCGAAGTCTTCCTCGAGAGCCTCGAGGACGCCGAGGGCGTGGTCGTCCTGTCGAAGAAGAAGGCCGACTTCCTCCGCGTGTGGGAGAAGATCAAGGCTGCCTACGACGACGACCAGAGCGTCCCGGGTATGCTCAAGCGCAAGATCAAGGGCGGCGTGACCGTCGACCTGATGGGCGTCGACGCCTTCCTGCCGGGCTCGCAGATCGCGCTCAGGCGCGTGCCGAACGTCGACGAGCTGATCGGCAACGAATACGACTTCAAGATCCTCAAGCTGAACAAGCGGCGTCGGAACATCGTGGTCAGCCGCCGCGTGATTCTCGAGGAAGTTCGCGCCGGTAAGCGCGACCAGCTCAAGGAAGAGCTCGAAGTCGGCCAGGTCCGCAAGGGTGTCGTCAAGAACATCACGGACTTTGGCGCGTTCATCGATCTCGGCGGCATGGACGGACTGCTCCACATCACGGACATGTCGTGGGGCCGCATCGGCCACCCGTCGGAAGTCACGACGATCGGCGACGAGATGGAAGTCAAGATTCTCGACATCGATTGGGACCGCGAGCGCATCTCGCTCGGCCTCAAGCAGCTCGAGGCGTACCCGTGGGAAGACGTCGCCGAGAAGTACCCGGTCGGCAGCCGCGTGAAAGGCCGCGTCGTGTCGATCACGAACTACGGCGCGTTCATCGAGCTCGAGAAGGGCGTCGAGGGCCTCGTCCACATCTCCGAGATGAGCTGGACGCGCAACGTCCGGCACCCCTCGCAGCTCCTGTCGATCAACGACGAAGTCGAATGCGTCGTGCTGCGCGTCGACGAAGAGGACAAGAAGATCTCTCTCGGCATGAAGCAGACCGAGGAAGATCCGTGGCTCGCGCTGCCGGCCAAGTATCCGCCGGGAACGCGCATCACCGGCATCGTCCGCAACCTCACGAGCTTCGGCGCCTTCGTCGAAGTCGAGCCGGGGATCGACGGGCTCGTCCACATCTCGGACATGAGCTGGACGCGCCGCGTGCAGCATCCGTCGGAGATCGTCCGCAAGGGCGAAGAGGTCGACGTGGTGGTGTTGAACATCGACCCGGACCAGAAGCGGATCTCCCTCGGGCTCAAGCAGACCGAAGAGGATCCGTGGTACCACCTGGCTCAGCAGTACGAGCCGGGCACCGAGTGGCAGGGCACGGTCGTCCGACTGCTCGACAAGGGCGTCGTGGTCGACCTCGGCTCGGATGTCGAAGGCTTCGTTCCGGTCAGCCAGCTCGGGGTCGAAGAGGAGCTCGAAGATCCGGCGATGAAGTTCGTCGAGGGCGACACGCTCGAGCTCAAGGTGCTCGAGTCCGATCCGATCAACCGGCGCATCGTTCTGTCGGTGACGGAACTGTCCGACGAGATCAAGGATCGTCCGCTCGGTTCGGTGGCGCCGCGCACGGAAGAGGCGGAGGCGGAATCGGATTCATACGCCGAAAAGGATGACGATGCCGACGAAGGCGACGATGTCGACGCTGGCGACGAAGCCGACGAGCCCTCGGCCGAGGCCGCCGAGACGGATGCCGAAGAAGCGGATAACGAAGAAGAGGAAGCCGACGAGGTGACGGACGACGATCTCGAGGAGGTCGCGGCCGCACTCTCGACGGAGGACGTGACGGCGTCCACCGACACCGACATCGACACCGAGGCCGAGGCGACCGTGACCGATGATGACGTGGAAGAGGTGATGGAGGAGGCGGCGGACGACGAGGAAGAGGAGAAGGAATCCTGACTGACCGCGCTTCTGAAATGACCGCAGCTCCGCGAAAGGGTCCGGCCCCAGGGTTCGGACCCTTTCGCGCATGGGCGCTCGCAGGGGCGGGCGCGATCCTCGTGTTCGGCGCGTGTTCCGCACCGGCCCGCGTCGAGACCGGTGGCCCTCCGTCGCCCGTTCCCGGGGCCGCGGACAGCGTCGTCGTCGACACCGACGACGACAGCCCGGAGGGCCTCCTGCTGGCGGACCTCGAGACGGCCTGGCTGAACGGGGAGTATCGCTCGGTGGCCACCAGCACCGACTCGCTCGCTGGCGCGTGGCAGCGGCGCCCCGACCTGGGTTCCGGCCCGGTGCGGCGCCTCGTCCGCCTGCTCCTGGCGGGCGCCGAGGACGAGTTGGCCGTCGACCAGCTCCTGTTTCACCCGTCGGCTCTCGACGACGACTGGCGTGCCGAGCTCCGCGCGGCCGTCCGCCGCCTGTCGCTCGATGAGCTGGATCGCCTGGGTCGGCGCCAGACACGCGACGAGAAGGCGCGCGGAACCGTGCGCGCCGAGCATGCACGCGCCCTCGTCCTGGCTGGCCGCGGGCCCGATGGTCGGGAGTTGGCCCGCTCGCTCGAGAACGCCGACCTCGATGGGCCGGACGAGCGCATCGTCGAAGACATCCTCGCGGGCCGCGTCACCTCGCCGCGCCCCGGCATCCGGCTCGGTTTCGTCGTGCCCCGGTCGGGCGGCTTCAGCTCGGTGGGAGATCAACTGCTGGAGGGCGGCCGTCTGGCGGCGCGCCGGTTCGAGCAGGAGAGCGGGATTCCGGTCGAACTCGTGGTGCTCGACGAATCGGCCGCCGGTGACAGCACGGGCTTCGGCATCGCGCGGCTCGACACGAGCCGCCTCGCCGGCATCGTCGGCCCCGTCCGCTCCGAGGCTCTTCAGTCGGCGGCGCGCGCCCGCGGCATTCCGGGGCTCGCCATCGTCAGCCCGACCGCGGCGGAGGACTCGGCCGTCGCGCTGCACGCCTACTCGCTGTGGGACCGCGCCCAGCGCGACACGGCCGTCGCGACCGCCGTCGGTGAGTGGATGGTCTCGGCCTTCCGGCCGGGACGCGTCGCCGCGCTCTACCCGGCGGGCGAGAGCGGACTGCGCCGGGCCGAGGTCTTCCGCACGATCGCCGAGGCCGGCGGCTTCCGCTGGGTCGGCGGCGAGGCCTACGAGGCGGATTCGACCACACATGAAGCGCAGATCCGTGCCCTGACGGCCGCGGACCCCGACATCGTCTTCGTCGTGGCCGACGGTACGCGGCAGGTCCTCCAGGTCGCGCCACAGCTCCATTTCTACGGCCTGCGCGGGCGGATCACCCTGGTGAGCCAGGACTGGACGCACCCGACGGTCGCGCGCCGCCTCGACCCGGCGTTCTCGGACTACCGGGTGGCCGGCGTCTACTTCGAGCGCGAGCAGAACGACGAGTGGCGATGGTTCGCCGAGGCCTGGGACGAAGCGTACCGGCGCTCGCTGCCGGAGAACGCGTTCGCGGCCCTTGGTTACGACGCCGTGAATGTTTTGCTGCGCTCGATACCCGATCCGGCGCTCGTGCGTCCCGCGGCCGTGGCCCGGTCGGTCGAGCGCCTCGACGGCCTGCAGGGCGTGACGGGCCGCTTCTCGTTCGACCCCGAGAGCCGTCGCCTCACGCGCAGCACGCGCGTCCGCATGATCCTCGGCGGCGAGCTGGTCGCCCCGGACGTCCAGGCGATCGAGGACTGGTCGCTGGAGACGCTCGGGCAGGAAGAACAGCGTCTGCGGCGGGACGCCGCCGAGGGACGCCGTCGCAGCGGTTCGTTCTGATCTCACCGAGGATCCCACCGGGCAGCGGAAGGCTAGCGTGAGCACTCGCGAGAAACTCGAGCGTCTGGAGGATGAGCGCCGGCGGGCCGCCGAGGGCGGCGGGGCCGAACGCCTCCAGAAACAGCACGACCGTGGTAAGCTCGGGGCGCGCGAACGTCTCGACATCCTCCTCGACGAGGATTCTCTCGTCGAACTCGACCGCTTCGTGGAGCATCGCTGCACGGACTTCGGACTCGCCGAGAAGCGCGTGCCGGGCGATGGCGTCATCACGGGCTACGGGCGGATCGACGGGCGCCTCGTCTTCGTGTTCAGCCAGGACTTTACGGTATTCGGCGGATCCCTCTCCGAAGCCCACGCCGAGAAGATCTGCAAGGTCGTCGATCTCGCGATGGAGAACGGCGCGCCGATCATCGGGCTCAACGACTCCGGCGGCGCGCGCATCCAGGAAGGCGTCGCCTCGCTCGGCGGCTACGCCGAACTCTTCCTGCGTAACACGCTCGCCTCGGGCGTCGTGCCCCAGATCAGCGTCATCCTCGGGCCGTGCGCGGGCGGCGCCGTCTATTCGCCCGCGATCACCGACTTCGTGTTCATGGTCGAGGGCACCAGCCACATGTTCGTGACGGGCCCGAACGTCGTGAAGACCGTGACGCACGAGGAAGTGGGCTTCGAGGAACTGGGCGGCGCGCGCACCCACGCCACGAAATCGGGCGTCGCGCACTTCACGCGCAGGGGCGAGGTGGAGTGCCTCCAGGCGGTGCGCGAGCTCGTCTCCTACCTGCCCGCGAACAACACGCAGAACGCCCCGGTGGTCGAGACCGACGACCCGGCGGACCGTGCGGACGAAGCGCTGCTGTCGATCGTCCCGGACGAACCGGCGAAACCCTACGACATGCACGACGTCATCAGCGCGCTCGTGGACGATGGCGGATTCCTCGAGGTCCACGCGGGCTGGGCGGCGAACCTGATCGTCGGCTTCGCGCGGCTCGGCGGCCGCACCGTCGGCATCGTCGCGAATCAGCCGGCGGTGCTCGCGGGCGTGCTCGACATCGAGTCGAGCCGGAAGGGCGCCCGGTTCGTCCGGTTCTGCGACGCGTTCAACATCCCGCTCGTGACGATCGAAGACGTGCCCGGCTTCCTGCCCGGCGTCGCGCAGGAGCACGGCGGGATCATCATCCACGGCGCGAAGCTGCTGTACGCCTACTGCGAGGCGACCGTCCCGAAGCTGACGGTGATCACCCGCAAGGCATACGGCGGGGCGTACGACGTCATGTCCTCGAAGCACATCCGCGGCGACCTCAACCTGGCCTGGCCGACCGCCGAGATCGCGGTGATGGGCCCCAAGGGCGCCGTCGAGGTGCTGTACCGCCGGGAGATCGCGGCGGCGGAGGACCCGGAGGCGATGACGGCCAGGCTGGAGGCGGAATTCCGCGAGAAGTTCGCCAATCCCTATCTCGCCGCCCGGCGCGGCTACGTGGACGACGTGATCGATCCGCGCGAGACGCGCGCGCGGCTGATCTCCGGCCTCGACATGCTGGCCGACAAACGCGACCGGAATCCGCCGAAGAAGCACGGCAACATCCCCCTGTGACGCCGGTACGCGCCGTCCGCTCGGTCCGCTCGGTCCTCATCGCCAATCGCGGCGAGATCGCGGTTCGCGTCGCGCGGGCCTGCCGCGAACTCGGCGTCGGCTCGGTGGCGGTCTATTCGGACGCCGACGCGGGCGCGCCCCACGTGCTGGCCGCCGACGTCGCCGTGCGGATCGGCCCGGCGCCCGCGGCGCAGAGCTACCTCGACGCCGACGCGCTGCTGCGCGCGGCCGAATCCGCGGGCGCCGACGCTGTGCATCCCGGCTATGGTTTCTTTGCGGAGAACGCCGATTTTGCGCGCCGCGTCGAGGCGGCGGGGCTCACCTGGATCGGGCCACCCCCCGCGGCGATCGCCGCGATGGGCGACAAGACGGCGGCCCGCGAGCGGATGATCGCGGCCGGCGTGCCCGTCGTGCCCGGCAGCGATAGCGCCTTCGCGGATGAGGCGGCCGCGGCCCGCGCCGCGGAGGAGATCGGCTACCCGGTGCTGCTCAAGGCGGCGGCCGGCGGCGGAGGGAAGGGGATGCGCGTCGTCGAGGCGCCCGCGGACCTCGGGCGCGCGCTCGAAGCGGCGGCCCGGGAAGCGGCGCAGGCCTTCGGCGACGATCGGGTCTATCTCGAGCGCTACCTCGACGACCCGCGCCACATCGAGATCCAGGTGCTGGCCGACGCGCACGGTCGGGTGATCCATCTCGGCGAACGGGAGTGCTCGATCCAGCGGCGCCACCAGAAGCTCATCGAGGAAGCGCCGTCGCCCGCGCTCGACGCCGACCTGCGCAGCCGGATGGGCGACGTCGCGTGCGAAGCGGCGCGCGCCGTCGACTACGTGGGCGCGGGCACCGTCGAGTTCCTGCTAGAGGACGGCGACTTCCACTTTCTCGAGATGAACACGCGCATCCAGGTCGAGCACCCGGTGACCGAGCTCGTGACCGGCGTCGATCTCGTCCAGTGGCAGATCCGGATCGCGGGCGGCGAAGCGCTCACCCTTCCGGAGGACTGCGCGCGGCCCACCGGCCACGCCATCGAGTGCCGGATCAGCGGCGAGGATCCGACGGCCGGCTTCCTGCCGGCGACCGGCCGGATCGGCGCGCTCGACGTTCCGCACGGCCCCGGAGTCCGCTGGGACGGCGGCGTCGCCGCGGGAACCGAGGTCGGGCTCCACTACGATCCCTTGCTGGGCAAGCTCATCGTGCATGCGCCGACCCGCGCGGAAGCGATCGTCCGGATGAAGCGCGCCCTCGGTGAGCTGCGGGTCGAAGGCGTGCGGACGACGCAGCCGTTCCACCTCGCGGTCATGGACGAGCCCGACTTCCGCGCCGGAGAGATCTCGATCCGCTACCTGGAGCGCCACCCGGACCTGCTCGAGGGCTCGGGCGCATGGGGGAGCGAGGCGGCGCTGGTCGCGGCCCTCCTGCTCGAGCATCGGAGGACCGGTGGCGTCGGTGGCGGCGGTGGCGCGGGCGGCGGTGGTGCGGGTGTCCGCGCCGGTGCGGGTGTCCGCGGGGGTGGTGCTGCAGCTTCAGGGGCACGCGCGGGTGGGGACGCCGCCACGAGCGGACGCCCCGGCTCGCGGTCCTCGACAGAGCGATCGGGCTGGCAGCGTGCGTTCGAGGAGGGACCGTGAGCGGCCGAGGCGGAGGCCGAGGCGGAGGCCGCCGCGGAGGCGGCCGGGGCGGTGTGCGGACGCGCCGAGGGCCACGCGCGGGAAAGCGCGTCATCGAGTTCGACATCGACTCGATCGCGGCGGGCGGAGACGGCGTCGGCCGCGACGATTCGGGCCTCGTGGTGTTCGTCCCGCTGACCGCTCCGGGCGATCGGGTCCGGGCGGAGATCATCCAGGCGAAGGCGCGCTGGGCGCGCGGCCGGCTCCAGGCCCTGCTCGTGGCCGCGCCGGAACGCTGCCCCGCTCCGTGCCCGGTGTTCGGTCAGTGTGGCGGCTGTCGCCTCCAGCATCTGCCCGAGGCCGTGCAGGCCGGGGCCAAGCGGGACGTCGTGGCCGCGGCCCTCGCGCGGATCGGCGGGTTCGATGTCGAGGTCCCGCCGCTCGTCAGCGCCGGAGAACCCTTCGGGTACCGCAACCGCGTCACCCTCACGGTGCAGAGCGGCGGCGTGGTGGCCGGGTTTCACGCGCTCCACGCGCCGGCCGAGATCGTGGACGCCCCGAACTGCCTGCTCGCGGAGGCGCCGATCCAGGCCGCGTGGGAGGCCCTCGCGCCGTGGTGGCACGAGCTGCCCCGTGGCCCGCAGGGGGTCGAAGTACGCGTGACGATTCGCGCTTCGACGACGGGAGCCATCGCGCTGCTGGTCGAGGGCGGATCTCGGCCGGGGGATCCCGAGGCGGTAGCGCGCCGCCTCCCGTCACTTGCGAGCTTCCTGTGGATCGACGAGCAGGGAGAGCGGCGCCTGCTCGCGGGCGAGGCGACCTTCACCGACGAATGGCAGGGCACGCGCTTCGACCTCGATCCGACCGTATTCCTGCAGGTGAATCGCGCCGTGTCGGGCGCAATGGACGCGTGGATCGACGATCGACTCGCGCTACTCCGACTGGACGGAGCCGTCGCGTCTCCGCGGTCTCCGAGGGTTGCCGACCTGTACGCCGGCGTCGCCGCCCGGGCGATCCGGTGGGCCCGGGCCGGCCTCGACGTCGCGACCTGTGAGATCGTGCCCGAAGCGTGCGACGCAACGCGGCGCGCCCTCGCGGCGGTCGGCGCCGATGCCGCCGATGCAATCGATGCTCCCGATGCTCCCGATGCCTCCGATGCCTCCGATGCTACCGATGCTACCGATGCTCCTGATGCTCCTGATGCTCCTGATGCTCCCGATGCTACCAATGCCGCCAATGCCGACGTCACGCTCGACATACGAGAGGGAGCCGTTGAAGAGCACGCCGACCTGTTCGATCGCGACCTGGTCATCGTGAACCCGCCCCGCGCGGGCCTGTCGCCCGAGGTACGCGAGGCGCTGATTGCGGGATCCGCGCGCGCCGTGGCCTACGTGAGCTGCGACCCGGCGACGCTCGCCCGCGACCTGGAGGCGGTCGCATCCGCCTACCGGCTCGAGGCGGTCCAGCCCTTCGACGCGTTCCCGCAGACGGCGCACGTCGAGACGGTCGCGTGGCTGGTCCGGCGCGACGCATGAAGTACTACCTCAGCCACGGGGCCGAGACCCACGAAGCCGAGATCGAAGGGGACGCGACGAGGCTGGACGGCGCCGACGTCTCCGCGGAAGTGCAGGATCTTGCGGACCGTGGGCGTTTCCTCGTCCGCCTCGGCGGCCGGACCGCCGTCGGATTCGCGGCGCGGAGGGACGGTGCGTGGGAGATTCAACTCGAGGGACGGCACTATCGGATCGTCGTCGATGACGAACGACGCCATCACATCCGCCAGCTCGCCGCGGAGACGGGGCAGGCGGCCGGCCCGATGGAGCTTCGGGCGCCGATGCCCGGCCTCATCGTCCGCGTGCCGGCCGAAGAAGGCGCCGACGTGAGCGCGGGCGACAGCCTGGTCGTCATGGAAGCGATGAAGATGGAGAACGAACTGAGGGCCGAGGGCGACGCCGTGATCGCCCGGGTGCACGTCCGCGAGGGGGAGACGGTCGACCGGGACGATATCCTCGTCACGTTTGACTCGAAGTGACATGAGATGAACGACATAAAGAACGATTTAGAAAACACTTCCGGCGTACCGATCGAGGTCGTGTACGGGCCGGAAGACGCGCGTGACGCTGCCAGAACCGCCGCGCCGGACTCCGCGCCGGACTCCGCGCGAAGCGACGCTCCGGATGCCGCGCGAAGCGACGCCCCGGGCGCGTTCCCGTTCACCCGTGGCGTCTACCCGGACATGTACCGCGGCCGCCGCTGGACGATGCGCCAGTATGCCGGCTTCGGGACGGCGGAGCAGACGAACGAGCGCTTCCGCTACCTGCTCGATTCCGGACAGACGGGGCTTTCGGTCGCGTTCGACCTGCCGACGCAGATGGGGCTCGACTCGGACGACCCGATGGCGGCGGGCGAAGTCGGCCGGGTGGGGGTCGCGATCGACACCCTTGAGGACATGGACGCGCTCCTCGCGGGAATCCCGCTCGACGAGGTCTCGACGTCGATGACGATCAACTCGACCGCGCCGATTCTACTCGCCCTGTACGTCGCCCTGGCCGACGAGCGCGGCATCTCGCGTGAGGAGCTGTCGGGAACCGTCCAGAACGACATCCTCAAAGAGTTCATCGCTCGCGGAACGTACATCTACCCGGTCGAGCCCAGTCTGCGCCTCGTGACGGATCTGCTGCAGTTCTGCTCCTCGGACGTGCCGCGCTGGAACAGCATCTCGATCAGCGGCTACCACATGCGCGAGGCCGGCGCGACGGCCGCGCAGGAACTCGCCTTCACGCTCGCCAACGCCCGCGAGTATGTCTCGCGCGCCCTGGCGGCCGGGCTCGATCTCGAGAGCTTCGCGCCGCGGCTCAGCTTCTTCTTCGCGGCGCACAACGATCTGTTCGAGGAAGTGGCGAAGTTCCGCGCCGCGCGGCGTCTGTACGCGCTCATCATGCGCGACGAGTTCGGCGCCTCGGAACGCAGCAGCCGCCTGCGCTTCCATACGCAGACCGGCGGTTCGACCCTCACGGCGCAGCAGCCGCTCAACAACGTGGTGCGCGTGACCGTGCAGGCCCTCGCCGCGATCCTGGGCGGCACCCAGTCCCTCCACACGAACGGGTACGACGAGGCGCTCACGCTCCCGACCGAAGAGGCGGCTCGGCTCGCCCTCCGCACCCAGCAGGTTCTGGCCGAGGAGTCGGGCGCGGCCTCGACCGCGGACCCGCTCGGCGGCTCATACTACGTCGAGGCGCTGACCGCGGAGCTGGAATCCCGCGCCCGCGCGTACCTCGAACGCATCGACGAGCTGGGCGGCGCGGCCGCCGCGATCCCGTATATGACCGAGGAGATCCACCTCGCTGCGTACCGGCACCAGCTCGAGATCGAGAGCGGCGAGACGCGCGTCGTCGGCGTGAACGCCTACGCGGAGTCCGAGGAAGCGCCGGATATCGAGCTTCCCGATTTCAGCGGCCTCGAACAGGAGCAGCGGGCGAGGCTGGCGCGCGTCCGCGCGGCGCGCGAAGATGCCGCCGTAGAATCATGTCTCGCCGCCGTGCGCGCGGCGGCGGCCGGATCGGGGGCGGGCTCGCAGGCGAGCTCGCAGGCAGCCGCGAACCTTCTGCCGCCGATCGTCGAGGCCGTGAAGGCGCGTGCGACGGTGGGGGAAATCAGCGGGACGCTCCGCGAGATATGGGGAGCCTACCAGCCGGTCTGAGTCACCGGAATCACCGAAGCCGAGGTCATCGCAGCATCGACATCATTGCAGCATCGGCATCATCGCAGCATCGACATCATCGCAGCATCGACATCATCGCAATAACCGAGAAGGCTATGCCGACCTACGAATATCGCTGTAAGAAGTGCGGGTGCGAGTTCGAACACTTCCAGAAGATGAGCGACGCGCACCTGACGAAGTGCCTCGAATGCGGCGGAAAGGTCGAGCGGAAAGTCTCCTCCGGCGCCGGAATCGTCTTCAAGGGCAGCGGCTTCTACGAAA
>JBPCJZ010000112.1:0-5514 GCA_051004775.1 Gemmatimonadota bacterium
TCGTCCGACTTCGCCTCTTCCCGATCCGCCTCTCGATCGCCCTCGATCGCCTTCTCCTCTGCCCGGCCCTCGCGCGTCACGTTCCGGTGCACGAAGTGCGTGAGATCGTCGATCAGCGAGTGCATCACGGGAACGAGGATCAGCGTCAGGAACGTCGCAAACGCTAGTCCCGCGATCACGGCGATCGCCATCGGACCCCACCACGCCGCCTGCACGCCGCCCCAGTAGATGTCCGGCGCCAGACGCGCATACAGTCCCTCGAAGTCGAAGTTCAGCCCGATCGCGAGCGGCACGAGACCCATGATCGTCGTGACCGCCGTAAGCACGACCGGCCGGAAGCGGGTCAGCCCGCCGACGATCAGTGACTCGTACTCGCTCATCCCATCGCGCTTGCGGAGAATCGAGATGTAGTCGACGAGCACGATCGCGTTATTGACGACGATCCCGGCCAGGCTGATCACGCCGACGCCGGTCATGATGATCCCGAACGGCATACGGAACACGACGAGGCCGATCAGCACGCCGATCGTCGAGAGCATCACCGTGCTCAGGATGATCAATGGCTTGAACACCGAGTCGAACTGCGACACCAGGATCATCCCGATCAGGAAGATCGCCATCACGAAGGCCCCGAACAGGAAGGCCTCCGACTCCGCCTGGTCCTGCTGCTGCCCGGTGTAGGCGATCGTGTATCCCGTCGGCAGTTCCCGCGAGAACTCTTCCAGCGTCTGCTGCGCCTCGGCGAGCACCGCGTTCGCGTTGTAGCCGGCCCGCACGTCGGCCGATACGGTGACGACCCGATCGAGATCCTTCCGCTTGATGCCGCTCGGGCTCTCGCCAATGTGCCACGTGGCGACGGCGGGTAGCGGAACCTGCGTTCCCGATTCCGTCACGACGGTCAGCTCGTCGAGCGAGTTCAAGTCGCTCCGATAGCGCTCTGCCAGCCGCACGACGATGTCGTACTCGTCCTCTCCGTCGCGGAACTCCGAGGCGTCGGTGCCGTTGATCGCGCTCCGCACCGTGCGACCGATCTTCGCGGTACTGAGGCCGAACAGCTTCGCCTTCTCCCGGTCGACCTCGACCTCGAGTTCGGGCCGGGCCTTGGACAGGTCGCTCTGCAGACCATCCAGCTTTGCCATGACGGGCGCATTCGACAAAACGGACACCGCGCGGTCTCCGAGCCTGCGCAACTCCGCCACGTCCTCGCCCGCGATCTCTATCGTGACCGGCAGCCCGCTCTCGGGGCCCTCGGCCGGCTTGTCTACCTTGACGATCGCGCCCGCGAAGTCGGTCCCCACGTTGTCCCGCATCCATTCCAGCGTCGCGAACCCGTCAGCTTCGCGCTCGGCGTAATCCTTCAGCGCGACGGCGATCGTCGCGTAGTGCTCGCCCGCCTCGTTGCCGAACGTGCCGATCTTCATGCCCGTGGTCGCGACGACCGACTCGTAGTCGACCTTACCCGCGTAGCCCGCGAGGCTTGCCTCGACACGCTTCGTGAACTCGTCCGTCACCGCGGCACGGGTGCCGGTGGGCGTCTCGATCTGCACCCACACGTTGTCCGGCGGAATGTCCTCGGGAAACAGCTCGATCCCCGCGTTCAGCACCATGAAGATCCCGACCGCGGCGACCAGCGACCCGGCAGCGCCACCGACGATCCACCAGCGGTGCCCGAGCGACCAGCGGAGCGCCCGCTCGTACCGCGTCAAAGTCCGAGGCACCGCGACCCCCTGCACCCACGAACCGGCCGGGCCGAGCACCCGCCGATTGAAGAACCACAGCGCGACGGCTGTCAGCACGAGCATGACCGCGGTCAGCGGCTGGAAGATCACCCACAACAGCAGGAACAGCGCGAAGGCCCCCCACAGCACGAGCTTGAACTGCCGCGTCAGGCCCACTTTCGGCTCGCCCGGCAGCCGCATGAACAGCGAGCACAGCGTCGGGTTGATGATCAGGCCGACGAACAGCGACGAGGTAAGCGTGATGATCAGCGTCTTCGGCAGGTAGCTCATGAACGAGCCGATCATGCCCGGCCAGAACAGCATGGGCGCGAACGCCGCCAGCGTGGTCGCCGTCGCCGCCATCACGGGCATCGCGACCTCGCCGGTCGCGAGCTTGGCCGCCGTCTTCTGGTCGTACCCCTCCTCGCGGTACCGGTAGATGTTCTCGACGATCACGATCGCGTTGTCGACGAGCATGCCGAGCGCGAGGATGAGCGAGAACAGGACGATCATGTTCATCGTCATGCCGAGAAGCTGGATCACGCTGAACGAGAGAAACATCGACAGCGGGATCGCCACGCCGACGAAGGATGCGGTGCGCGCGCCGAGCGCGAACAGGAGGACCGCGACCACCAGGATCAGCCCGGAGATGATGCTGTTCTCGAGGCTGCTCACCATGACGCGGACCTGCTTCGCGCCGTCCGAGGTGATCGAGACCTCTGTGGTCGGCGGGAAGTCCGGCTCCATCGCCGCGACGACCGCCCGCACCGCCTCGGAGGTCTCGATGATGTTCTCGCCTGTCCGCTTGGTGACGCTGAGCGTGACCACGGACTTGTCGTTCAGCCGCGCGTAGCTGTCGCGCTCGGCGAACCCGAAATCGACCGTGGCGATGTCGCGGATGTACACGGGCACCTCGCCCGATTCGCTGACGACGATGTTCTCCAGCGGCTGCGTCGCCTCGTACTCCCCCGGCACGCGGACGAGGTACTTGAGGTCTCCGACATCGATAGTCCCGGCCGGCGTCGTCACGTTCTCGTCGCGGATCGCATCGATCACGTCGTCGAAGCTGACGCCGTAGAACTTGAGCTTCGCGAGATCGACGTCGACCTGGACCTCGCGGTCGAGCCCGCCCGACAGCTTCACGTCGAGTACCGTCGGGATCTGCTCGATCCGGTCCTGGAGATCCTCCGCGAGCTTCTTCAGCCGCACGAGGTCATAGTCGCCCGCGACGTTGACTTGCATGATCGGAAAGTCCGAGAAGCTGAACTCGATGATCGCCGGTTCCTCGGCCGCCTCCGGAAGCTCGGGCTTCGCGATATCGACCTTCTCGCGCACCTGTTGCAGGGCTTCCGTCATGTCGACGCCCGCCTGGAACTCGACGCTGATCGACGAATAGCCTTCGACCGACGTCGAACGCAGCGTCTTGACGTCGGTGATCTTGTTGATCTCCTCCTCGATCGGGCGTGAGATGAGGCTCTCGATATCGGCCGGCGCCACGCCCGGGTAGAGCGTGTTCACGGCGACCGTCGGGATCTCGATGTCGGGCTGCGCCTCTTTGGGCACGGTCAGATACGAGTAGAGCCCGGCGATCAGGATGATCGCGATCAGCACCAGCACGCTGGTCGGATGGTCGACGGCGAAGGAGCTCGGGCCGAACTCCTTGTACTCGCGTCCGTCCTTCTGAACCGGGGTCATCGGTCCTCCCCGCCCTCAGCGCCCGCGCCGGCCTCCGCATTCAGCGCGCCCTCGCCGCCCGCCTGTCCGGCCTCCGCGTCCCGTCCGCCTACCTCACGGACGCGGTCTCCCGGGGCAACCATCTGCTGGCCCTTCACGATCAGCCGGTCGCCCGCCTGCAGGCCTTCCGTCACGACGACTTCGTTCTCGTTCGACGGCCCGAGCGCCACGGCCCGGGCGACGGCGACGTCCCCGCCCTCGCGGGATTCGACGACCATCGCCTGCTGACCGAGCTCCGTACGCAGCAGCACCTCGCGCGGGACGACGAGCGCATCCTCGATCCGGCGCGTGACGATGCGCACGTTCGCGATCATGTACGGCTTCACCAGTCCTTCGGGATTGTCCATGACGATCTCGATCGGAAACGTGCGACTCTGGCGATCGACCGCCGTGCCGACGAAGGCGATCCGGCCGTCGAACACCTGCCCCGGAAAGACGTCGAACGTGATGGCGGCCGAGTCGCCCGTCGCGACCTCGCGCGCGAACCGCTCCGGTACGCCCCCGGCGACCTTCAAGTTCGCCGCGTCGACGACCCGCGCGACCGCGGTGCCCGGCTGGACGACCTCGCCGGCTTCGACCAGGTGGTCGTCGACCGTCCCCGCGACCGGTGAGCGGATCACGGTCCGAGCCAGGCGCGCCTGCAACTGCTGATGGCGCGCGGCCGCGGATTCGGATTCCGACTTGGCCTGCAGGTAGGCGATCTCGCTGCCGATCCCTTCCTCCTCCCACAGTCGGCGCTGGCGCGTATAACGATCGTTCGCGAGTTCGGCCATGGCGCGGGCCTCCTCGGCCTGGGCGCCGAGCACCGCGTCTTCGATACGAGCGATCGCCGCGCCGCGGCCGACGCGCGCTCCCTTGTCCGCGACGAACCGCCGGAGTATGCCCGATTCCTCGGCGCTCACGGTGACGTCCGTCTCGGGTCGCGCCTCGCCCGTGATTCGAATGGTCGCGCTGAACGGCCGGCTCCCGACGGTGACCGTCTCGACGTTGACGATCTTCACGTACGGCTGGTCGCCCTCTTCGGTCGCGCTCGCCTCGGAACCGCCGCACGCCGCGCCGACCGCCGCTGCCGTAACACTCGCGACGGCCGCCAGCACGACCCTGCCGGATCTCGATCTCGATCTCGATCGCGATCTATGCATTTCATTTCCACTCATGGATGTTTCGCGGTACCTCGCGTTCATCTCGGCTCTTCTCCCCTTCGCTCCGCCCCCGGGCGCTCGACCATCATCCCCAGCGCCTCGTCCACGGCGGGAACCTCGCCGACGGCCAGGTCGAGCCGCGCGCGCGCGACCAGGTAATCGTAGATCGCCTGCGCGTAGTTGAGTTCCGACTGCCGCAGCGCGAGTTCCGAGTCGGTCACTTCGAGCCGCGAGCCGGTTCCCTCCCGGTACTGCAGCGCGGCGATCTCGAAGCCGCGACGGGCCTCGCCGATCGCGCGCTCCTGCGCCTCGGCGCGGGCGCGCGATTCGGTGACTTCATCGCTTCGGACCTCGACGTCGTTCTCGGCGCGCAGCCGGAGATCGGCGAGCTGGTTCTCCACCTGCCGGACGGCGATCTGGCGCTGCGCGACCCGGTTCCACCGGCGGAAGCCCGAGAAGATCGGCACCGTGACGCGGAGGCCGACCGCCGCGCTCTGCGTGCGCTGCGTTCCGTCCTGGCCGAAGAAATTCAGCGCGCCGTTTTCCTGCGCGGATACCCCGTAGCTGGCGAACGCGTTCATGGTGGGCAGAAGCTCGGTGCGCTCGATCTTCGTGCGCACCTCCTCGAGGTCGCGACGAAGCGCGAGCTGACGCACGTCCGAGCGAGACAGGGCGGCTCGATCGATGAGGGCCCGCGCCTCGATCGCCTCTGGATCCTGGATCCCGTTGAACGTGAGCAGCAGGCGATTGGGCTCGGAATTGGCGGACGGGTCCGACGGATCGACCTCGGCGAGGCTCCCCTCGGCGCCGACGGGGTCGGAGTCGGGCAGTCCCATCTCGATCGCCAGCGTGCGGCGGGCCGCCGAAAGCTGATCGCGGCTGCGGCGCAGTTCGGGCTCGATGTTCGCGAGTTCGACCTC
>JBPCJZ010000113.1:0-19278 GCA_051004775.1 Gemmatimonadota bacterium
CGATCGACTTGAAGTCGACCCCGCCCTCGCTGAGCCCGATCACCAGGTGTGGATCGGTGAGGGAACCGGAGATGGCGTGGGGGACCGCTATGCCGAGTCCGATGCCGGTGCTCAGCACCTCCTCGCGGGAAATCAGCGCGGCAAGCACATCGGCGGTGTCGTCCACGAACCCGCCGCTCGCGAGAGGCGCGATGAGCTGGGCGAGGATTTCGCCTACTTCACCTTCGGCCACGTCCGTCACGACGAGGCGGGCGTCTGCGTATTCCGACAGCTTCATACCGCGAGCGTGCCCCGTCGAGTAGCCGAATGCCGGGGCCGGTCAACCGACCCGTCGGACGCCGAAACGTTGCCCGATGCGGCGGGAGTGTCAAGCCGAAGCCCCGGGGTGTTGGCCGGCTCGCGCGGCCGCCCTAACTTCCGACGATCGCGCACGTTCGGAACCCGAGAAGCGGAAGGAACGGCCCACGGTGCATTTTCGAATTCGGGGTCCCGCACGCCTCGCCGGCCGCTTCCGACCCGCCGGAAACAAGAACGCCGCGCTGCCCGTCATTGCCGGAAGCCTGCTCGCCCACGAACCCGTCATCCTCCACAACGTGCCGGAGATCCGGGACGTCCTCACGCTGCTCGAGTTGATCGAGTCGCTCGGCGCGACGACGGAACGAATCGCGCCCGGCAGTTTCCGCATCGACCCCTCCGGCCTGTCGAGTCGGCCGCTCGAGGCAGGCCTGTCGCAGAAGATCCGCGCCTCGATCCTTCTCGCCGGCCCGCTGCTGGCCCGGTTCGGCGAAGTGGTGCTGCCGCCACCCGGCGGCGATGTGATCGGGCGGCGACGCCTCGACACGCACTTCCTGGCGCTCGGTCGTCTCGGAGCCCAGGTGGAGGCCAGCGATCGCTACGAGTTGCGCGCGTCGCGGCTCAAGGGCGCCGACATTTTTCTCGACGAACCCTCGGTGACCGGGACCGAGAACGCGCTGCTGGCCGCGGCGACGGCGGACGGGGAGACCCGCATCCGCAACGCCGCCTGCGAGCCGCACGTGCAGGATCTATGTGCCTTCCTGACCGTACTCGGCGCGGACATCGAAGGCTCCGGGACCAGCCGCCTGACGATCCGCGGCGTCAGAGCGCTCGGCGGGGGTGAGTTCACGCTCGGCGCGGACCACATCGAGATCGGCAGCATGATCGGTCTGGCGGCGATCACGGGATCCGACGTCTTCATCGAAGGCGTCGACCTCGAGCACTTCGACCCGCTCCGCATCGGGTTCGAGCGCCTCGGGATCGAGTGCGTGCCGCGCGAGGGCGGACTTCACGTCCCTCCCGATCAGTCGCTCGAGATCCGCCCGGACTTCGGCGACCAGATCCCGAGCATCGGCGACGGTCCGTGGCCGGCGTTTCCCGCGGACCTGACGTCGATTGCCCTGGTGGTCGCAACCCAGTGCAGGGGCACGGTGTTGATCCACGAGAAGATGTTCGAGTCACGCATGTACTTCGCCGACAAGGTGATCTCGATGGGGGCCAACATCGTCGTGTGCGACCCCCACCGGGCGGTCGTGGTCGGCCCCTCGCGGTTGCGGGGCGGGACCGTCGAGAGCCCCGACATCCGGGCCGGCATGGCGCTCCTGATCGCGACGCTCGCCGCCAGGGGGGAGAGCCGCATCTACAACATCCGGCAGATCGAACGCGGGTACGAACGGATCGACGAGCGGCTGAACGCTCTCGGCGCGGAGATCGAGCGGGTCGAGGACAATCGATGACGGCGCCGGCTTCGTCATGACGCCGCCCGCTTCGTCGTCGGCTGCGGGTAGCGAGGAGCCGGGGCCGCCAGCGGGAACGGCGCGCCTCGCGATCCGGGAGCTAGCGGACGTACCCGGCCTCACGACCGGCATCACCATCCGGACCGCGGACGGCGGCCGCGGGACCCGGGACGACTTCGGCCTCGCGACGGGCGGGACGGCGTGGGAGGTGACGGAGCGCTACGAGGAACTCGCCGCCGACGTCGGACTGGCCTCGGCATCGGTTTGCCGCCAGGTGCACGGGACCGTCTTGGCCCGGGCGGGCTTCGCGCCGGACCAGGGTGTCTGGATCGCCGGCGCGGCCGACGGATTCGTCGGCCGGGCGGAAGGCCGCCTGTTCGCCGTGACCGTCGCCGACTGCGTCCCGGTCTACGTCGTCGATCCCGACAGCCGTGCGTTCGCTCTGCTCCACGCGGGCTGGCGCGGCGCGGCGGCCGGCATCCTCACACACGCGGTCCGGACCCTCGGGCAGCGCTGCGATGTTCGACTGGACGATCTCCTCGTCCATCTGGGCGCCGCGATCTGCGGCCCGTGCTACCAGGTCGGCCCGGAAGTGCCCGCGGCGTTCGGCCGCGCAGTAGCGGGCAAGAGCCGCTTCGACGTGCGCGCCGCTCTCGCGGAAGAGGCGGAAAGCCTCGGTGTGCCCGCGGACCAGATCACCATTTCCAGCCTCTGTACGCGCTGTCCGCCGGGCCACCTGCTGCATTCACACCGCGGCGGAGGCGAGCGAGCGGGCCGCATGGCCGCCTACCTGGGCTGGGAAGTGTGACGGGACGAAGGGCGGAAAGGCCCGGGGACGCCGGGCCGGCAAGCCCTGCGGGGTTTGCCAAACGCCCGTAGCCCCGGTATGTTCTGCGGCTGAGAAATGCGTCCGGACAGGCCGGTCGGACGCTCCGTGTCGGATTGAAGTGGGGAGACGGACTCGGCCCCACTTTTTTGTTGTAGGTGCTGCAAAGCACGGGACGACGGCCGCGGACCGCGACGCGAGCGAGGATATGGCAGACAGTCTCGAACGCGCGATCGAGCGGGTGCTGGACGAGCTCGGTTTCGAACTGGTGGTGCTGGAGAAAGGGGGCGGGCGCCGGCGGCCGCTCCTGCGGCTGCGCGTAGATCGCCCCGACGGTGAGCCGGGGCGTTCGTCGTTGACGGCGGACGATTGCGCGCGGGTCAGCCGAGAAGTGATGGAAATGCTCGACGCGCGGGAGGACGCCGCGGAAGACTTCATCCTCGAGGTGTCGTCGCCGGGCGTGGAACGACCGCTGGTCCGGGCGCGCGACTATCGGCGCTTCGCGGGACACGAGGTCCGGCTGCGGGGTTATGGCCCGCTGGTCGGCGACCAGAAGCAGATCGACGCGCTGCTGGTCGGTTATGACGAGGAGCGGGACGCGATCCTGCTCGAGAAGGACGGGGAGCCGCTGGCCGTACCGATGTCGGCCGTGGCGAAGAGCAACCTGACGTACCGGTTCGAGGGCGGCTGATCGACGCCAGCCGGATCGGTGGTCGGACGAACATTGCCGGGATAAAGAGTGGAGAGAGCATACATGAACGACAACGCTTCCATCGTCGAGGCCTTCCGCGTCATGACGGCGAATCGTTCGCTGACGGACGAGGAGCTCCACGACCTGATTCGCGACGGAATCACCGCCGCCCTGACCCGTCATTTCAACGGGCCGGTCGAAGCGGAGATCGAGATTATCGAAGACGGCAGCATCCGGATCGTCGTGCTCAAGGAAGTCGTCGAAGAGGTCGAAGAGTCGTCGCGGCAGATCATTCTCGCCGAGGCGCGCTGGGACGACCCCGACTTCCAGGTAGGCGACCTGATCGAGATTCCGGTGCAGTTCTCCGATTTCGGCCGAAACGCCGTGATCGTCGCGAAGCAGCGCATCGTGCAGCGGCTGCGCGAAGGGGAGCGCGACCGCATCCGCGAAGAATTTGCCGCGAGCCTCGGAGAGCTCGTTTCCGGGGAGGTCCAGCAGATCGAGCGCGGCAAGATCGTCGTTATGATGAACCGCGCCCGCGAGGCCGAGGCCGTAATCCCGTGGCGCGAGCAGAACCCGCGCGAGCGCTTCCGGCAGGGCGAAGCGATCCGGGCCGTCCTCAAGAAGCTCGAGGAGACGCCCCGCGGTCCGAGGCTCATCCTGTCCCGGGGGGACCCGGCTTTCGTCGCGTCGCTGTTCGCGATCGAGGTGCCCGAGATCTACCAGGGCGTCGTCGAGATCCGCGAGATCGTTCGCGAGGCGGGCGGCCGGACGAAGATCGCCGTCTCGTCCCGCGACGAGTCGATCGATCCCGTGGGCGCGTGCGTTGGCCTCAAGGGCTCGCGAGTGCAGGCGGTAGTGTCCGAGCTGAGCGGTGAGCGTATCGACATCGTGCCCTGGCATCCGGATCCCGAGGTGTTCGCGCGCCGCGCCCTGGCGCCGGCCCGCGTTTCCAAGGTGCTGTCGGATTCCGAACGCCACGTCATCACGGCGATCGTCGACGAAGATCAGCTATCGCTCGCGATCGGCCGCAACGGCCAGAACGTGCGGCTCGCTTCGCAGCTCATCGGCTGGCAGATCGACCTGTACGGCAGCCGTGACTGGCTGGCGCGCGGCGCCGAGTCGTCGCTGTTCGGCGGGACCGACGAGTACGAAGTCGCGGACTTCCCGCTGTCCGAGCTCGAGGGGCTGTCGGCCCAGACCCTGGCGGCGCTCGAAGCCGCGGGGGTCAGCATGTTTTTCGAGGTGATTGAGATGGAGCGCGATGAGTTCATCGCGATCCCCGGCATCGACGAAGACGATGCCGACCACATGATGGCGCTGATCGACGAGTTGACGGTGGTCGAAGACGCGCCCGAGGACGAGGCGGAAGAAGCCCCGTCCGACGAGGCCGTGGCGGAAGCCGACGAGGCCACCGAGGTCGTTGCCGAGGCGGAAGCCGCCGAAGCCGCCGAAGCAGCCGAAGCCGCCGAGACCGTCCCGGCCGATGAGGCCGAGGCGGAGGAATCCGACGAGCCCGCGAGCGAGGCCGTCGCGGTGAGCGGGGGCGAGGCGGAGGACGATAAGTCCGGCGGCTGAGCGACCCGGGCCGGGTGAAGGCGAGGCGCTGAACCTGGTCGGCCTCGCGATGCGAGCCGGACGCGTGGTACTCGGCACGCACGCCGTGAAGGAGCGCGCCCGCCGCGGCGAACTCGACGCGGTGGTGATGGCCGATGATGCGACGGACAATGCGAGGTCTCGTGTGCTGCCGCTCCTGGCGGCCGTAGAGGTTCCCGTGGTTCGTTGCGCATCGGCGATCGCGCTCGGTCGCGCGGTCGGACGCTCGCGGCTGGTCGTCGTGGGCATTCGTGACGCCCGCTTTGCGGAGAAGATCCTGGCGGCGCTTCCGCCGATGGCGGGGGACGGCGCGCCGGAAGACGGATAGTTCGGATAGTTCGGGCAGTAGAGAAAGTCGGCGATGCGCCGCATGGGCGGATCGCGCAGAGAATCGGTTCAGGAGGTCGGACGTTGGGCAATCTTCGGGTCTATGAGGTCGCGAAAGACTTCGGCGTAGAAAGCGAACACCTCGTGCAGTTGCTGCACCAGATGGGCGTTCGCGTGCGCAGTCACATGTCGACGGTCAACGAGACCCAGGTTGCCCGTCTCCACGCGCGGCTCGAGAGGGAGCGCCGTACCGGCGACGCCGAGGCCGACCAGCCGTCGACGACGCGTCGCCGCCGTCGTCGCACCCGGCCGACCGTGACGGAGCCGGCCGAGGCCGAGGCGCAGGGCGAAGACAAAGCCGAAGAGGCCGCGGCGGCAGCCGTCGAGGCCGCCGACGCCGACGGTACGAAGACCGAGGAAGCCGCCGGCGGGTCCGCGACCGACGCCGACGAGGGCGAGGACGACGCGGCCGACGAGGCTCCCGTCGCAGTCACCGCGGAAGGCGAGGCCGACGAGGCAGAGGAAGAGGCGGAGGAGGAAGCCGCTGAAGAAGCCGCGGCCGCTCCGGCCGCCGGGGCTCCGACCGCCGCCGAAGCGGACGCGGAAGCCGACGAGGACGCCGCGCCGGTGAAGCCCGCCGCTGCCGCCGCAACCGCGCCGGCCGCCGCCGAGACCGACGACCAACCGCGCCGTCGGCGCAAGTCGATGAAGCCGAAGCCGGTCCGCCGAGGGCTGGCATCCGCGCCCGCCGCCTCCGCCGCGCCCGGCGGAGCGTTCAAGATGGCTTCGGAAGCCGTTCCCGCCTCATCTCGACGAGGCCGCCGCGACAAGAAGAAGCGGGGGGTCGACAAGGAAGCGGTGCAGAAGAACGTCAAGAAGACGCTCGCCGCGATGGACAGCACGCCCACGCGCCGACGCCGTCGAGGCAGCCGGCCGTCACAGGAAGACGTCGAGCAGGAGCAGGCGGAGCGCGAGGAGGCCAAGGAGCGCGAGCGCACCACCGTGAAGGTCAACGAGTTCCTCACCGTTTCGGAGCTCTCCGACCTGATCGACGAGTCGCCCCAGGCGATCATCACGTCGGCCTTCAAGAATCTCGGCCTGATGGTGACGATCAACCAGCGGCTCGACTTCGATCAGATCGAGCTTATCTGCGACGAGTTCAACTACACGGTCGAGCGGGAAGAGACCTACGAGGCGGACTTCGCCGTCATCCAGGACGTCGAGACCGACGAGGCGGACCTCGAGCCGAGGGCGCCGGTCGTGACCGTCATGGGCCACGTCGACCACGGTAAGACTTCACTACTCGATCACATCCGGCGCACGAACGTGATCGCGGGGGAGGCCGGCGGCATCACGCAGCACATCGGCGCGTACCACGTGGTGCTCGACGACGGGCGATCCGTCGCTTTCCTCGACACTCCCGGTCACGAAGCGTTTACAGCGATGCGTGCACGCGGCGCGGAGATCACAGACGCGGTGATCCTCGTCGTGGCGGCCGACGACGCGGTGATGCCGCAGACCATCGAGGCGATCAGTCATGCCAAGAACGCCGGCGTGCCGATGGTGGTGGCGATCAACAAGATCGACCTTCCGGCGGCCGACGCGCGCAAGGTGAAACAGGATCTCCTCTCGCACGAGGTCGTGCTCGAAGAGTTCGGCGGCGACGTCCTGTCGCAGGAAGTCTCGGCGAAGACGGGGCAGGGCGTGGACGAGTTGCTCGAGAAGCTTCTCCTCCAGGCCGAGCTGCTCGATCTCAAGGCACGGGCCAAGGGCGATGCCCGCGGCACGGTCGTCGAGGCCGAACTCGACAAGGGGATGGGCCCCGTCGCCACGGTGCTCGTGCAGCGCGGCCGGCTGGAGGTCGGCGACAACTTCATCTGCGGACTTTTCGGTGGGCGCGTACGGGCGATGCTCGACGAGCGCGGGAAGAACGTCGAGTGGGCCGGGCCGTCGACGCCGGTCAGGGTTCTCGGCCTCGAGGGCGTCCCGCAGGCGGGGGACAAGCTCGCCGTGATGGAGGCCGCCAAGGTTCGCGAGATCGGCGGACGTCGGCAGCAGCTCGACCGCGAAAAGGACATCCGTCGCCGCTCCAAGGGCACGAAGCTCGAAGACGTCTTCGAAGCCATCAAGTCGGGCGGGGTCGCGAACCTGAATATCGTCATCAAGGGCGATACCGACGGCTCCGTGCAGGCCCTGGGCGATTCGCTCGAGCGGCTCAGCACCTCGGAAGTCGCAGTCGAGATCGTCCATCGCGCCGTCGGCGCTGTCACCGAGTCCGACGTGCTGCTCGCGATGACGACCAACGCGTTCATCATCGGCTTCCACGTGCGGCCGGATACGAAGGCGCGCGAAGTGGCCGAACGCGAAGACGTGGAGATCCGCAACTACAGCGTGATCTACGAGGCGGTCGAGGATGTGAAGCTCGGGCTCGAAGGCCTGCTTCGTCCGGAAGAGCGCGAGGTCATCGCGGGAACGGCGGAAGTTCGCGAAACCTTCAAGGTGCCGAAGGCGGGCACGATTGCCGGTTGCTACGTTTCGAACGGGGTCATCCAGCGAAATGTGCCGATCCGCTTGCTGCGCGACTACGTGCAGGTGTATGCGGGCAAGATCGACAGCCTGAAACGCTTCAAGGACGACGTCAAAGAAGTCCGCGAGTCGTACGAGTGCGGAATCTCGATCGAGAACTTCAACGACATCAAGGTCGGCGACGTGATCGAGTCCTACCGCGTCGAAGAGGTCGCGCGTTCGCTCGCCCAGAGCGCCGCGGCCGACGCCGACGCGTCGTAGGGCGACCCTCCGGAACGCGCGAGGCTTTCGGTCGGCCGTGGTCGCGCACGTCGGCATCGGCCGCTGGGTGATCCAGGTCCCCGGCTGCAGGTCGCTCAAAGACAAGCGGAGCGTCGTGCGAAGCCTGCGCGATCGTCTGCGGGCGCGGCAGGCGGCGTCGGTCGCCGAGACGGATTTCCAGGACGAACTGCAGCGCGCCGAGCTCACCGCGGCCTTCGTCGCCTCGGACCACGCCCTGGCCGAGTCGATGCTCGGACGGCTCGACGCCGCGGTCTGCTCCGATCCCCGGATCTACATCATCGAGCGCGACGTACGAATTCACCGTCCGGACGCACTCTGACAGTTATCGACGGACAGTAGAACGGACAGTAGAGAGGCCCCGACATGGCAGGGAAGCGAGTACTACGGATCAACCAGCTCCTGCGCGAGGAGTTGTCCCGGCTCGTCCACGAGGAGATCAAGGACCCCCGTGTGTCCGGGGTCACGATTACCCACGTCGAGGCGAGCCCCGACCTGTCGTTCGCCCGCGTCTCCGTTCGCACCCTGTCCGAAGAGCATCCCGTCGAGGACGCCATGGACGGCCTCCGCAGCGCGTCGGGGTTCATCCGTCACCGCCTGGGCAAGGACCTCCATTTCCGCCGCATTCCCGAGCTGGATTTCGTCGAGGACGATACGCTGGAGCACGTCAAGCGCATCGACGCCCTCCTCGACGAAGCGAGGGTGGCCGACGCGGCGACATCGGACGCGGCGACATCGGACGGGGCGACATCGGACGGGGTGACCTCCGACGCGGCGACGTCCGACGCGGCGACATCCGACGCCGACTGCCCGCCGGAGACTTCCGCTTGAGCGGACTCTTTGCCGTCGTTCTGGTGGACAAGCCGGTCGGACCCTCCTCCCACGATGTCGTCGTGGCGGTCCGCCGTTCGCTCGGCGAGCGCAGGATCGGCCACACCGGGACCCTCGATCCGTTCGCCAGCGGCCTCCTGCTTCTCTGCGTCGGTCATGCGACGCGCCTCGTGGAGTACTTCCATCTCCTGCCGAAGACCTACGCCGCGACCATCCGGTTTGGTGAAGGGCGCGATACCGACGACCACACCGGCGAAGTCGTAGCGACCTCATCCGGCTGGGAGAACCTGGCGGGCGCCGATCTCGAGGAGGCGCTCGCGGCCGACCTCGGTGCGACGAGCCAGCGGCCGCCGGACTATTCGGCCCTGAAGCGGGGCGGGGAACGTGCCTACGAGGCGGCGCGCCGCGGCGAGCCGCTCGCCCTCGAGGAGCGCCCGATCGAGGTGACCGAGGCCCGGCTCCTGTCGTGGGAGCCGCCCGACGCGACCGTGCTGTACACGGTTTCGACGGGGACCTACATCCGGGCGCTCGCTCGCGACCTCGGCGATCGCCTCAGGACCCACGCGCACCTGGCGGGTCTGCGGCGAACGAAGATCGGACCGTTCGACGTCGAAGCCGCCGCCTCACCCGAGGCCGCCGCGCCCGACGGCACGGGCTGGATGACCCCGCTCGGCGCTCTCGCCTGGCTCCCGCAGCGCCAGCTCGACGAGTCGGAGCAGGTGGATATCGGCCACGGCCGCGGGGTCGCGGCTCTCGGGGTGTCCGCGCCTCCACAGCCGCAGCCGGGTCTCGACGGCGATCTTCCCGTCGTCCTGCACGACGGAGCGGGAGGGCTCACCGCGGTGGCGCGGCGCGAAGACGGAGTGCTCCGTCCGATGAAGGTCTTCCATGCCCCCTGAGCCGCACGGGCAGGTGAGCGGCCTGCCCCCGGACGTGCGGGGCACGGTCGTCACGGTCGGCACGTTCGACGGCGTCCACCTCGGCCACCAGGCGGTGCTGGAGGAGATCCAGCGCCGGGCGGAGCGCCGCGGCTCGCACAGCATCCTGGTGACGTTCGACCGGCATCCCCTGACCGTCGTTCGGCCGGAAGTCGCGCCGGCTCTCCTCACGACGCCGGACGAGAAGAAGGCGATCCTCGCCCAGAGCGGCCTGGACTACGTGGCCTTCCTCCCGTTCACGCGCGCGTTGTCTCGCTACTCGCCCGAAGAGTTCATCCGCCTCGTGCTGCGAGACCGTTTTCGGGTGGAGGAGCTCGTCATCGGACACGATCACGGATTCGGCCGCTCGCGTTCCGGTTCGATCGATACGGCGCGGCGGCTCGGCGCGGAGCTCGGCTTCGATGTGGACGTCGTGGCGGCGGTCACGGCCGGAAGCCGCGATCGGTCGGTTTCCTCCACCACCGTGCGGGAGGCCCTGGTGGCCGGCGACGTGGAAGCGGCCGCCCTGGGCCTGGGGCGCCCGTACTCGTTCCGCGGTCCGGTCGTCCACGGGATGGGGCGCGGCAAGGACCTGGGGTTTCCGACGGCCAACATTCCGGCGCCCGGCGGCCGGAAGCTCCTGCCGAAGGAGGGGATCTACGCGGTCCGCGCCGCGATCCGCCGGGAGATCCACAACGGGCTGCTGCACCTCGGGCCCCGACCGACGTTCGCCGGGTCGCCGCCCTCCATCGAGCTCTACCTGCTCGATTTCGACGCGGACATCTACGGGGAAATGGTCCAGGTGGACTTCCTGTCGCGCCTCCGCGACGTCGAGCCGTTCGCCACCCCGGGCGCCCTCGTCGAGCAGATGCGCCGGGACGGCGAGAGGGCACGCGAGTTCTTCGCTTCCCGGGGTTTACAGAGCGGTTGAGCGAGCTTAACTTGCTGTGCTTGTGATTGAACGAAAAATAGGAGACGAACGGCACATGGCGTTGGCATCGGAAAAGAAGCAGGAAATCGTCGGCAAGTTCGGCGGACACGAGAACGACAGCGGCTCGAGCGCCGTACAGGTCGCGCAGCTCACCGCGCGTATCGAACAGCTCAACGAGCACTTCGGCTCCCACGCGAAGGACCACCACAGCCGGCGCGGCCTGCTGAAGATGGTCGGACGGCGGCGGCGCCTGCTCAATTACATGCGCAAAAACGACCTCGATGCGTACCGTAGCCTGATCAAGGAGTTGGGGCTGCGCAGGTAGGTGAAGAGAAGACTTCGGAAGCCGGCGATCGTACGGGCGCGACCGAGCGCTCGTTGATCGCCGTTTTTTGTATCCGGCATGCGGGACGTCAATCGGATCTCCCGCCCGGAGAATGATGCAAGAGAAGAAGAGGAAGAAGAGAAGATGGTACACAGGATAGAGAAGACATTCGCGGGACAGAAGCTGACGATGGAGACGGGACGTATGGCGCGCCAGGCCGATGCCGCGGTGTTCCTCACGTATGGAGACTCGGCCGTGCTCGTGACGGCCGTCGCGGAGCGCAAGCGCACCCACCTCCCGTTCTTCCCCCTCACGGTCGAGTACCGCGAGAAGAGCTACGCCGCCGGGAAGTTCCCGGGCGGATTCATCAAGCGTGAGACGCGCCCCGGCGACAAGGAAGTCACCTCGGCCCGTCAGATCGACCGCCCGCTCCGCCCGCTGTTCCCGGAGGATTACCGGAACGAGACGCAGGTCGCCTGCTTCATCGTCTCGGCCGACCAGGAGAACGACGCGGACGTCCTCGGCATGCTGGGCGCCTCGACGGCCCTCATGCTCTCCCCGATTCCGTGGGACGGCCCGATCGCCGGCGTGCGCATCGGCCGCGTGGACGGCGAGTGGGTGATCAACCCGACCTTCCAGCAGCTCGACTACTCCGACATCGACATGGTCGTCGCCGGAAACAGTGAGTCGATCGTCATGGTCGAAGGCGCCGCGGTCGAGGCCTCCGAGGCCGACATCCTCGCGGCGTTCGAGAAGGCCCACGAGGCGATCAAGGAGCTCATCGAAATCCAGATGGAACTCGTGGGGATGGCCGGCGGGAAGCCCGCGCCGTTCGAGTTCGATGCGCGCCCCGTCGATTCGGACTTCGTTTCGGCCGTCGAGGGCGCGGTCACGTCGCGCGTCGGTGACGCCTACCGGATCGCCGACAAGGGCGAGCGCGAAGCCGCGCTCGACGAGATCAAGGCGGACGCGAAGGATTCCCTCGGCGAGCAGTACGAGGGTTCGATGGGCGACTTCTCCGGCGTCTTCAAGGACATCGAGAAGAAGGTCATGCGAGCGCGCATCCTGTCGGACAAGGTCCGCGCCGACGGCCGCGGACTCGACGACATCCGCGACATCACGTGCGACGTCGGCCTCCTGCCGCGCGCGCATGGCTCGGCGCTGTTCACGCGCGGGCAGACGCAGGCGCTCGCCGCGGTCACGCTCGGCAGCGTGCGCGACGAGCAGCGGATCGACTCCGTCGACACGGTCGGCGAGACGTCGAAGTCCTTCATGCTGCACTACAACTTCCCGTCGTTCTCGGTGGGTGAGGCCCGGCCGTTCCGCGGCCCCGGCCGTCGCGAGATCGGGCACGGAATGCTGGCCGAGCGGGCGCTTCAGCCGCTGCTGCCGGCCTACGAAGACTTTCCCTATACGATCCGCATCGTGTCGGACATCCTCGAGTCCAACGGCTCGAGCTCGATGGCCTCGGTGTGCGGCGGTTCTCTGGCGATGATGAACGCCGGTGTTCCGATGCGCGCCCCCTGCGCGGGTGTTGCGATGGGGCTGATCAAGGAGGGTGACGACGTCGCGATCCTGACCGACATCCTCGGTGTCGAGGATTTCCTCGGCGACATGGACTTCAAGGTCGCCGGGACCGAGCAGGGCATCACGTCCATCCAGATGGACATGAAGATCAAGGGTCTCGCGATGGAGACGATCCGCGAGGCGATGGAGCGGGCCCACAAGGGCCGGATCCACATCCTCGGCGAGATGGCCAAGACGCTGTCGAGCGCGGGCGAGATGTCGCAGTATGCGCCGCGCGTCGTGTCGATCAAGATCAACACCGAGAAAATCGGCGATCTGATCGGGCCAAAGGGCAAGACGATCCGCGCGATCCAGGAGGAGACCGGGGCCGACATCAACGTCGAGGACGACGGTTCGGTCACTATTTCCGCCGTGTCCGGCGAAGGCAGCCGGCGCGCGATCGAAATGGTCGAAGCCATCACGGCTGAGCCCGAGATCGGCCGCATCTACGAGGGCGTCGTGAAGAACACGACCACCTTCGGCGCGTTCGTCGAGATCATGCCGGGCGTCGAGGGCCTGTGCCACATCTCCGAGCTCGAAGACGGCCGCACGGAGAACACCGAGGACGTCGTCAAGCCGGGCGACGTGGTCAGGGTCAAGATGCTGTCGGTCGACGACCGTGGCCGTATGAAGCTGTCCCGGCGCGCCGCAATGGCCGAGCAGGGAGCACTTGCCGACAACTGATCGAGTTTCGGCGGGCGGTGAAGCGACGGGCGGTGGCGGAGACGCCGCCGCCCGTTCGCGTTCCGGCATGCCCCCGATCGTCGGTGCCGTCACGGAGCAGCTCGACGAGAACGTAGTCCGTACCCGCCTCCCCTGCGGAACCGAAGTCTGGAGCGAGCGCATGGACTCGATGCGCTCGATCGCGATCGGCCTGTGGTTTCGCTCGGGTTCGGCCCACGAAGGTGAGGCCCACGCCGGCATCGCCCACCTGCTGGAGCACATGGTGTTCAAGGGCACGCCCTCGCGCACCGCTCGCCAGCTCGCCGCAGAGATCGAAGACCTCGGTGGGAGCCTCGACGCCTATACGAGCCACGAGCACACGGCCTTCCAGGCGCGCGTGCCCGACGACGCCCTCGACGCGGCGCTCGACGTGCTGACCGACCTGGCCTTCCACCCGCGGCTCGACCCGGCGGACCTCGAGCTGGAGCGGGAAGTGGTGCTCGAAGAACTCGCGCGCGTCGAGGATACGCCCGACGACCTCGTGTTCGATCTTCACGCCGAGTACATGTTCGGCGGCCATCCGTACGGGCGCCCCATTCTCGGCCGCGCCGACACCGTCGCGGGCATCGACGCGGCGACGCTGCGCGAGCTGCACGCGTCGGCCTACCGCCCGTCGAACCTGGTCGTCGCCGCGGCCGGCCGACTCGACCATGCCGAGCTGCTCCAGAAGCTGTTCGCGCGCCTCCCCGAAGCGGGCGGGGCGCCGGATACCGAACTGCCGCCGCTGCCGCCGTTCGGGCGAGGCGTGCGCCGCGTCGTGCGCGAGGGCGGGCGGCAGACCCACATCGTCGCGGGCGCGGCGGGCGTCTCGGCCGTCGACCCGCTGCGGCACGCGGTCATCCTGACCTGCACGGCGCTCGGCGGAGGAATGGGCTCGCGCCTGTTCCAGCGGATTCGCGAAGAACTGGGGCTGGCCTATGCGGTCTATTCGTTCCGCGGCTTTTACCAGGTGGGCGGCCACGTGGGCGCTTACCTCGGCACGCGTCCCGACACCGCGGAACAGGCCCGCGATGTGCTGCTTGAAGAGTTGGCGCGGCTCGCGCAGACCGGGCTCGGACCGGAAGAGCTCGAGGCGACGCGGACTCAGCTCAAGGGCCAGGTGGTCCTGTCGCTCGAATCCCCGGGATCGAGGATGTACCGGCTCGCTTCCTCGGGGCTGTCGGGCGAGCCGTACCGGTCACTCGACCGGATCATGGAAGACATCGACGGGGTCGGTTCGGAGGAACTGGAGGCCGCCGCCGCCCTGTTCGATCCGCACGCACTGGCGGTGCTCGAACTCTCCCCCGCATAATCGTGGCGGCTTTCAATTTGACGCGCGCGACGCGACCCTGTTTCTCCGCGACCTGAGAAGGAGTTTCCGATGATCGTTGGCGTTCCGACGGAGATCAAGTCGAACGAGTACCGTGTCGCCCTCGTACCGGCCGGCGCCGAGGCGCTGGTCCGCCGTGACCACACAGTCCTGATCCAGCGCGGAGCCGGGGAAGGCAGCGGGTTTCCCGACGCGATGTACGAAGCCGTCGGCGCGACGCTCGTGGACGAGGCCGACCAGGTCTGGGCCGACAGCGACATGATCATGAAGGTGAAGGAGCCGGTCGGACCGGAGCACGCCCGGATGCGCGAGGGCCAGATCGTGTTCACATATTTCCACTTCGCGGCCGACGAGGGCCTCACCCACGCGGTGCTCGACAGCAAGTGCGTCGCGATCGCCTATGAGACCGTCCAGTTGCCGACGGGCGAGCTTCCGCTGCTGACGCCGATGTCGGAGGTGGCGGGCCGGATGGCCGTGCAGGAGGGGGCCCGCTACCTGGAGAAGTTCCACGGCGGCCTCGGTTGCCTGCTCGGCGGCGTGCCCGGCGTGCTGCCGGCCGAAGTCGTGATCCTCGGCGGCGGCGTCGTCGGGACGAACGCCGCGAAAATCGCGGCGGGCTTCGGGGCACACGTAACCGTCCTCGACATCAACCTCGACCGGCTTCGTTATCTGTCTGACGTCATGCCGGCCAACGTCGACACGTACTACTCCAACCGGCACAACATCCTCGAACAGGCGACGCGCGCCGATCTGCTCATCGGCGCCGTGCTGCTGCCGGGCGCGAAGGCCCCGAGCCTGCTCCTCAAGGACGATCTCAAGCTGATGAAGGACGGGTCGGTCCTCGTCGACGTGGCGGTCGACCAGGGCGGATGCGTGGAGACCGTGAAGCCGACGACGCACGCCGATCCGGTGTACGTCGTCGAGGGCGTCATCCACTACTGCGTCGCCAACATGCCGGGCGCGGTGCCGCGGACGTCGACGCTTGCGTTGACCAACGCGACGTTCCCCTACGTCATGCAACTCGCGGCCAGGGGCTGGGAAACCGCCTGCCGGGAGAATCAGCCCCTGTCCCTCGGCCTCAACGCCGTCGCCGGGAAGTTGACCTACGCCGCGGTGGGGGAAGCGTTTGGACTGGATAGCGTGCCCCTGTCCGACGTACTGTAGCGCCGACGCAACACCCGGAGGTGCCTCCGCTTTCGCCGCTCCGGCGGCCGGTCTACATTCCACAGGCCGGCGGCCCGGAGCTTGCGGATGAAGGAGGATCGCGCGGCTCCGTGGAGGCCGCCGGCGCGCGACGATACGCCCGCCGACGTCCCCAGTGTTTCCCGAGTGACAACAACGGACTTGCCGAATGTGGAAACGTCTGTTCGAGGCTAGTTTCCTGCCGATCAATGACGTCGGCGTGGATCTTGGCACCGCGAACACTCTCATATACGTCAGCGGCGAAGGCATCGTGCTCAACGAGCCGTCGGTCGTCGCGGTCGAAAAGGCGACCGGCCAGGTCAAGGGCATCGGCCTCGAAGCGAAACGCATGCTGGGTCGCACTCCGCACGGGATCGAAGCGGTGCGCCCGCTGAAGGATGGCGTGATCGCCGATGTCGACGTCACCGAGATCATGCTGCGCCACTTCCTGAAGACCGTCACCGGCAACCGATTTCTCCGGGTGCGCCCGCGTGTCGTCGTCGGCGTTCCGTCGGGGATCACGGAGCTCGAGCGCCGGGCCGTCCGCTCCAGCGCTCATGCCGCCGGCGCGAAGGAAGTCTACATGGTCGACGAGCCGATGGCGGCCGCGATCGGCGTCGGCCTGCCGGTCGAAACCCCGACCGGCAACATGGTGATCGACGTCGGCGGCGGTACGACCGAGATCGCGGTCATCGCGCTCTCCGGCCTCGTCGCGGAGACCTCGATCCGGGTGGGCGGCGACGAGCTCGACAGCGCCATAGTCTCCTTCCTGCGCAAGAACTACAACCTGCTGATCGGGGAGCCGACGGCCGAGGCGATCAAGATCCAGATCGGTTCCGCTTTCCCCATGGAAGACGAGCGGGACATGACGGTGAAGGGTCGCGATCTCGTCTCGGGTATTCCGAAGACGGTACGCGTGAACTCGGCCGAAGTGCGGGAATGCATGCTCGAGCCGATCCACCAGATCGTGGGCGCCGTACGCCGCGCGCTGGAGATCACGCCGCCGGAACTCGCGTCGGATATCGTCGATCGAGGCATCGTCATGACCGGGGGTGGTTCGCTGATCCGGGGCCTCGACAAGTTGCTGCGCGAGGAGACGGGTCTGCCGATCCACGTGGACGAGGAGCCGCTTACGTGCGTCGTGCGCGGCTGCGGCCGTATCCTCGATGATGTGTCGCGCTTCCGGAGCGTCCTGATTACCTGAGTTATTCAACAAACCTCCAGGGTGCCGTGCGCTATACGACCGTCGGCCAGCCGGGTAACCGCGGGCGCGACCTGGTGCTCGCCGGGTCGCTGGCCGTGCTGGCCCTCCTCATGGCCGCGGGCCTCCCGCCCGCCGCCGAGCTGACAATCAATCGCTTTCTGCGCTCCACGCTCCTGCGACCGTTCATCGCGACGCACGAAGTATTCGAACAACGCACCGACCTCGCCGGCCGCGTGGGCGGGCTCGTGCATCAACGGGACTCGCTGGCGCTCCAGAGCCTGGCGATGGCGGACCTCGCCGACGAAAACCGGCAGCTCCGGGCTCTTCTCGGGATGGCCAGCCGCGAAACGGGCGATTTCTTCGTCGCCGAGATCATGCCCGGGCACACGCCGGGCGGCGAGCCGAGCGGCTTCCTGCTTCGGACCCGTTCCGGCCTGCGGTTCGCGCCGCCCCTCGGGGTCGCCACGCCGGCCGGTCTCGTCGGTGTGGTGCGCACCGTCCGTGGCCTCACGGGGCTCGGAGAGTACTGGACCCACCCGGATTTCCGGGTCGCGGTGGTGACGACCCACGGCGAGGACAGCGGCATCATCCGGCCATTCGTGACCGGCGACGGGGAGCAACTCATGCTGCTCGAGGGCATCCCCTTCCAGACGGAGCTCGCGGAGGGCACCCCACTCGTGACGTCGGGTGTCGGGGGCATCTATCCCCGGGGGCTCGCCGTCGGCGTCGTCCTCGCCGAGCACGAGGCGCAGTTGGGCTGGACGCATTCGTTTCTCGTCGAGCCCGCCGTGCGCCCGGGCACCGAGACGCTGATCGTCGGCTGGCGGCCCGGCGCCCTGGCGGACAGCCTCGTCGCGCTCCCCGTGCCGGACACCGCGGCGCCATGACCAACGGGGCCGCAGACTACCAGGGGGCGAGCGCCGCGAGATCGGTGCTGGTGGTCGGACTCGTGCTGCTCGCCCACTTCGTCTTCCGTCCGTGGCTCGAGAGCACCCCGCTGGCCCCCGACCTTCTCGTCGGGGGCCTGCTGCTCGCCGCCCTGCGCATACGCGCCGGCCCGGCGGCCGCCCTCGGATTCACACTTGGCGTGCTCGAAGCGGCGATGGCGCTCGACAATCCCGGGACCTACGCCGTGGTGCTCACCGTCCTCGGGTACGCGGCGGCGCGGTCGCGGGACCTTCTGTTCGCGGATGCGCGTTTCTACGTAGTGGTGTATCTGTTCGCGTTGACGTGGCTCGCCCGCACGGCCCTGCTCGTCGTGGGCGGGATGGTGCCCGGCGTCGGCGCCGCGATTGCCTGGTCGGTGGTCACGGCGGCGGTTACTTCGGTGGTGTGCACGGTGGCCGACGCGGCCGCCTCTCCGGTGATGCGATGAAGCGGTACGAACGCAACAGGCAGGCGAACCACGAGACGGTCGGGGCGCGTGATGCCGCGCTGCAGGTGCGCGCGGGCCGGTCGCGCGGCGCCGTCGTGCTCCTCTGGGTGGTGCTCGGCGTCCTGTTGTTCAACTTCTTCCGGCTCCAGGTGATCGGCCGCGACGCGTACGCCCTGCGGTCGGAGGAGAACCGCCTGCGGGCCCTCACGATCCCGCCGCCGCGCGGCGCGGTGCTCGACCGCAACGGGCTGCTGCTCGCCGAGAACGTCCCCGGGTACTCGCTGCTCGTTCTCCCGGGCAAAGTGGATACTGTGCGCGCGACCCTGCAGCGGCTGGCCCCCCATGTCGGTCTCCGGGAACCGGAGATCGAGCGGCTCGTCAATACGTACCGGCAGCGACCGAGCTCCTCGCTCGTCGTACGCGACAACCTCACGCCCGCCCAGGTCGCCGCGATCCAGCAGCGCCGCCCGGAGTTCCGGACGGCGGTGGTCGAGATGTCGCCCCGCCGCAGCTACCCGCCCGGCCGGACGATCGCGCACGTCATCGGGTACGTGAACGAGATCAACGAAGCGGAACTCGAGCGCCCGGAGTACGCCGGGTACGTGCCGGGCCGGATGATCGGGAAGGGCGGGATCGAGCGTCAGTATGAGGCGGAACTCGGCGGCACGCCGGGCGTCCGGTTCGTCGAGGTGAACGCCCGTGGGTCGATCGTCAGCGAGTTCGGGCCGCGTCCGACGATCCCGGCCGTGCCGGGCTCGGACCTCCGGCTGGCGCTCGACCTCAAGCTGCAGGCGATGGCCGATTCGCTGTTTCCCGACACGATGAAAGGCGGGATCGTGGCGTTTGACCCGCGCAACGGCGAGGTCGTGCTGCTCTACAGCCACCCGACCTTCGACCCGAACCTGTTCATCGGGGGCAT
>JBPCJZ010000114.1:0-4279 GCA_051004775.1 Gemmatimonadota bacterium
TCCGACACTCACGCGACATCGACAGCGAAAGCGATATGAGCGACTCGAAAGCGACCGAAAAAAAGAAGGACAAGAAGGCGGACGTCGCTTCGCAGGACGGCGGCAAGCCCACCAATGGCGCCGCGCCCAACGGCAAGGGCGACTCGAAGATGGTCGATCCGGCCGTACGTCACGTCTCGCCGGCCATCCCCGTGGGCGACGCCGACGCCGAGCCGCCCATCGATCTCGTCGCGATCGGCCCGGCCGACCCGCCGTTCGGGGAGACGCCGCCGGATCCGCGTCCGGTGCCCAAGCCGAACGCGGACGGTCAGTTCGATCTCGACGATCCGAACCTGATGCTCAACCGGGAGCTCACCTGGATCAGCTTCAACTACCGCGTGCTGGCACTCGCCGAGGATCGCCGGACCCCGCTGCTCGAACGCATGAACTTCATCAGCATCGTCGGCTCGAATCTCGACGAGTTCTTCATGAAGCGGATCGGCGGACTGAAGCACCAGGTCGTCGCGGGCGTCGTTTGGCCGAGCGCCGACGGGCGCAGTCCACAGGAGCAGGTCGAGGAGGCGTACGCGATGGTGCGCGTGCTGGCGGCCCGACAGCGCCGCGTACTCGAGGAAGTCTGCGATGAGCTGAGAGAGTACGGCGTCGCGATCCGACGCCTGAGCTCCCTCGACGACGCGCAGCGCGAGCAGCTCCGCGAGCACTACATCAACAACATCTACCCGCTGGTCACGCCCCAGGCGACGGACCCGGCCCATCCGTTCCCCTTCGTCTCGAACCTGTCGCTCAACCTGCTCGTCACGCTCCGCCTGCCCGACGAGGAGATTCCGTCGATCGCCCGCGTCATGGCGCCTATCGGCCCGGGCATCGCGAGGTTCATCCGCCTCGACGGCACGAACGAGTTCGTCCCGATCGAGGCCGTGATGGCGGACAACCTCGACCTGCTGTTCCCCGGCATGGAGATCTTATCGTGCGCGTTCTTCCGCGTGACGCGGAACGCGGAAACGGAGATCGAGAGCGACGAAGCGGACGACCTGCTCGCCCACATCGAAACGGAGCTGCGGCACCGCCGCCTCGCCCCGATCGTCCGCCTGGAGATCAGTGCCAAGATGGACCCGGTCCACCGCGGCATGCTCGCGGCCGAACTCGGACTCGACGAGGCGGCGGACGTGTTCGAGGTCGACGGGATGATCGGGCTCCGCGACGTCAACGAGATCGGGTCCCTCGAGATCCCGGAGCTGCGCTACGATCCGCACCACCCCGTGGACAACCCTGCGATGGCCACGGATCGATCCATCTTCCACGTGATCCGCGACCACAAGTCGCTGCTAGTCTACCATCCGTACGAGTCTTTCACGTCGTCCGTCGAGCGCTTCCTTGCGGAGGCGTCCACCGATCCGAAAGTGCGCGCGGTAAAGATGACGGTGTACCGGACGTCGGCGGATTCGCGCGCGGTCGATCACTTGATCGAAGCGGCGCGGAACGGGAAGCAGGTGGCCGTCGTGATGGAACTCAAGGCGCGGTTCGACGAGGCGGCCAACATCCGCTGGGCCAACCGGCTGAGCGCCTACGGGATCCACGTGACGTACGGGGTCGTGGGCCTCAAGACCCACGGCAAGTCGATTCTCGTCGTGCGGCAGGACTACGACGGTCTTCGGCGATATGCGCACATCGGCACCGGCAACTATCACGCGGGAACCGCTCGGCTCTATTCCGACGTCGGACTCCTCACGTGCGACGACGCCATCGGGTCCGACCTGACGGAGTTGTTCAACTACCTGACGACCGGCTACAAGCCCAAGCGCGATTTCCAGAAGCTCATGCCGTCTCCCAAGATCCTGAAGCCGCACGTGATGGAGATGATCGACCGGGAGAGGGGCCTGGTGGAGTCGGGGGAGCGCGGCCTGATCCAGATCAAGATCAACGCGCTCGAGGATCCCGACGTCGCGAAGAAGCTGTACGAGGCGGCGCAGGCGGGGGTGCACATCGACCTGATCGTCCGCGATACCTGCCGGATCCGGCCCGGAATCGTGGGGCTGTCGGACAACATCCGGATCATCAGCATCGTCGGCCGGTTCCTGGAGCACAGCCGGATCTACTACTTCCGCAACGGCGGCGAAGACGAGTACTACATCGGTTCCGCCGACATCATGCGCCGCAATTTGAGCAACCGCGTCGAGATCCTCGCGCCGGTGGAGTCGCCGGATCTTCGGAAGGAACTGCGGTTCGTGCTCGACACGCAGCTGGGCGATCGACGCCTCGGGTGGGAAATGCGCCCCGACGGCTCCTACGTGCGCCGCGGCAAGCCGAACTCGACCTCCCCCGGCACGCACCAGCGCATGATCGACTGGGCCAACGAGCGAAATCGCGACGCGACCCGGCTCAAGCGCCGCCGTCCGCGGGGACTGCCGAGCTAGTCGCCCCCGCGGCCTGCCGCGTCTACCGCGCTCGGCGCGCCCTCCGGACCCTCCGCGCCCTCCGGACCCGCCGCGCCCTCCGCGTCCCCCGCGCCCGCCCAGCGGAACCTGATCTTCCGCCCGATCGCCGATTCGAGCAGGTCGGACTTGCGGACCGCATCGCCGATCTCGAGCCAGGGGTCGGCGTCGGCGGCCACCGTCGCGTGGATCGTCCGCTTGCCCACCTCGTCGACCGCCACCGAGCGTACGCTCTGCGCGTGCGGGCGATCGAGCCCGTCCGCCAGCCGGAGGATTCCCCCCAGGCACCGTACGCGCTCGTGATCGTCTTCGCGTATCCGTGCCCAGCTCTCGTCCTCCGCCGACGGATGGCTCCGCCGATGGTAGCGGACGAGGTTCGCGATGAGCTCCAGCTCGTAGGCGGCGAATCCATCGAGATCGGAGTGCCTGATCAGGTGATACGCGTGCAGGTGGTGATCCTTGTAGCGGATCAGGTACCCGACGTCGTGCATGAGCGCGGCCGCCGTCAGGAGCTCGGCGTCGTCCGGTTCGAGTTCCGCCGTCTGCGCGAGACCGTCGAACAGCGAGCGAGCGAGCGTGGCCACGTGCTGGCAGTGCCGCACGTTGGAGCGGCATTTCCGCGCGAAGGCGCGGGCGGCCTCCATCCGGTGCGGCTTTTCGCCCGGTTCCTCGGTCAGACGGGCGATCATCTTTAGGAGCAGGCCGTCGCGCACCCCGCGGTCGTTGATCAGGATGCGGCTCGCGTCGAGCCGCTTCGCCAGGCGTGACACGGCGACGGCGCCCGCGACGATGATGTCCGCCCGGTCCGGGCTCAGCCCCGGCATGAGGCGCCGCATCGCGAGCGGCGCCTCGCGGATCCGGCGCAGTTGATGCTCGAACTCGGCGCGCGTCAGGACGTAGCCCTGGACGGGGCCGAGTTCTCCCTGCCGGTCGTGCAGAGCCATGCCGCCAATCGCCGTGAACGTGCCGCCACTGCCGATGATGTCGGGCGTCGGGAAGGGGCGCCGACCGATGTGATTCTTGATCTCGCGATCGATTCCGTCTTTCAGGGCTCGCCAGTCGTTCCGGTCGATCGGATCGGAGTGCACGTATCGCTCGGTCATCCGGACCGCGCCGACCGGCATCGAGTAGATTTCGTCGATCAGGCCGGCGGTGGTGAACACGACCTCCATGCTCCCACCGCCGATATCGACGATCGCCGCGGCCCCTTCGCCGAGGGGGAAGTGCCGACGGACGCTTCGCATCGCCAGTTCCGCTTCTTCCTCGGCGGAGATGACCTCGATGTCGATCCCGATGCTCTCCCGCGCGGTCTTCACGAAGGCGGGCCCGTTCTCCGCCTCGCGCAGCGCCGCGGTAGCCACGGTCCGCAGCTCCCGCGCCCCGAAGCCCTCGGCGATCCCCTTCATGCGCTCGAGCGCGTCGAGCGTCGCTCGGCTGGTCTCGGGGTCGAGACGCCCCGTCTGGTCCAGGCGGAATCCGAGACGCGTCTGCTCGCGTTCGTCGTCGAGGATCTGATAACTCTCGGCGCCGTCGACCTCCGCGACGATCAGGCGGACGGAGTTCGTCCCCAGGTCGATCGCCGCGACCCGCAGGGGTGATTCGGGAGGGCCGTCGTCCGCCGTGTCCGCCATCGTCTCTCCGTTTCCGCCCGCGTGAGCGCTCGTCGTCGTCCCCCCGTGGCGGCTCCGGCACTCGCGACATGAGTCGAGCCGCCGGCCAGGCCGCCGCCACGAATATCGGGCCCCGCCCCGCGCAGGTCGAGACGCGACGGCCCAACGCCGACCTGCCGCGACTCCGCGGAGATTGGCCGCGACCGGGCTGAAGGCTATATCTTGGGCGTCCATAGC
>JBPCJZ010000115.1:0-4583 GCA_051004775.1 Gemmatimonadota bacterium
GGCCGAGCTCCCAGTCGACGAGCTCGCCGTGGATCGAGACCCAGTCCCGCCAGGAATCCGCCGCGGAAATCCGGCCCTGCAGCTCGCCGAATCCCCGGCTGAAGTCCTGGGCGATGCGCTCGTGGCGAAGTTTCGGGCCCGCCAGCAGGCGCGTCACCACCGAAAGGACCTGGCGCGGGCTGGTCGGCTTCACGATGTAGTCGGCGACTTCGCGGCCGATCGCCTCGTGCATCGTCGAGTCGGCCTCGCTCTTGGTCACCATCACCACGGGGATCCGCCGGCCGCGCCGCTGCATCTGTTCGAGAACCTCGATGCCGCGGAGCCCGGGCATCTGCTCGTCGAGCAGGACGAGATCGTAGCTCTCCGCTTCGAGAAGCTCCAGGGCGTCGGCTCCGTTCATCACGGCGTCGACGTGGTAGCCGGACTTCATGAGCAGCATGGTGTGCGGACGAAGCATGTCGACCTCGTCGTCCACCCAGAGGATCCGGCCGGCTGCGGTCCCGGCGCCGTCCTTCACGGCATCGTCGCTCACGACGTCACCGGCGGGGTCAGGCCGTGCCGGCGGCACGCAAGTTCGAGTCTCTCCGCTACGTCGTCTACCGAGATGTCCTCCATGTTGCCCGGCCGGAACTCCATCGACGGAACCGTCTCACCGGGGCGCGTATACCGATCGATCGTCAGGTCGTGGAAGCGCCCATAGGGTCCCGCACGCTTGGGGTCCGTGTACCCGAACATACCGATGACGGGCGTGTCCATCGCTACGGCCATGTGGAGCGGCCCGGTATCGGGGCTGAGCAGGAGGGCGCTCCCGTCGAGCAGCCCGGCCAGCCGCCTGAGATCGTTCGCCAGCGCGTTGACGAGGGAGGCGCGGCTCAGGCGCTCGACCTCGGACGCCATCGCCGCCTCGGCGGGCGCGGCGCTGCCGACCAGGACCGGGCGCAATCCGAGATCGAACTCGGCGATCTCGAGCGCGCGGGCGTACCGGTCGGCGAACCAGTTCTTGCCGGGCCGCGACGTCCGGAGAACCACCGCCAGGGCGGGTCGATCGAGGGACGCGAAGAACGCGTCACGGGTCTTGCGCTCCTCCTCGGTGAAGTGGAAGTCCCAGCTCCGGACGGCCGGAATCCCGAGATGCTCGACGAACTCAAGATACTGATCCTGCACGTGCTGGGGTTCGTGTGGCGGGATTCGCTCGGTCGTGAACAGCCAGTTCAGGTCCCGGGCGCGGGCACGATCGAAGCCGATCTTTCGCCCGGCGTCGAGGCGCGCGGTGAGGAGTCCCGCCTTGAAGTAGACCTGCAGGGCGAGGGCGACGTCGAACCGCCTGCCACGCACCTCCCGGGCGAATTCAGCGAATGCGCGGATTCCGCGCGAACGGTCGAACACGACGAAGTCGTCGACGTCCGGGCGGCCCCGCATGAGGGCGAACGCCGCCGGCTGAATCACCCACGTGATACGCACTTCCGGCCAGGCCTCGCGGAGTGAGGCGATCACCGGGAGGACGTGGACCGCGTCTCCGATGGCGCTCAGCATGACGATGGCCACCGACTCGGGGGGTCTTCCGGACGAGCCGGACGCGGGAGCGGAAGTGGGCATGGCGGGGTACATTCACGCCGGCCCGGATCAAAGTCAAACCGGTGTTGGAGCTGGTGCTTGCGCATCCTCAGCGTCTACATACTTCGTCGACTGGCGGCGCCTTTCGCCTTCGCGCTGACGGCCCTTACCGCCCTCATGCTCCTCGATCAGCTCGCCAAGCTCTTCGGCAAGCTCGTCGGGAAGGGACTGGGATGGAGGGTGGTCGCGGAGGTGTTCGCGCTGTCCATCCCGTTCATGCTCGCGGTCATCGTACCGATGGCCGTGCTCGTCGCGGTCCTCTATTCGTTCACGCAGATGGCGGGCGACAACGAGATCACCGCCATGAAGGCGAGCGGCGTCAGCCTCCTGCGTATCACGCTGCCCGTCGTGGGCGCCTCCCTCGTCGTCGCGCTCGGGCTGTTCTGGTTCAACGACAACGTCCTGCCCGACGCGAACCACCAGTTGCAGACACTGAGGCGGAGCATCGGCCGGAAGTCTCCGACGTTCGCCCTCAGCCCGCGCACAGTCAACGAAGTCGTGAGCCGCGAGCTGTTCCTCGAGGCGCAACGGATCGATCCGGAGACCAACCACCTGCGGGACGTGACCATCTGGGACGCGTCGCGGCCGGCCCACGTCCGGACGATCATCGCCGACAGCGGCACGATGGCGTTCAACGCGACGCATACGGATCTCTACCTTACGCTGTATGATGGGGAGATCCGCGAGACGGAAGTCGAACGGCAGGACGAGTTCCAGAGGATATGGTTCGAAGTCCAGTTCCTGCGCGTACCCGATATCGGCAACGAGCTGGAGCGGCAGAGCACCGGCTCCCGTGGCGATCGGGAACTGCCCATCGACTCGATGCGCGTGCAGGCAGACTCGAACTACGCCCGGGCCGACGAGGCCGCTCGCACGAGCGCCGCGCTCGCCGTGGCCTACACGGCGCAACTGCTCGGCGGTCTCGCTGACTTCGAGGAGCTCGAGGCGGGAGCCCTCGCGCCCGACTCCACGGCGGAGGTCGGCGTCCTTGCCGCATGGCGCTCCGGCCGGCGGCTCGCGACACCGGCGGCCGCGGAGAACTCCTTCCGCAGCCACGCCGCTCAGCAGGACCGCTTCACCAAGGCGGCCCTCCGCTTCGAGGTGGAGATCTGGAAGAAGTACTCGATTCCCGCGGCGTGCGTCGTCTTCGTGCTCATCGGGATTCCGATCGCCGTTCGGTACCATCGAGGGGGAATCTCGATGGTCGTGGGCGTCAGCTTCGTCGTGTTCACGGCGTACTACGTTGCGCTCATCGGCGGGGAATCCGTCGCCGACCAGGAACTCCTGTCGCCCTTCTGGGCGATGTGGTCGCCCAACATCCTCTTCCTCGCGCTGGGAATCGCGGCGTTCTTCCACTCGCGCCGGGCCGGCGGATGACCGGAATGAAGCGGCTGCGGACGCTCGACGCCTACGTCCTGCGGCAGTTCCTGCGGATCTTCGGGGTGTGCGTGCTGGGGGTCCCGCTGCTGTTCATCGTCATCGAGTTCACCGACGACATCGACAGCCTGCTCCGCGATTCGGTCGCCCGCGGCGACGTGTTTCTGCATTACCTGTTCAAGTTCCCCTACAACATGCTGCTCGCGTTCCCGATCGCCTGTCTCATCGCGGCGGTGTTCACCGTCTCCTCGATGACGCGCCACTTCGAGATCACGGCCGCCAAGGCCGGCGGGATCAGCTTCCTGAGGATCACGGCGCCCATGCTGGCCGCCTCGTTCGCCCTCAGCCTGGTGTCGCTGGCCCTGACCGAGGTGATACCGGACGCGAACCAGAAATCCACCGAGGCCCTGGGCCGGACCGAAGGGCGCGGATCCCGACTCTCGTTCGTCTACCGGGGCGAGGCCGGACGCTACTACACGATCCGCCGGCTCACGTCCGACACGGGCCGCATCGAGAACATTCGCATCGATCGCGAGGGATCCGGTTATGACTATCCCTCCTACTCCGTCGACGCACCGGCCGCGGAATGGGACAGCCTCGCCGAGCGATGGATCGTGCGGGACGGAACGCTGCGACTTCTGCCCGAGAGGGAGCGGACCGTCGCCTTCAAGTTCGCCGAGCTGCGCCAGTCGCGATTCACCGAGACGCCGGACGACCTCCTGGCCCCGCCCAAGGAAGTCGAGAACATGGACTACGGCGAACTGGCGCGGTACGTGGACGCGCTCGAACGCTCCGGAAGCGACACGCGGGCGCTCCGCGTGCAGCTCAACCTGAAGCTGGCCTTTCCGTTCGCCTGCTTCATCATCGTCCTGTTCGGCGCCCCGCTGGTCAACTCCACGAGACGGGGCGGCGCTTCGATGTCGATCGGCATCGCTCTCATCACTACGCTGTTGTTTCTCGCACTCATTCGTATCGCCGAGGCGCTCGGAGCGGGCGGACTGCTGCCGCCCGCGATGGCCGCCTGGGTGCCCAATTTCCTCTTCCTGGCGGCCGGTCTCTTCCTGTACCGCCGCGTGGAGACCTGATGGTTCGCAGGGCTGACAACGACCGGGCTGACATCGACTGGAATGCTACGGTGCCCTCGGATTGTCCCGAGGGCGCCGCCGGCGACCTCGCAACCGCCGCGCTCGCCGCGATGGAGGGAGGCGTCGCCGCCCGTCCGTTCTACGAGGACGACGACCTCGGCGTCCGCCAGAAGGCGGCCGGCGACCCCGTGACCGAGGCCGACCACGCGGCCAACGACGCGATCCTCCGGGTGCTCGCGGCAAACGCCCCCGGGGACCTCGTGCGCAGCGAAGAGTCGCCTCCATCCGCCGGGGGGGACGCGGAGGGCCAGCGCCTGTGGATCGTCGATCCGCTGGACGGCACGAAGGAGTTCATCGCCCGCAACGGCGAGTTCGCCATGATGGTCGGGCTCGCGGTAGGGGGCCGCGCCGAACTCGGCGCGGTGCTGAAGCCCGACCCCGGCCGGCTGTACCTCGGCCTGGCCGGGGGCGGCGCCTGGGTGGCCGACGTCCTGTGGAAAGGCGAGG
>JBPCJZ010000116.1:0-15414 GCA_051004775.1 Gemmatimonadota bacterium
GGCGGCTCGATGGAGCCGGGAGCGGACATCGCGCTCCGCATCGACCAGACCCTCACCCAGGACGCCACGGGGACGACCGTCATGCTCGAACTCGAGGCGATGGGCCTCGACCGGGTGAAGACCGAGGTCTCGGCGCAGTACGTCGACCACAACCTCCTGCAGACGGACTCGCGCAACGCCGACGATCACCTGTTCCTGCTGAGCGCCTGCCAGAAGTTCGGGGTGTGGTACAGCCGCCCTGGCAACGGCGTGAGCCACCCCGTCCACATGCAGCGCTTCGGCGTTCCAGGTAAGAGCCTGCTCGGATCCGACAGCCACACGCCGGCGGCAGGATCGCTCGGCATGCTGGCGATGGGCGCCGGCGGCCTCGAGGTCGCGCTCGCGATGGCGGGCGAGCCGTATCACATCGAGATGCCGGAAGTGTGGGGCGTGCGGCTGACGGGCGAACTGCCGGACTGGGTGAGCGCCAAGGACGTCATCCTCGAGATGCTGCGCCGTCATGACGTGGACGGCGGCGTCGGCCGGATCATCGAGTACTACGGACCCGGTCTCGACAACCTGTCGGCGATGGACCGCCACGTGATCGCCAACATGGGTACCGAGCTGGGCGCCACTACGACGGTATTCCCGTCCGACGAGGCCGTCCGGCGGTTCCTCGACTCGCAGGGCCGCAGCGACGACTGGACCGAGATCGTAGCGGAAAACGGGGCGACGTACGACGTCGAGGAGGAGATCGACCTGTCGAGCCTCGTGCCGCTGATCGCCCTCCCCTCGAGTCCCGGCAACGTCGTGCCGGTCAGCGAGGTCGCGGGACCCGAGATCTACCAGGCGTACATCGGGTCCTCGGCCAATCCCGGGCTGCGCGACTTCGCCGTGAGCGCGGTCATGGTCGGACAGCATCCGGTGCACCCGCGCGTGTCCTTCGACGTCAATCCGTCGTCGCGCCAGACGCTCCACAACCTCATCGAGCTCGGGTATCTGCGCCCCCTGCTTGACGCCGGCGCGCGCATCCACCAGGCCGGCTGCAACGGATGCATCGGCATGGGCCAGGCGCCCGCCACCGATTCGATCAGCCTGCGCACCGTTCCGCGTAACTTCCCCGACCGCTCCGGCACCGTCGAGGACCGGGTGTACCTGTGCAGCCCGGAGACGGCGACGGCTTCGGCGATCACCGGGCGCATCACGGATCCGCGCGAACTGACTGCGGAACTCGGTATGGACGCCCCGCGCGAGGTGCCGCACGAAGACGTGCTGGTCAGCACCGAATGGCTGGTCGAGCCGCTCGACCCGGAGGAAGCAGCGAAGGTCGAGTTGCGCAAAGGGCCGAACATCGTGTCGCTGTCCGAGATGCCGCCCCTGCCCGACGAGCTGTCGCTGCAGGTGCTCATCAAGCTGGGCGACGATATCAGCACGGACGAGATCATGCCGGCCGGCAACGCGGTGCTTCCGTATCGCAGCAACGTGCCGGAGATCGCCAAATTCGTGTTTGGGCCTGTCGATCGGGAGTTCTACCACCGCGCCATGGAGCGGCGGGACCAGGGCGGAGGCGTCGTCGTGGCGGGGGACAACTACGGGCAGGGGTCGAGCCGGGAGCATGCCGCGCTCGCCCCGCGCTACCTGGGGATCCGCGCAAAGATCGTGAAGAGCTACGCCCGCATTCACCGCGAGAACCTGGTGAACTTCGGGATCCTGCCGCTGTTGTTCGTCGACCCGGAGGACTACGAGCTCATCCGCCAGGGAGATACGCTGAACCTCGCAGACCTCCGCAGCACGTTGTCCGCCGGAGGGCCCATCGAAGTGCGCATTCGTCGGCCCGACGGCGAGAACGCCGGGTCGTTCATGGCCCGGCACGGCCTGCACGAACGGGACGTGAGGCTCCTCCTTGCGGGAGGCACATTGTCGGCATTGAAGGAGTTGAAGGACCGGTGACGCTGCGACGCTGGCACGGGAACGGCGGCCTACGCGGCCTGCTCAGTGGCGCCGTCGCCGCCCCATGCCAATCGTCAAGAGGGAAGTTCAGCTACCGACCCGCAACCGAGCGGTCTCTCCCGTCTCATCGGACCCTTTCCTGAACGATGGGCTTCGGCTGCCGGCCACATTCCGGAGGGGGCCAGCGACCGTCGGGGTGGATACATGCCCGGTTGTGTGATAGATTACGCGTGTTAGGGATCCCCCCGCTGGACGAGCGGACACCGCTCGCTTTCTCAATAATTGGAAATTCAGGAGAAGACATGCGTATCAAGACTTTGGCCCCGCTGGCCGTATTGTTCGTCGGATTGACCGCCTTCGGTTGTGCCGACAGCGACGATGCGGGCGCGATGGATGACGAAATTATGGAAGAGCCCGCCATGCAGGACGGGATGAACGACGAGATGATGTCCGACACTCTGATTGCCGACACCATCCACTCGGACTCCGCCATGATGGAGCACGAGGACGGCGCGATGGAGATGGAAGAGTAGCAAGAGCCGGACGCAGCTACGGGAACGGTGGTCTGCGCTTCCGCGCAGGCCGCCGTACTACCCGCGCAGGCCGCCGTACTACCCCTCGATCTCCCGCGGCGCATCGGAAACTATAGGGTTATCCATCTTATCCACCTCGCCCGCGATGAGCGGGACGAACCGAACCGCCCCCAACGACTCCTCCGAGTACCGATCCGCGCTTTCTCGCACGATCCTCACCAGGTACTGAACCTCGGGACCCGTACCGACCGGTATGACGAGGCGTCCGCCGACGTGCAGTTGCTCGCGCAGGGCGGCCGGAACTTCGGTCACGGCCGCCGCGACCGCGATCGCGTCGAACGGCGCCTCCGCCGGCCATCCCAGGGTTCCGTCGCCGACGCGCGTGTGGATTCCGGTGAGTCCGAGATCGGCGAACCGCTCGGCCGCGGCGCGCGCCAGCCCCGCATCCCGCTCGACCGTATAGACTTCCCGGGCCAGCCGCGCGAGCAGCGCCGCGGCGTAGCCGGATCCGGTGCCGACGTCGAGCACTTTCTCCGATCCGTCGAGCGTGAGTGCCGCCAGCATCAGCGCCACGATGTAAGGCTGCGAGATCGTCTGGCCGGCTCCGAGTGGCAGGGCCGCGTCGTCGTAGGCGCGGCGCCGCAGGGCCTCCGGCACGAACGCCTCGCGCGGCACCGACCGAAACGCATCGAGCACGCGTGCGTCCCGGATCCCGCGCGCGACGATGTGCCGATCGACCATGCGGGCCCTCCGCGATCCGGCGTCCCGGATGTGCTTCACGACGAAGCCACGCGCTTCACGACGAAGCCACGCGCTTCACGACGACGCCAGGTGTTCAGCGCGCAAGGCGCGCAGGCGATCGAGGAGCGAAGCGACGTCCTCTTGCGCGGGGATGCGAATCGGGGCCGCCGTTTCTCCCGCGCCGACCCTGACAGCCAGGTCGTGCTCGCCCAGGCGCGCGAAGGCGTGCTCGTCGGTCTGGTCGTCGCCGACGTACACGGTCGCCGTGGCTCCGCGACGCCGCCGGAGCTCGTCGATCGCGTCACCCTTGTCGGTCGAGCCGGTGACGAGCTCGACGACGAAGTGCCCCGGCTGCACCCGGAAATCAGCACGCTCCGCCGCCAGGTCCCGCGCCGCGGCTGCGGCTTGCTCGCGACGGCCTCCCGCCACCTGGCGGTAGTGGAACGCGACGCCGACGGGCTTGCGTTCGACCAGGGAGCCCGGGTAGTCGAGCGCCAGCCCGTCTAGTTCATCGGCGAGGGCGGCGACCAGCGCCGCCACGTCACCCGCGCCGTCCGACGCGCTTGCGTCGCCGCCGCTCATGTAGCCACCGCCGCCCGTATCGCCGCCGCCGCCCGCATCGCCTCCGCCGCCCGCATCGCCGAACTCCGCGCCGTGGCTTCCGACTAGCGTGATCGCAGGGTCGGTTCCGAGGTGGCGCACGAGAACGGCGCGCGCGCGACCGGAGAGGACCGCCGCTGCGGTGGCGCGCATACGGGATAGGGAGCGGAGAGCTTCCAGCGCCGGGAGGTCCGGGCTGACGGCGTCGGGATGGTCGACGATCGGCGCGAGCGTTCCGTCGAAATCGGATACCACGAGCAGACGTTCGGCCACCGCGACGCGTTGCAACCCGGCCTCTAGCGCGCGCGCGTCGGTGCCGGCGTCCGAGCCGGCCGACCCGGCTTCGGGGCAGGATCCTGCGTCACCGTCGTGGCAACTCATGGAACGGGCTTGGGCGCCGCCTGTTCGATCGCCTCCAGGCAGTCGCGGGACCAGTCGAACACGTCGCGTTCCCAGACCCGGTTGCGCAGGGCCATCATGCGGGCCTTCGCTTCGTCGGGCGCGAGGTTCACCGCTTCGTCGACGGAATAGGCCAGCCAGTCGCTGTCGTACGGATTCACCTGCAGGGCCTCTTCCAGTTCCACGGCGGCGCCGGCGAACTCACTGAGCACCAGGACCCCCGTGTTGTCGAAGCGGGTCGCCACAAACTCCTTCGCCACGAGGTTCATCCCGTCGCACAGGGGCGTGACGAGCATGACGTCGGCCGCGCGGTAGCACGCGACGAGGTCTTCCTGCGTCAGGGACGTATACATGTATGTGAAGGGCGTATGTCCGGGCCGGCCGAAGCGGCCGTTCAACTGTCCGATGAGCCGTTCGACCTCGCCGCGCATGTCGACGTAGTCGGCGATGTCTTCGCGGGTGGGGACGGCGACCTGCACGACCGCGCACTCGGCCGCCGTCTCCGCGCGGCGCTCGAAGAACGTGGCGAGCGCCTTGAGGCGATGCGCGATGCCCTTCGTGTAATCCAGCCGGTCGACGGCCAGCAGGATCTTCTTGTCGGGCCCCAGCCTCCGGCGAAGCGATGCCGCCTGCGCCTCCACTTCGGGCGAGCGGGCGAGGCTCTCGAAGGCCCCTGTGTCAATCGAGATCGGTGCCGCCTGGAGACGCACGAACCGGCCGTCGAACTCGACCCCGCCGTCGACCCGCTTTGCCGCGACGTAGCGGACCGCGCTCTCGGCGAGGTTGTCAGCGTCGGACTGGGTCTGGAAGGCGACCACGTCGGCCGCCAGGAGGCGTCGCAGGACGTTGCGCCGCCACGGGAGATAGCCGAACAGCTCGCAGGGCGGAAACGGGATGTGCAGGAAGAAGCCGATCGCCGCGTCGGAACGGCGCTCCCGCAGGTAGCCGGGCACGAGCTGGAGCTGGTAGTCGTGCACCCAGACCGTGCCCCCCCAGCGCAGCGAATCGGCGATCGTCTCGGCGAACCGGCGGTTTACCGCCTCGTAGGGGCGCCACCAGTGCCGATGGTACTCGGGCGTCCGGACGGAATTGTGGTAGAGGGGCCAGATGGTCGCGTTGCAGAAGCCGAGGTAGTGGTTCTCGACCTCGTCCGCGTCGATCCTGATCGGACAGTTTCGGATCCCGTCGTGATCGAACGGCTCGGGCGCATGATCGGGCTCGCCCGTCCAGCCCACCCAGGCGCCCCCGGCTTCCTGCAGTATCGGCGCGAGCGCGCTGACGAGGCCGCCCGGGCTGGTCTCCCACTCATCGAGGGCCTCGTTCCAGGCGACGGGGAGCCGATTGGCGGCCACGACCAGCGCGGCCTTGCTGCGGCCGTCACGGCCGCGGTCGTCGCGGCCCTCGTGGGCGCCACGGTTCTTTGGGCTGGCGCGGCTGCTGCCGCCATCGCTTTTGCTCACCAGGGCGTCTCGCTTCCTGTCACGGCTGGTCCGGCAGGACCGGGAAATCGTCCGCGGGTACATTGCGCCGGGCGCGGGAGAGCACATGCGCCGCATTGATCAGTCCGATGTGACTGAACGCCTGCGGGAAGTTGCCGACCAGCCGCCCGGACTCCGGCTCCACCTCTTCACTCAGCAGGCCGAGCGGGCTGGCGAAAGCGATCGCCCGCTCGAACGCCTCGGTCGCCTCGTCCACCCGGCCGCTGAGCGCATAGGCCTGCGAGAGCTGAAACTGGTTCACGAGAAAACAGCCCTCCGCTCCCGGCACGCCGTCGTCTGTAAGGTAGCGGTACAGGAGCCCGGTGCGCGGTTCCCGCAGTTCCTCGGCGATCCGGTCGATGGTGGACTGGACGCGGGGATCCTCGTGCGGAAGGAAGCGCAGGATGCCGAGCAGGAGGTTGGCCGCGTCCGTCTGCTCGGTCGCGTAGTGCTGGGTGAACGTATCCCGATCGGCGTTCCATCCGTGCTCCAGGACGTCCGCGTGAATCGCGTCGCGCGTCTGTCGCCAGGCGTCGATGTCACCGGGAAGGTCGAGTTCTTCGGCCGCGCGGATCACGCGATCGAGGGTGACCCACGCCATGACCTTGCTGAACACGAAGTGGCGGGGCTCGCTCCGCACCTCCCACACGCCGAGGTCGGGCTGGGACCACAGTCGCATCACGTCGGACGCGAGCGAGGTGGAGAGGGCCCACATGCCCTCGGTCATCTCGTGCACGCGCCGCCAGATGTGAACGGAATCCATCACTTCGCCGTACACGTCGAGCTGGAATTGCTCCACCGCGGCGTTGCCGATGCGAACGGGACGCGAGCCGCGGTATCCCTCGAGGTGGTCGAGTTCGCGCTCGGGCAACTCCCGCTCGCCGCCGACCCCGAACATGATCTGCCGATACCCGGAATCGCTGCGTTTCCGGCAGATCTTCTTCAGGTAGACCATGTAGCGATCGAGCTCCTCGAACTTCCCCAGCGCGTAGAGCGCGAACAGCGTGTAGGTCGAGTCCCGCAGCCACGAAAAGCGATAGTCCCAGTTGCGCGAGCCGCCGATCAACTCGGGGAGGGACGTGGTGGGCGCCGCGACGATGGCTCCCGTCGGCGCGTAGAACAGGAGCTTCAGCGTGAGCGCCGAGCGCACGACGAGCGCTTCGTAATCGCCTTCGTACTTCAGATCTTCGGCCCAGGCGAACCAGAACCGCCGCGTGTTGCTTAGCTTTTGGTCGGTCTCGTACCGGTCGGGGGGCCACACCTCGTCGTCGTCGTACCGCAGCACGAACCAGGCTTCGCGCCCGGGCTCTACGTCGCACATCGATCGGGCCTCGCCGGCCGCGTCGTCGATCTGCCAGACGTGCGGTCGGTCGGCGGCGATCGTGATCACTTCGTCGACGCCATCGGTCACGAGCAGCCCGTACCGCCGGATGTCGAAATGTGACTCGCTGACGCCGTAGTCGAACCTCGGGCGCACGACCGACTCGACGCGGCTGCGTCCCTCGATGGCCCGGATTCTCCGATGGATCTCGTGGTGCGACGCGAGCTGCCGGTCCCACTCGAGGCACGGCATGAAGTCGGTGACTTCGACGACTCCCGTCGGCGTCTCGTAGCGCGTGACGAGAACGTTGGTGCGCGGTTCGTAGTACTGGACACCCTCGTCGGTGCCCTCGGGCCGGATGCTCCAGTGGCCGCCTCGGTCCGCGTCGAGGATCGCGCCGAACAGGCTCGGGCTGTCGAACCTCGGCAGGCAGCACCAGTCGATCGCGCCCGCGCGCGAGATCAGGGCAACGGCGCGCATGTCGCCTATGATGCCGTAGTGCTCGAGCGGCCGGTAGCGTGTGGTGTCGTCGCTGTTGTTCATCAGGCTTCTAGGCTCCTCGCTTCGGCGCCGGCCGGCAAGGCCGGGGCCTCGCGGAACTCGGCGGGGTGCCAGCCGGTTACTCGATAGGACCTGCGCAGGCCGGAATTCTGTCCCGGTCCCCGGAACCGTTGGAAGGAGCCACACGATGCGACGCATGATGACCGCACCACTCGCCGCCCTGGTCTTGAGTCTTGTCCTGGTTGGCTGCGAGAGTTCGGACGCCGACGGAGAGGCGATGGGCGACGACGCCGCGATGGAGGACGGCGCCATGGCGGGCGAGGCCGATGGCGCGATGGCCGATGGCGCGATGGCCGATCGCGGCTCGCCGCCCGACACGACCGCCGCCGCCGTCTGGGCCCATCTCCAGGGCGTCGACTATCGCTCGTGGGATCTCTGGCCGGGCAAGGCCGAGCTCTACGTGGGCCAGGAGCCGCACGGGATGCTGCTCACGACCTACACGAACGCGATTGCGGCGCGGGCCCTGGCGGAGGGCAACCTCGCGAACATGCCGAGCGGCGCGATCCTCGTGAAGGAGAACTGGATGGCCGATTCCACCTTCGCCGCCGCCACCGTCATGATGAAGGTCCCCGGCTACAATCCCGACCACCAGGACTGGCTCTTCGCCAAGTACCAGCCGGACGGGACCGTTGACGCGTTCGGCCGGGCCGCGGGGTGCCAGGCCTGCCATCAGCAGGCGGACGGCAGCGACTACATCTACACGACGGTGGCGCGCTAGGCTCAACGTGCGAGATGTCGAGATGTCCCGTCGACTCCGGCGGTCAGCCACGTCCGCTTCCCCTATTGGCCCGGCAGGACCGCCGGGCCATAACTTCAACGGGTAGCATCGACGGCCTTGAACCAAAGGAGAATCCGATGAGACATCGACGACTTACGATATTTGCGAGCCTGCTGCTGGCCCTCGTGGCGATCCCCACGGTAATTCAGGCGCAGGAATACCCGCGCAGCGCCGTGGACGAAGCGCTGGACCAGCTCGCCACCGAGCGGGCGCAGGCGCTCAACGCGGCCTACTACGAGTACGAGACTCGTCTCGACGAGGCGCGGCAGGAGGCGCAACACGCCGCCGAACCGTCGCTGTACGAGACGCGACGCACGGAATATCGCGCCAACCTCGAAGAGAAGGTCCTGAGGATCGAGCGGACCTACGAGCAGCGGCGGGCGGACATCCTGTACGCCGAGGACGGCGACCGACCCGAGATGCGTGAAGTGGCCGGCCGGTTCGACCCGCCATCGACGGATATCAGCGCGACGACGGAGCGCAACGACGAACTCGCCCTCGCCTGGGCGGACTTCAACGAAGCCGCCGAGACCGCGCATGACGCCGCCCAGAGTACGGGCGACTGGAGCAACTACGAGGCAACGCTGACCGAACTCGAGCGTGAATACCAGGAGACCATCGCGGCGATCGAGCGCCGTCACCGCGAGCAGCGCTTTCAGGAGATGCGGCGGCGGTACAGCCGTCCCGATTCGGACCGGTAGCCCCCGACCGTCAGACCTCCCGGTACGTGGGGCCGGCCGGACTCCGGTCGGCCCCACGGATTTCAAATCCGTCAGATCTGCGGCAATGACATTCCGTCGCACCGCCCGCTGACCACCCCGACCGGACCACGCGAGCTTCCCCCCCACGCCGTCGCGCCGGAGACCACCCTCCTCGGAACCATCCTTCCCGTCTGGCGATTCGCGTCCCGGGTCTCGATCGCCGTCTCCGTTCGGCCCATCGGGTCGGGGGCAGCCCGGATTGCGGCCCGCCTCCTGCATTGGCTCGCGGCCGAGAGTTCATCCTGGAGTCACAGACATCGACTGACGACACCGTTCCCGGAGGAGCGAAGTGGGCGAGAGAGCCAGAGACCGCAGAAGGACATCCGCGTTCGATTGGTACGTCACGGGTATCGAAGGGTTGCTCGGCCTCGAAACGGAGCATCGTAGACTGCTTCCGAACATGATGTCGCTGGTTTCCTGCGACCGGCTGCGGGAGTACCTGGAGGACCGGACGGTGCCGGTCCAGCGGCAGATGCGGCGCCTCGAGCTTCTCCTGAGAGCCTCTCGCGACAGACAGCCGGCTCGTAAGCGGATCCAGGTTCGCGGCGGCGAGACGCCGGCCGGGATGACGACTTCCCTGGCCGCCGATCTCGACCAGCTCCGTCTCGTACGCGACGCAGATGAACGCGATGCCGAGCTGGTCAATGCTTCCATGTGGATCGCCAACCTGAAGCTCGAGCAATATCAGGCGACCCGCAGTTCTGCCGAGCGCATCGGCCTGTACGAGGCGACCGGGCACCTCCAGCGGTCCCTCGACGCCGAGAGCGCCGCCAGCGAACGCCTCCTGCGGATCAGCGAGCGGATGTTCGCGGCCGAGATGTTTGCCGCCGAGATGTTCCAGCGCGTGGCGAGCTGACGACCTCATCTCGCGACCCCGCGACCCCGCGACGCGCGGGAGCGCCGAGAGCAGCAAGGGTGGAGAGGGGAGAGGGCCGGCAAAGCCGAGTGACGAGAGACGAGTGGGCCGGTCCTCTCATCCACCTTTCAGGGTTTTGGGCTACACTGTCCGGTGACCCCTATGAAAATGGATCTTCATAGGGGTCGTTCTGTGCCCCCATGTCATACCAACTCGATTGGGAGATATCATCTGATGAAGCGCGAGGCCAAGGCACGCTGGACCGGTGGGATCAAGGACGGACGAGGCAACCTCTCGACCGACAGCGGGGCGCTTTCGAGCACGCCGTACAGCTTCAAGGATCGGTTCGAAGACGGTCAGGACACCAACCCGGAGGAGTTGCTGGCGGCCGCCCACGCGGGCTGCTTCTCGATGGCGCTTGCCGGGCAGCTCGGGAAAGCGGGCATGACGCCCGCGAGCATCGAGACGACCGCGCGGGTCAGCCTCGAGCCGGAGGGCGACGGCTTCGCGATCTCGGAAGTCCACCTTGAAGTGACGATGAACATCCCCGGCGCGGATCGCGACGCTGCCATGGCGGCGGCCGAGCAGGCGAAGCAGGGCTGCCCCGTCTCGAAGCTATTCAACGCGAAGATCACGATGGACGCCAGCCTCGAAAGCTGAGCCCGGGTTCCGGCCCCAGGTCTCAGCGATCCCAGTCGGGCGCGAGGCCTTTCGGGTCGATCAGCCGGCGGTGCGCCGCGGTCAAGCCGGTGATCCGCTCCACCTCGGCGTCCGTCAGTTCGAAGTCGAATATCTCGAAATTGGACGCGATGTGATCGGGATCGGCGGACCTGGGGATCGCGATCACGCCGTCCTGCTGGATCAACCACCGCAGCGCGACCTGGCCGGCATGCTTCCCGTGCGCCTCGCCTATGTCACCGAGCGTCGCGTCTTCGAAGACTTCCCCCCTCGCCAGCGGCGAGTACGCCGTCAGCGCCATTCCCCGATTTCTGGCTTCCGAAAGAACGGCGGACTGAGAGAGGAAAGGGTGATATTCGACCTGGTTGGTAGCCAGGGGCGCGTCCGACAGGGCGGCGGCTTCGGCAAGCAGCGCGGAGGGGAAGTTGCTGACGCCAATCTGGTGGGCGAGTCCCTCACGACGGACGTCGTTCAGTTGCTCGATCGTCTCGGCCAGGGGGACGTCGTCGTTGGGCCAGTGCAGTAGAAGGAGGTCGACGTAGTCCACTCCCAGCCGATCGAGGCTCTTCTCGACGGAGGGGCGAAACTCGGGCGGCGCGAAGTTCTCCGGCCAGACCTTCGTCGTAAGCCAGATATGCTCTCGCGCGATGTCCGAATCGGCGATCGCCCCCCCGACCTCGGCTTCGTTCCCATAGATCTGAGCCGTGTCGACATGTCGATATCCGACTTCGAGCGCCGTGGCAACGGCGTCGGTCGCCTCCCTGCGGTCCAGTTCGAACGTGCCGAAGCCGAGCGAAGGAATCGTCGCTCCGGCGGCGGAAACCGCCTCTTGTGCCCGGGCATCTGCAGTCATGGTATTCCGGGGGCCGGAGTCACATCGTGGCGAGAACGGCAGGCTTCCGGCCGCCGCTCGAAGAGCGACGACCGAAGCCTTGATCAGGGTCGGTACTCATTGCAGGGAGATCTGCGACCCTGCCTATCGACCCTGCCTGTCCAGGCCCTTCTTATCCTGCGACTTCGAGGAGGACTTATCCGTAGTTGGCCGGTTTGTCTCCTTCGAGCCCGTGGTGCCCTTGCCGGACTTGTTCTTGTCGTCGGACTTGTTCCTGTCGTCGGACTTCTTCTGGTCCGCCGTCTTCGGTCGCTTCGCTGTCGTGTCAGCCATCGTTCTCTCCGCTCGCTCGAGTCTCGGGATGTCTCGACCCCTGGGTATCTCCGGGGTCCAGCGGTAATAACGGCAAGCTACACGCCATTCATAACGTGGCAGACTTTTGCGCGCCCCGGCTACTTGAGAGCGCGCCTGCGTGTGTCACTCGTTCGGCCGCTGAACGGCGACGCGGGCTACTTGCCGGGGGCGGCGAGTCCGTAGCGCGCGTAGAACCACGCGCCGGGGAGGGAGACGGCGAGGAGAGTCGCGACGAGGAGCAGCGACAGGGCCACGGCTTCGGAGGCCGGCACGCCGATGACGCCCAGCAGGGCCACGAAGCCGATCTCGCGAACCCCCAGCCCGCCGACAGCGATCGGGATCTGCGCCGCAAGTACGATGATCGGCACGATGATCCAGAGCTGGATGATCGTGACGTCGATCCCGAGCGCGTGGGCAAGCAGAAACGCCGGGAGGATACGGAAGGCGGTGTTGAGCAGGGCGGCGACCGCCGACCAGAGCAGAAGCCCGGGCCGATCTTTCATCTCGTCGAGGCAGCGGTACACGTTGTCGAGGCGATGGCGGACCGCTTCGAGGCCGAACGCGTTCAACAGGCGGCGAGGAATCGCCCGCAGCCGCTCGTTCATGAGGGCGATCGATCCGAGGGCGAGCAGTCCGAATCCGAGCCACGCGAGCCGACCGACGACCTCGGGCACCCCCGGGGGCGCCAGGGCGAGCCCGGCCAGGGCCAGGATCATGAGGGCGGCGAGCCCGAAGAGGCGTTCGACGAACACCGAGGCGAACGAGCTCGCGAGGTCGGAAGTCTCGCGGTTCAGGCCGTACACCCGCCCGATCTCCAGGGCGATCGTCCCGGCAGGCATGAAGCTCAGGAACATCCCGATGAAGGTGAGGCGGACGAGGCTCAGATAAGAGACCGCACGGCCCATCGCTCGCAGGAGCAGGTGCCAGCGGAACGCGGCGAAGAACCGGCCGCCGATCCCGACGAGAATCGTCAGGATGATGAACTCGACCCGGGCCCTCCGCAGAAGCTCGATACCCGGTCCGATATCGACCTGGCTGAACACCGCCGCGAGCAGCGCGATGCTGATGAGGATACGCAGTGCCGGCCAGAGGCGCTTCCGAGCCGGCGCGGGGGTCGGGTCGGCGCGTTCCGCTCCTTCTTCGGCCCCTTCCGCTTCTTCGGCGCGCGCGCCGTCGGTCATGCGGGCGGCACGGGTCAGGAGGGGCGGGTCAGCGAGCGGTACAGCGTTTCCAGCCGCTCGACATGGGGGGCAACGCCGAACTGCTCGGCATGGGTCCTGCCGTTCTCCCCGAGGCGCCCGCGCAGCAGCGGGTCGCCGAGCAAGCGGGCGACGCCCGCCGCGAGCCCGTCGACGTCGCCGGTCCGGACGAGCACACCGGTTTCGCCGTCGCGCACCAGTTCGGGCACGCCGCCGCCATCGAACGCCACGACGGGGCGCGACGACGCGAGCGCCTCCAGCGCCGCATAGCAGAAGGCCTCGTCCACGACGGACGGCACCACGCCCAGGTCGGCCGCGGCATACAGGCGTTCTACGTCCGATCGATGGCCGAGGAATCGGACGGCATGCGAGATTTCGAGCGCCTCTGCCTGCGCTTCGCACTCGGGTCGGGCCGGCCCGTCGCCCACGATGAGGAGCACCGCGTCGGGCACTTGCCGCAGAACGGTCCGGAAGGCCTCGATGGCCAGCCGTTGCCCCTTGTCCGGTTTGGTCGTCACCCGGCCGACCACGACGGCGACGGGCGTCGCGGGAGCCAGGCCCAGCTCGGCGCGCACCGCACGGCGCACTTTCGCGGGCGGACGCATGAATCGTTCGAGCTCCACGCCGTTGTAGAGGGTGCTGGTCCGTCCCGGTTCCATGCCGAACGCCTCGATCGCCCAGTCCCGCATCGCCTGCGATACCCCGAGCGCCGCGTCGGTGCGCCGGGCCAGCCAGACCTGGAGCCATCGGGGACGGGGGGCGTAGAGCATGTGGAGGTGAATGATCGCGCGGCGCCGCAGCAGCCTGGCCGCGAGTCGGCCCAGCAGATGCGATTTCTGACCGTTCAGGTGCACGACGTCGATGTCCCAGCGCCGGATGAGCGACAGCATATCCGTGAAGACCCTCGGGTCCCACTTCGCCCGGCCGAGGAACACCAGTGGCACGCCCGCTTCCTCGAATCGCTCGGCCGCGGCGTGGCGATCACGGCAGATGCAGAGCCGGGCGTCGACCCGCCGCCGGTCGAAGGCAGGAAGAATGCTCGACAGGTATGTCGTCGAACCGTGCGTGACGCCTCCCGGGAAACCGAGGTGATCGTTGATGAACAACACGCGGATCGGCCGGTCCGGGACCTGTTCGGAGTCCGGGGATGCGGCCGTTGTCGCGCGTGCGTGCGCGATGCTGTGCACTGCGATGGTCAAGTTGCCGGTTCTCCGATTCCGGGGGGCGCCTACCCGTGAACAAAAGGCGCCGCCCCACCCGGGAGCAGGAACGAGGCCATGGTCGGACCTGCCGAAATCCGCCCACCAGAATCCATGCTGCGTACGAACTATATGCGGATACTCGTCCCTCGGCGACGTCCGAGCGCGGAATCGTGTGTGGCCCCGGGGCCACAGGCACGCCGCCGCCGTCGAGGCTCCCTCCGGTGGGGAGCCTCCAGGAGGGGTACCGGGAAAAATTCCCTTCTCGCGACCGGGAAGAATTCCCCGTTTTGGCCTCTCAAGCCCGGCGGACCCGTTGCTGCTCCGGGCCCGTCATACTACGGTAACTCATTGTGTTATATATGATTATATGGATCGTTTACCCCGTGCCATCTCCCGGAACGCGAGTTGCACATGTATTGGGCACGAAGAACGACTGGAGTCGCCGCCGGATGGATCTGGCGGCTCGAGCATAGAAGGACCCGTTACGAACTCATCGAAAGGATACCCAGTAATGAACAAGCTGATTACCAGCTCCGCAGTAGCCGCCCTGTTCCTCGCCCTTCCGCTTTCCGCCAATGCGCAGGAAGCCGTCGAGGTCGAAGGCGACATTGAGGCGCCCGTGGAAGTCGTCGAAGCTGCCGACATCTGCACCGCTACGATCGCTTCGCCGGTGACGGCGGGCGAGCAGACCGCCGTTGCGGTCCGGTTCGACGCTCCGTTCGGCGACATCGTCGAGATCGACGCGGCGGACGAGAGTGGCCTGAAGCTCGTCGACAGCGACGAGGATGCGGAACTGCAGAACGTTATCGACGTGGCCGGCGATGCCGAACTGCGTGACGCGGCTGCGCTCGACGATGCCAACGTGTCGATTTTCTGGCTCGACGCCGAAGAGGCGACGGTTGGAACGCACGAGGTCACTCTGTTGAATGACAGCGACGCTTCCTGCACGACCGAGATCACCATCGACGACGCCATCGAGACCGACGAGATGGACGCGATGGAAGACGAGATGGAAGCGCCGATCGAGGAGCCGAAGGCCGAGTCCGACGAAGGCGACGACTACTAAGCCGACGGTTCTGTTGTAAATAGATCTCCGGGTCACCCACCCGGAGTGTGAATCGGGCCGGATCCGATTCACGGAGGACGGGGAAGAAGCCCACGCTTCTTCCCCGTTTTCTATTGCGGGTACCCC
>JBPCJZ010000117.1:0-3888 GCA_051004775.1 Gemmatimonadota bacterium
CCGTCGTCGAGGGTGAACAGCTCGGGCACCCCCTGATCGCTTCCGACGAGTGTGTCCGCAACGACATCAGTCTCGGTGGAGACTTGAGGCTGATGCTGGTGAGTGGTTCCAACATGTCGGGGAAGAGTACGCTTCTGCGCGCGATCGGCACCAATGTTGTATTGGCGCTGGCCGGGGCACCCGTACGCGCGCGCCGGCTGCGCGTTTCGACGATGCAGATCGGCACCGCCATGCGAATCAACGATTCTCTGCTTGACGGGAAGTCGCAGTTCTACGCCGCCATCAGCCGGTTGAAGCGCGTCGTTGACCCCCATGAGGGCGATCGGCCGCTGCTGTACTTGCTCGATGAGATCCTGCAGGGCACGAACTCCAGCGATCGCCGCGCCGGCGCCGAGGCGGTGATCCGCACGCTGGTCGAACGAGGGGCGATCGGACTGGTGACCACGCACGACCTCGCGTTGACGGAGATCGTCGGTCCGCTCGGCGAGCGAGCAATAAACGTCCATTTCGAGGATCAGCTGGCCGACGGCCGCATGACCTTCGACTACCGACTGCGGCCCGGCGTCGTCGAACGGAGCAATGCCCTGGAACTGATGCGTATGATGGGTCTCGAGGTGTGAAGGTCACAGAGAACGGCGGCATGGAAGCCACGCCCGGCGTTCGTCAGGTCTCGTCCACGATCGTAAGATGGAGTAGGGAGCCGCACCGGGGGCGTCGCGGTCGCGATCTGCTCCCCGCGAAGTCGGGCGCACGAGTGAGGAGTCGGTTTGGACGCTGGCGACAAGCCGCAGGGACCGTCGTTGCAGCAATTCGTCGCTGAGCTGAAGCAGCGGCAGGTGTTCCGGGTGGCTGCGGTGTACGGGGTCGTCGGATTCGGGGTCATCGAGGCGGCGGACGTCATGTTTCCGCGGATGGCATTGCCCGAGTGGACCGTCGTCCTCGTCGTGTGGCTGATCCTGCTGGGCTTCCCGCTGGCCCTCGCGCTTGCGTGGGCGTTCGACGCGACACCCGACGGTGTCCGGCGCGCGCCGCGCACCCCCGTGGCCTCGCCCACTCCCGGGAGCCCGGACGCGATTACCACCCCGCCGGCGAGACGCCGCTGGCCGATGGTCTTGGCCGGAGTGATCGGCGGCGCCCTCGTTGTGGGAAGCGCCTGGTTCACGCTCACCGATCGCGCTGCCACGCCCTTCACACGCTCCTCCCCCTCCGCTTCCGACCCGGACGCTCCCGTGACCGTCGCGGTGCTTGCGGCATCCGGCCCCGACCTCGACCGCATCGGCGAAGGATTGGCCGGCCTTCTCGCCCGCGGCCTCGACAACGTCACCGGGTTGCGGTCAGCGCCCGAGAACCTGGTGATGCGGGGCTGGCTGGCCCGAGACCCGGCAGCCCCGGATTCCGCCGCCGCCCTCGAGGTAGCCCGCTCGGTGAACTCCGCCGCCGCCGTCGTCATGTCGTCCACTTCGGTCGGATCGCAGCTTCGCCTGTACGCTCGCGTCTATCCGGTCGCGGACTCGAAGCTGACCGGAGGCTCCGTGCAGGTCGAGGGGGACAACACGGATCTCATCCGGCTCGTCGACGAACTCGCGGTGAAACTCGTCGCGAAACTCACGCCCGGGGATGCCGGAGAGTCCGCGGCGATCGCCGGCCAATCGACGCGCTCCCTGCCGGCGATGCGCGCGTTCCTGCTCGGCGAGCAGGCCATGCGCCGGTCCGACCATCTCGGGGCCGTGTCTCATCTTCGCGAAGCGGTCGCTCACGACACGGCCTTTGGACTCGCCTGGTATCAGCTCTCGAGGGCGTACGGCTGGTCCGGCCAGCTCGACAGCTCCTGGGTGGCCGGTGGGCGGGCCGCCCGGCACGCCTCGGCGATGCCGGCGCGCGAGCGCCTCATCGTAGAAAGCTATGCGAACCTGTCGGTCGGGGGTGGCCGTCTCGGCCGCCTCGAAGACGCGGTTCGGCGTAGTCCCGACGACTGGGAACTCGTGTGGGTGCTCAGCGAGCTGTACCTGCACGACGGCTGGCGGGCGGGCATCGGTCCACGGACGGCGGACTCCGTGCGGGCCAGGGCTGCCGAGTTGTCTCCGGGAGACGCAGATCTGCTGAACCATGGAATCGACCTGGCCCTCGGCTTCTACCGGGATTCCGCGCAGGCCGCGGAGTTGATCGACGGCTGGGAGTCTGTTGCCGGACGACGCGATCAAGGTCATCGACTGATAATGCGGATGGTGTTCGGAGAAGACAGCCCCGCCTGGCTGAGCGAACTCGATCGCATCCCCGCTGCGGATTTCACGGGCTTCCCGTATCCGCTCGCCCATCCTCTCTCGACTTCCGCGCGCATCCGGATCAACGAGGCGATGGCCGATCGCCAGACTCTGTTCGGTCGTCTCGAGCCGGCGTTCTTCACGGGTATCACACGTGGCCGGCTCGGCGCAGCCTTCGCGGCGTTTCCCGACACCGCGGTCATCGCCGCCGACGCGCCGCAGTCTCGCGCCTGCTTCGCGTACATGCTCAATCTCGCCGGGGTGGACCTCACGGGAACCGAGGCGGGGAGCTGGCTCGCGGGATCCGGCGAAGCGGCCGACTCCGAAGTCGACGCGAGGCGTGAAAGCCTGCTGTGCCGCGGAGGCCAGGCGGTCGACGAGGAACGATGGACCGACGCCGAAGCGGCGATCGCTACCCTTTCTGCGCTCCGGGGGCGTGCCGGCGTGGTGGACGATTCGACGGACGCGGCAAACGCCCCCGAGGCCGCCGCAGCCGCCTCGGCCCTCCGCACCTATCTGCGCTGGAAGCGCGGTGAGACGGAAGTCAGGCCAATTCCCCTCGCAGTCCGCGCCAACATCGGCTATGGCGAGAGCTGGCCCATACGCTGGTGGACGGGCCAGATGCTGCGCCAGGCCGGCCGTTCGGAAGAGGCACTCGAGGTATTCGAGTCGTTCTGGTTTCCGGCGTGGCTACCCGCGTTCCTCGAGCGCGCCGACATCGCCGCCGAACTCGGCCGCACCGATGAAGCGCGCGACCTTTACCAGGTCGTGCTCACCTCCTGGTCCGACGCGGATGCCCAGTTCCAACCCCTCGTCGAGCGCGCACGCGCCGGCCTCGCGCGCCTCGACTAGGTCATCAGCATGTCCGACCCGCTGCGGGCGGACGCATAGATGTTGCCCGTGCCGGGATCGGGGTGCGACGTCCAGTGCAGGTGCTTGTACGACCCGTCCTTGCAGCGGTACCGGTTCGTGAACGAAATCGTGGGCACACCGTCGGCGAGCTGCTCGGTCTCCCGTATCGTCGCCTCAACGTCGTCGGCGTGGACGAACTCGACGAACGGCCGCCCGAGAAGTTCCTCCTCCGCCCACCCCAACACCCGTGTGAACGCCGGGTTCACCCGTTTGAAGTAGCCGTCCGTTCCCGCGATGCACAGCATGTCCTTGGACTCGTCGAAAAACGTCTTGAACTCCTGGAGCACCTCCATCCGGCGCTCCAGCTCTTCACCCATCGAGTTGAACGTCTCCGCCAGGAGCCCGATCTCGTCCTCGCGGTCCGCGTCGGCCCGGGCGGTCAGGTCTCCGTCCCGAATGCGGCAGGCGACGGCGCCGAGCGCGTTGATCGGCCGCGCGAACATGAAACCCATCGCGACCCCGACGAGGATAGCGAAGGCCGCGAGGGACAGCCCCATGCCGAGCAGCCGGCCCCGCAGTTCGACGATGTCCGCGCGCTCTTCCGCTTCGTCGAACTTGAGGAGCAGCGCGAGGTCCGCCGCCTCGATCCGCCGCATGGCCGCCCAGATCGGCTCGCCGCGGTAGTCGGTCAGCTCCCCGGTGATGGGGCCCTCGACCCCCTCCATGGCGTCGTGCATCAACTGGTCGGTGGAAGCGGCCCGCGCCGCGGTATCCG
>JBPCJZ010000118.1:0-4132 GCA_051004775.1 Gemmatimonadota bacterium
CGCGAGCTTCCCGACACCGTGCCCTCGATGACCACGGGAAGATCCTCGGCGAACATGTCGCGGGTCGCCGCCCAGGTGTCGCCGAATACGAGCGCCTCCGCCGTGCCGTGGAAGTCCTCGATCGAAAGGCGGCACCACTCCTTCCCGCTCTTCCGGGACACGCGGACGTCCATGCTGGTCACGACGCAGGCGATCTGCACCTTCCGCTCGCGGAGGCGCTCGAGGTTCGCGGTGTTCGTCTCGACCGACAGGAGCTCGACGAGCTCGCGGTGGCGGTCGAGGGGATGCCCGGAAATGTAGAACCCGAGCACCGCCTTCTCTTCCTTCAGCCGCTCCTGCTCCGTCCAGGGCGCGGTCACCGGAAGGCGCGGGGCCGCCCGCGGTACGGGCGTCGCGGCTCCGAACAGCGACTCCTGCCCGGAATCCCGCTCCCGCTGGCGGGCCGAGGCCTCGGCGAGCACCGTCTCGAGCCCTTCCTTCAGCGCGGCGCGCTCCCCGAACTCGTCCAGCGCGCCCGCCGCGATCAGGCATTCGAGCACGCGCTTGTTGTTGAGCCGCAGGTCGATCCGCTGGCAGAAGTCAAACAGCGAGGTGTACGGCCCCTCGTCGCGCGCCCCGCAAATGGAACTGATGGCGGAACCGCCGACGCCCTTGATCGCGCCGAGGCCGAACCGCACCTGCCCGTCGCCGACGACCGTGAACTTGTACCCGGACTCGTTGACGCTCGGCGGCAGGATTTCGAGTCCCATCGATCGCGCCGTCCCGATATAGGACACGACCTTGTCGGTGTTGTCGATCGTCGAGGACATGAGCGCGGCCATGAACTCGGCCGGGTAGCGCGCCTTGAGCCACGCCGTACGGTAGGAGATCACGGCGTAGGCGACGGCGTGTGCCTTGTTGAACCCGTACCGGCCGAACGTGCGGATGAGCTCGGCGATCTCGCTCGCCTTGGCCGGTGTCAGGCCGCGCTCGACGGCCCGGGTCTCGAAGTCACCGAGCACCTTGTCGGTCAGCGCCGCGTCCTTCTTGCCGACGGCCTTCCGCAGCACGTCCGCTTCGGCCAGCGTGAACCCCGCGAGCACGTTGGCCGCCCGCATCACCTGCTCCTGGTAGGTGAAGATGCCGTAGGTCGGCTCGAGCAGTTCCTGCAGCTCGGGTGTCGGGTACTCGACCGGCTGGAAGCCACGCTTCCGGCGGATGTAGACGTCGGTCATCCCCGCGTCGAGCGGCCCGGGCCGGATCAGCGCGTTGACTGCGACGAGGTCTTCGAAGCGGTCGCAGCGCATCGCCCGCAGCTTCTCGGTCGCGAGCGCCGACTCGAACTGGAAGACGCCGGACGTGCCGCCGGCCGCCAGCATCTCGAACACGGCGGGGTCCTCGTGGCCGAGCTCGTCCCAGTCGACCGTCACGTCGTGCCGCGCCGCGATCATCGCCGCGGCGTCGTGGATCACCGTCAGCGTGCGCAGGCCGAGGAAGTCCATCTTCAGCATGCCGACCTTCTCGAGCGCCACCATGTCGAACTGGGTGATGACGCTGTCCTCACCCCCCTTCGTGTCCCGGCACACGGGGACGAACTCTTCGAGCGGGCCGGGCGCGATCACGACGCCCGCGGCGTGGACGGACGTGTGCCGCTTCAGGCCCTCGATCCGTGCGGTCTCATCAAGCAGGCGCCGCGTCCGCGGATCCTTCTGGTAGAGATCGGCAAGCTCCTTCACCTTCGTGATCGCCTCGCTCGCGGTCAGCGAGTATCCGGGGCTGTTGGGGATCAGCTTGGCGAGCCGGTCGGTCTCGGCCGGCGTGAACCCCTGGACCCGGCCGACGTCCCGCAGGGCGGCCCGGGCGAGCATCGTCCCGAACGTGATGATCTGGCCCACCGAGTCGGCGCCGTACTTGTCACGCACGTACTCGATGATCCGCCCGCGGCCCTCGTAACAGAAGTCGATGTCGATGTCGGGCATCGACACCCGGTCGGGGTTCAGGAAGCGCTCGAACAGCAGGTCGAACTCGAGCGGGTCGACGTCCGTGATCCGCAGGCAGTAGCAGATGATCGAGCCAGCGGCGGATCCGCGGCCGGGCCCGACGGGGATGTCGAACTCGCGGGCGGCGCGGATGAAGTCCCACACGATGAGCAGATAGCCGGCGTAGCCGGTCTGCTCGATCACGCCGAGCTCGAACTCCAGGCGCTCCGCGACGTCGGCCGGCAGCGGGTCGCCGTAGCGCTCTCGCGCGCCGTCTGTCGTCAGTTCCCGCAGGTAAGCCACGTCGGTGTCGGCGGTCGCCGGGAGCGGGAAGTTCGGCAGATGGTACTTCTGCTCGAACTGAACGTCGCACAAATCGGCCGCGAGGACGGTATTCGCGAGCAGCTCGGGCCGGTCCGGGAACAGGGCGGCCATCTCCTCGACGGACTTGAAGTAGCTCTCCTGTCCGTCGAACGAGAGCCGGTCGGTGTCGCTCTTGAACGCCCCGGTGCCGATGCACAGCAGGGTGTCGTGGGCGTCCGCGTCCTCGCGCCGCAGGTAGTGGGCGTCGTTGGTGATGAGCACCGGGAGGCCGAGTTCGTCGGCGATCGCGAACACGCCCTCGTTCACCTCGTGCTGCCCTTCGATCCCGTGGTTCTGCACCTCCAGGAAGTAGCGTCCCGGGAACGTGCGTGCGTACCACTCGGCCGTCTCCTTCGCCTCGTCGTACCGGCCGCGCCCGAGGGAACGCGCGATTTCCCCGGCCAGGCAGGCGCTCGTGATCACGAGCCCGTCGGCGCACTCCGCGAGCAGCTCCCGGTCGATGCGCGGCTTCCGGTAGAACCCTTCCGTGAATCCGCGCGAGCTGAGCTTGACGAGGTTCTGGTATCCGCGCCGGTCGGCGGCCAGCACGACCAGGTGGGAGTAGTCGGCGGGCGCCTCGGGGGGACGCTCCTTCGTGAGCCGGCTGCCGTAGGCCACGTAGGCCTCGAACCCGAGGATCGGCTTGATGCCGGCCTTCCGCGCCCTCTCCTGGAACTCCCAGGCTCCGTGCAGGTTGCCGTGGTCGGTGATCGCGAGGGACGCCATGTCCAGCTCCGAGGCCCGGTCGATCAGGGCGTCGAGGCGGTTGGCTCCGTCGAGGAGGGAGTACTCGCTATGGCAGTGCAGGTGGACGAAAGACATGAAACTTCACTTCACTCTGAGGTGCAGCGGAACGAATCGAGGATCTCCTCGAGTTGAAGCATGAACTCGTACTTACTGTCGCGGGCGTTGGGCGAGTAGAGCCACGCGTCGAAGAACCAGGTAGAGGCCGGCTGCCCTCCAGCGGCGGGGCAGCGCACGGCGCGCACGATGAACGGTCCGGCCGCCGGGAAGGAGCCCTCGTCGTGCCAGATTCCGCGCACCTCGAGAGCCTCGGCGCCGTCGACATCGAACCGGCGAGGCTCGAAGGGAACGCGTTCGATGGACTGCGGCACGTTGTACATCACGCTGTCGACGCTCGCGCGCCATGCGAAGAGCGCCTCGGGGTCGAGCGGCGCTCCGGCGCCGCCCGCGCTGTCGGCGGCTGCCCGCCGTTGGATGAGCACGGAACGGATCCGGTCCGACGGGTCCGGCCGGTCGTTGCGCAGGCGGATGAAGCCGGCTTCATCGATCGCGCCGCGGTAGATGATCGGCGCCCGTAGCGCGGCGCCGAAACGCTCGCGAACCTGCCTGGCGAGAACCGTGTCCACGCCGCTGACGAACATGCGGGACGTGGCAAACTGGCGGTACGCGTCGTCCAGGATGCGCGCCAGCTCCGGGAGCGCCGCGCGCCAGGATGCCGCTTCGTTCCCGGGGTCGAGGACCACCGCCGTCACGAGCTGCCCTCGCGCCCACACGTCCCCGGCCTGGATGATCTCACCGGCGACCGGTCCCACCCCGGCCTCGTCCGCGATCTGCGCGAGGCGCTCGTCGCCGGGCGCCGCGAATACGACCACCTGCTTCCAGCGCAGGAGCTGGTTTTCGTCGCCTCCCTCCGACGAGGTGTGCGTGACGTTGAACGTCCGCTCGTCCCGCGTCGTGAACTGGGTGGGCTCCAGCGCGTCGTAGGTCTCCTGTTCGAGCTGCTCCCACAGGGCGGGCTCGGCGAACACGATCAGGGAGTTGGCCTCGCCGAACGCGGCGGATTTATC
>JBPCJZ010000119.1:0-4296 GCA_051004775.1 Gemmatimonadota bacterium
CGCGATCGATCGCGACGACCCGCTCCATCGCCGGCAGGTCGTCCCGGAACTCGCCCTGGACGAAGCGCGGATACGGACCGCTGCCCGTGTCGTAGCCCCGGTACGGATTCTGTCCGTAGCGTCCCGACGAGGCGTACGACGGAAATCCGGTGTCGCGCGAGAGGACGCGGACATTCGGGTACAGACGGCGGACGCGCTCCCAGCCGAGCGTGTTGGCCGGCACGAGTTCGAGCTTACGCTCGGTCAGTTCACCGACGATCGCCTCCCCAACGGCCTGCTGCCACCACGACTCTGTCTGCCGGTCGTACATGACGAGGTCCGACTGCCGGAGCCGGCCGGTCGTGCCGAAGTCGAGCGTGCGTCCGTCGAGGCGACGATCGAACACGAGGGCCGTGTTGCAGAGAGGGCAGAACGTGACGGCGACCGGGACGCCGCCCACGACGTCGTTGACGATCTCGTGCCAGATCAGGATCCCCAGCGGGTAGGCCTTCACCTCGTCGCCGAGCGAGACCACCATCAGCGGGTCGCGCGGCTCCAGCCACTCGGCAGCCTCTTCGGCGGACTCGAACTTCGGCTCGTCGATCGGTGGGATCCCATCCTTCGGCGGGCCTCCGCTGACGATCTCGCTCAGAGGCACCGAGGCGTTCGCGAAGTCCGTCCGCCACTCGTCCGTACCGCGGAGGCGCTCGACGTCGCGGCTTGAGCGTGGACCCGCGCCGTCCCCCTCCTGCTGTGCGCAGGCGGCCGGGGCGACCCCAGCCAGGGCGATCGCCGCCGCAAATATCGCAACCAGCCCGTTACCGGGATCCACGCGCTTCATGTCAAAACTCCGGGACAGGTTCTGCCTCTCACATTCTCCTATGGGCAACCTCATGCGGCTGCGGCGTGTTCCCCCCGGCCTGGTCGCGGCCGAAGGTCTTTCCCGCCAACTCGACCAGCGGCGCGTCCAACTTGTGCTGGCAACGCCAGCCCGTACCTTTGCAGCCCGGTGCCCGCCTCGAAGACGTGGCCCCGAGGAAACCCTGAACTTCGACCTTACGGCAGTTCCACTACGGAAGTATGAGCCAACCAGATCAGGCGGACGGCTACAACGCCGGCTACGCCGACCAGTTGTACGAGCGCAGTCTGCGCGACCGGGGCATCGTCCCGCCGTCACTCGTAGACCCACAGGCAAACGGTTTCGGCCCGGATCCCGCTGCGGCGACCGCAGCCACCACCGACGCCGCGCCCACCACCTCGCCCGACACCGCGGCCACCGCCCATCTACTCCGCGCCGCAGCGGCGGCCGGGGCGCTGGCGGAGGCCTACCGCACGCGTGGCCATCTGCTTGTGCAGCTCGACCCGCTGGGTTCGGCGCCTCCAGGCCATCCGTCGCTCACGTTCGACTTCCACGGCGTCACCGCCCGCGACCTCGAACAGGTGCCGGCCTCCGCGATCAGTCTCGAGCGGATCGGCGACACGGCGCTCGATGTCGTCGAGTCGCTCAAGGACACCTACTGCGGGCGCATCGGTTACGAGCTCGACCACATGGACGACGTCGAGCAGTGGAACTGGCTCGTCGGGTACATCGAGTCGGGACGGCACTTCGATCCGCTGAGCCGCGACGCGCAGATGCGCGTGCTCGAAATCCTCACCGAGGTGGAAGGCTTCGAACGCTTTCTGCATCGCGCCTTCCTCGGTCAGAAGCGGTTCTCGATCGAGGGGCTCGACATGATCATCCCGATGCTGAGCTCCGCCGTACGGATCGCGGCGGCCGGCGGCACGCAGAAGGTGTTCCTCGGGATGGCGCACCGCGGCCGGCTCAGCGTCCTTTCACGCCTCGTCGGCCGTCCGTACGAGTCAATCATCGCGGAGTTCGAGGGCGAGTACGAGAGAGGGCTGCAGACCACGGTGCCCGGCTCGGGCGACGTGAAGTATCACCTGGGGGCGCGGCAGATCGTCCACTCGCCGAACGGTGACCTGGAGGTCATCCTCGCGCCAAATCCGAGTCATCTGGAGCATGTCAATCCGGTGCTCGAAGGGATGGCGCGCGCCGCGCGCGAGCAGATCGTGCAGGAGGCGGCGCCGTTCAAGAACGGAAACGCGATCCGGTTCGACGAGAAGCACGGGACCGGTGTGCTGCCCGTGTTGATTCACGGCGACTCCGCGTTCATCGGCCAGGGCGTCGTCGCGGAGACCCTGAACCTCTGCCGGCTGCAAGGCTACGAGACCGGCGGCACGCTCCACCTCGTGGCGAACAACCAGCTCGGTTTCACGACGGACCCCGAGGACAGCCGGTCGACCCGCTACGCCAGCGATCTCGCCCTCGCCTTCCGGATTCCGATCCTTCACGTGAACGCCGACGATCCGGAAGCCTGCCTGGCGGCGATCCGGCTGGGCATGGACTACCGCACCGCGTTCGGGCAGGACATCGTCATCGACCTCGTCGGGTATCGCCGGTACGGCCACAACGAGGGCGATGAGCCCGCGTACACACAGCCGCGGATGTACGAGCTGATCAACGAGCATCCAACGGTGCGGGACCAGTGGGTCGACCGACTCGTGGAAAGTGGCGTGATCGAACGCGCGGAAGCCGAGAAGATGGCGGAGGCGTTCGACGAGCGGATGCAGGAGGCCCGTCGCTGGGTCACCGAGAAGCTCGAAGAGTCAGGTCCGGAAGCCGCGGAGACAGCCGAAGCGAAAGCCGAAGCGAAAGCCGAAGCGAAGGCGTCCTACCGGCAACCCGACATCGATCCCGGGGGAACGACCGAGCTCGTCGATCCGGCCACGGTCGACGTGGCCGTGCCGGCCGATCGGCTGGCCAGAATCAACGAGGCGATCAACTCGTGGCCCGACGATTTCCACGTGTTTCCCAAGCTCGCGAAGCAACTCGAGCGTCGTAGGGACCAGGCCGAGAAGGGGATGGACTGGGCGCACGCGGAATCACTCGCCCTCGGCAGTCTGCTCGAGGAAGGCGTGCCCATCCGCCTCACCGGCGAGGACACCCAGCGGGGCACGTTCAGCCAGCGGCATTCGGTGCTGCACGATGTGGAGACGGGGGCGCAGTACATCCCGCTCACCGATCTCGCGCCCGACCAGGCGTGGTTCCAGGTATGGAACAGCCCGCTGTCGGAAGTCGCCTGCCTCGGGTTCGAGTACGGCTACAGCGTGTTCTCCCCGGACGCTCTCGTCCTGTGGGAGGCGCAGTTCGGCGACTTCGCCAACGTCGCCCAGGCGATCATCGACCAGTTCATCGTCTCCGGACGGTCGAAGTGGGGCCTCGAGTCGCGCCTCGTGCTGCTGCTCCCCCACGGCTACGAGGGCCAGGGACCGGAGCATTCGAGCGCCCGCCTCGAGCGGTTTCTCGACCTGGCGGCCGAAGAGAACATCCGCGTGGCCAACTGCTCCACGCCCGCCCAGTATTTCTATCTCCTCAGGCTCCAGGGACTTCGCGAGGATCGGCGTCCGCTCATCGTCATGACGCCGAAGAGCCTGCTGCGGCATCCCGAGGCGAGGTCGCCGATGTCGGAGCTCACCGACGGAAGCTTCCGGCCGGTACTGCCCGGCGTGCGCGAAGACCCGGCGGCGGTGAAGCGCCTCGTACTGTGCTCGGGAAAGGTGTTCTACGATCTGACCGGGTCCGAGGGCTGGGAAGCGGCGACGTCAGTGGACGTGGCCCGGATCGAACTGCTCTATCCGTTCCCGGCGGCAACCCTCGAGGCCGTCATCGGCATGTATCCCGCGCTGGATGAGGTCGTCTGGATGCAGGAAGAGCCGGCCAACATGGGGGCCTGGCGCTACATCCGCGGCGCGCTGGCGGAGGTCGCGGGGCTCAGCTGCACGATCAGTCTCGTCGGCCGCCCCGAACGGGCCAGCCCCGCGGCCGGCACGGCCCAGGCCCACGCGCGCGAGCAGCAGGAACTCATCGAACGGGCGCTCGGCTGACGACGACGTTCCAGCCGAACGGCCCGGCGCCGCGCCGCCCGAACCCGGGATCGGGCGCGGAACATGCGGGTCCTTCAGACAGTTACTGAACCTGGGAGCGACATGGCTGTTCATGTTCGATGGTTCAGGCACTCAGTGGGGAGCTGAACGAGCCGTAATGGACGCACATTGTGAGCAGGTGCTGGAGCCCCTCTGGGCGGCCGAAGCCACCGAGGGGCCGGACGCACCCGAAGTCACGGAGGCGCGCCGCCACGTGGCGGAATGCGCTGCATGCCGTGACTGGCTGCGGCGCGACGCCGCGCTGGCCGGCCGGGTCCGCGATCTGCGGCTCGGCGGAGCCACGCCGTGCCGTGACGATGTGCGGGCGAGCAT
>JBPCJZ010000120.1:0-16034 GCA_051004775.1 Gemmatimonadota bacterium
TCCGCCGCCAGCGCCGAATGCGCCGCCGCGAGCCGGGCGACGGGGACCCGGAAGGGCGAACAGGAAACGTAATCGAGTCCCATCTCATCGCAGAAGAGGACGGATTCGGGGTCGCCCCCGTGCTCACCACAGATCCCGATCTTGAGGTCGGGAACCTTGGCCCGTCCCTCTTCGACCGCGATGCGCATGAGTCGTCCGACGCCCTCCTGATCGATGCTCTGGAACGGGTCCTTCGGATAGATCCCGGCGTCGACGTACGCGGGGAGGAAGGTTCCCGCGTCGTCGCGCGAGATCCCGAGCGTCGTCTGCGTGAGATCGTTCGTCCCGAAGGAGAAGAACTCGGCCGGCCCGGCGATGTCGCGCGCGGTCAGGCAGGCGCGGGGGAGTTCGATCATCGTGCCGAGTGCGAAATCGATGCGCTCGCGGCGTTCGTCGTAGACGTGACGGGCCGTCTCTATGACGAGCGCACGCTGGTTCTCGAGCTCCGCAACGTGGCCTACGAGCGGGATCATGATCTCGGGCCTCGGATCGCCGCCTTCCGCCTGCACGATGAGGGCGGCTTCGAGGATCGCCCGCGCCTGCATACGCGTAAGATCCGGGCGATCGAAGGCCAGGCGGCATCCGCGATGCCCGAGCATCGGGTTGGACTCCGACATCCGTTCCACCTCGGCCTCGATGTCGGCCGGCGTCCGGCCGGTCGCTGCGCTCAGCCGCGCGACCTCGTCCGTCTCGTACGGAAGGAACTCGTGCAGCGGCGGATCCAGCAGGCGGATCGTGACGGGCAGGCCGTCCATCGCGCGGAAGATTCCGATGAAATCATCGCGCTGCATCGGGAGAAGGCGCTCCAGCGCGGCCTGCCGACCTGCCGCGTCGGGCGCGAGGATCATCTCCCGCACGGCGTCGATGCGCTCGTCGCCGAAGAACATGTGCTCGGTTCGACAGAGTCCGATGCCCTCGGCCCCGTGAGCGCGGGCCGTGCGCGCGTCGTCCGGCGTGTCGGCGTTGGCGCGCACCCCGAGCCGCCGGAACTCGTCGGCCCAGCCCATCAGGCGCTCGAAGTGTTCGTCGGGTTCGGGCTGGATCATCGCGATCTTTCCGGGAATGATCTCTCCGGAGGATCCGTCGACGGTCAGCCAGTCGCCCCGCTTCAGCACGCGGTCGTTGGCGCGGATCAGCCCCGCCTCTTCGTCGATGTGGAGCGCCTTCGTGCCGACCACGCAGCACTTGCCCATGCCGCGCGCGACGACGGCGGCGTGGCTGGACCGGCCGCCACGGCAGGTGACGATGGCCTCCGCGGCGACCATGCCCTCGAAATCGTCGGGCGAGGTCTCCGGGCGCACGAGGATGACGGGCTCGCCCGCCTCCTTCGCCGCGATCGCCTCCCGCGCCGTGAGCACGAGGCGGCCCGTGGCGGCGCCCGGGGAGGCGGGATTGCCGACGGCCAGCGGCGTGAAGTCGGCCGCCGGGTCGATGGTCGGATGGAGCAGTTCCTCGAGCCGCTCGGGCGGGACGCGCAGGACGGCTTCACGCCGCTCGATCCAGCCCTCGTCGGCCATCTCGACGGCGATGCGAACGGCCGCCCGCGCGGTGCGCTTTCCGGTGCGGGTCTGCAGCAGGTAGAGGCTGCCGTCTTCGACCGTGAACTCGAGATCCTGCATGTCGGCGTAATGTGTCTCGAGCCGTTCCGCGGTCGCGACGAGCTGTTCGAACGCCTCGGGCAGATGGTCGTTCATCTCTTCGATCGAGAGCGGGTCGCGTGTGCCGGACACGACGTCTTCGCCCTGCGCATTCACGAGGAACTCGCCGAACATGAGGCGCTCGCCCGTGGCCGGATTGCGAGTGAAGGCGACGCCGGTGCCGCTCGTGCGACCGCGGTTGCCGTACACCATCGCCTGCACGTTGACGGCGGTGCCCAGGTCGTGGGGAATCGCGTACGCCTTGCGGTAGGCGATCGCGCGCGGCGTCCGCCAGCTCTCGAACACCGCGTCGATTGCCCCCCATAGTTGACGCTGCGGGTCATCCGGGAATCCGCCGGCGGCGTGGTCGTCGATCACGGTACGATACTCTGTGACGATCTCGCGCAGGTGGTCGGCGGACAGGTCACTGTCTTCCGTCACGGCCGACGCTTCGCGGTGCTTCGTGAGCCGCCACTCGAACAGCCGGCTGTCCACGCCGAGCACGACCTCGCCGTACATCTGCAGGAAGCGCCGGTAGGAGTCCCAGGCGAAACGGGGATCGCCGGACACGCGCGCGAGCCCCTCTACCGTCTCGTCGTTGAGGCCGAGGTTGAGAATCGTGTCCATCATGCCGGGCATCGACACGGCGGCGCCCGATCGCACGGAAACGAGCAGCGGATCATCGGCGGATCCGAAGCGCTTTCCGGTGAAGCCCTCGAGCCGGGAGAGCGCCTCGGCGACATCCTCTTCCACGCCGTCGGGCAGGGCGCTGCTCATGAGGTGCTGGCGGCAGACGTCGGTGGTGAGCGTGAAGCCCGGCGGAACGGGGATACCGAGGTTCGTCATCTCCGCCAGATTCGCGCCCTTGCCGCCGAGGAGCGCCTTCTGTTCGGTGGCGCCATCCGCGTGGCCCCGGCCGAAGACGTAGACGTACTTCTGCGGTACGGCATCGGCCGGCCGGGTCGCCATCAGCGTCCCGTTCCGGCGGCGGCGAGGCCCGCTTCGAGGTCGACCAGCGGGGCGGGGTAGTCGCCCGTCCAGCAGGCCGTGCAGAACGTGCTGGCGGCGCCGACGGCCGAACCCACGGCGCCGACGGCCTCCCGCATGCCCTCGAGCGACAGGTAACCGATCGAGTCGACGCCGAGATGGCGGCCGATCTCGGGCACGGTCTTGGCTGCGCCGATGAGTTCTTCCCGAGTGGGCATGTCGATGCCGTAGTAGCAGGGTGAGATGATGGGTGGGGACGCGATGCGGAAGTGGATCTCGCGCGCCCCCTGCTCGCGGAGAAGTGCGACCAGCCCCCGGCTCGTCGTGCCGCGGACGAGCGAGTCGTCGACGACGATGACGCGGCGGCCATCGATCAGCTCGCGCACCGGGTTGTACTTCACGCGGACCTTGAAGTCGCGCGCCGCCTGGCTCGGATGGATGAACGTGCGGCCGACGTAGTGGTTGCGGATGAGCGCCAGTTCGAACGGGACGCCGGACTCCTCCGCGTAGCCGAGCGCCGCCGAGTTCGACGAGTCGGGCACCGCGAACACGCAGTCGGCTTCGACCGGGTGCTCGCGGGCAAGCTGCCGGCCGAACGCGCGGCGCGCCCGGTCGACGCTGGTCCCGTATACCGTGGAGTCGGGCCGCGCGAAGTAGACGAGCTCGAACAGGCAGGGTGAGTGCGGCGCGGGTTCGAGCGGCCGCAGCGACATGACCCGGCCGTCGCGGATCTTCAGGACTTCGCCGGGCTCGATCTCCCGCACGTATTCGGCTCCCATGATGTCGAGCGCGCACGTCTCGGAGGCGACGACGGCGGCGCCGTCGAGCCTGCCGAGCACGAGCGGCCGGAAACCGCGCGCGTCCCGAACGGCGTAGACGGTGCGTCCGATCGACAGGACCATCGAGAAGGCGCCCTCGAGCTGAGACAATGCGTCGTCCACCTGCTGGTCGGGCGTCGCGCGCCGCGAGCGGGCGATCAGGTGGATGACGGCTTCCGAATCGCTGTCCGTCTGGAAGATCGCGCCCTCGTCTGTGAGGCTGTCGCGCAGCTGGCCGGCGTTCGTCAGCGTTCCGTTGTGAGCGATCGCCATGAAACCGTGACGATAGTTGACGACCACCGGCTGTGCGTTGCGCACGCTCGAGCTGCCGGCGGTGGAGTAGCGGGTGTGGCCGAGCGCGGTGGCTCCCGGCAGCCGGGCGAGCGCCGCGTCGTCGAACACGTCGGATACGAGCCCCATCGCCTTGTGAAGGTGCGCCTTCTCGTGCTCGTCGATCGACACGATCCCGCAACTCTCCTGTCCGCGATGCTGGAGGGCGTACAGGCCGAGGGACGTGAGCTGCGCCGCCGAATGGCCGCCGCTCACGGCCATGACGCCGCATTCGTCGCGCAGGCGGTCGTCGTCCCGCCATGTCGGGAGCTTCCGTCGGGTCGCCGGCTCGGACAGCCGCGTGAAGAGCTTCGGTCGCGCCGAGGGCTCGGGTCGCCGCGCCGGCGTATATGATCCTGTCTGTCGACTCATGAAGTCAGGCCCGCCTCGTTCTCCATCCGTCGGGGAAGCGCATCTTCGTAAATTGCCCAGGCCTTGCGGATCGGGAGTTCGATGGTTCGTGCCCCGGCCGTGATTCGCAGGTTTCCGTCGCGATCGCGTACGGTACCAATGTGGCGACAGACGAGGCCGTGCGCTTCGCACGTCCGCGCGAGATCGGCGACGCGGTCGGGATCGCACGAGACGATCACGCGGTTCTGGGACTCTCCGAACAGCGCCGCCGCGGGCGCGACGTCGGCGTCGCGGTCGAGGTCGCCGTCGCCGTAGCCGGCCCCGTGGCCGTCCAGATTGGCCTCGACGCCGAGCGGACCTCCAGGCGCGAGCAAGGCGGCCTCCGCGAGCGCGACGGCCGCGCCGCCGTCCGAGCAGTCGTGCGCGCTCCGGAGCAGGCCGGCCTCGGCGCTCTCGACGAGCCAACTGACGAGCCGCGCGGCCTCGTCGAGATCGATGGCCGGCGGCGGGCCGGCGACGAGTCCGTGCACCGCGGCGAGGTACTCCGACCCGCCGATCTCCTCGCGCGTCTCGCCAACCAGGATCACGGCGTCGCCAGGGGCGCGGAAGGCGGTGGGCACGCGCCGCTCGATATCGTCGAGCACGCCCACCATCCCGATCACCGGGGTAGGGTAGATCGGTCCGGAGGGCGTCTCGTTGTAGAGGGAGACGTTGCCGCCGGACACGGGAGTGCCGAGCGCGCGGCAGGCATCACCGATGCCGGTGACGGCCTCGCTGAGCTGGTGATAGACGGCCGCCCCGAGCGGGTTGCCGAAGTTCAGGCAGTTCGTGATCGCGACCGGTCTGGCGCCCGAACAGGCGACGTTGCGGGCCGCCTCGCATACGGCGATCTGCGCGCCGACCCGGGGGTCGAGGTAGACGTAGCGCCCGTTGCCGTCGATCGACACGGCGATCCCGCGGCCCGTATCCGCGAGGCGGAGAACCGCCGCATCGCTGCCCGGCCCGGCGGCCGTGTTGGTCTGCACGCTCGAATCGTACTGCTCGTGAATCCAGGCGCGGGAGCCGATCGACGGCGAGTCGAGTAGCGCGAGAAGGGCATCGACCGCGGCGTTGTCGGAGTCGAGTTCGAGCATGGCGGTGACGTCGCGTTCGCGCAGGGCCCGGATGTCAGGGTCCTCGACGCCTTCGCGCGTGTACGTCGGGCACTCGTCGACGAGCGGCGTCACGGGAATCTCGGCCACGACGTGGTCGCCCCGCCGCACGCGGAAGAAGCCATCATCGGTCACGTGTCCGATCACCGCCGACTGCAGGTCCCAGCGCTCGAGCACCTCGTGCACGTCGTCCACCCGCTCCGGACGCGCCACGAGCAGCATGCGCTCCTGCGATTCGGACAGCAGCATTTCGTACGCGCTCATCCCCGTTTCGCGCACGGGAAGGAGGTCGACATCGATGTCGATCCCGGAGCCCGAGCGGGCGGCCATCTCGGCGGCGCTCGACGTGAGGCCGGCGGCGCCCATGTCCTGGATCCCGATCAGCAGGTCGCGCTCGATGAGCTCGAGCGTTGCCTCGAGCAGCAGCTTCTCGGTGAACGGGTCGCCGACCTGCACTTGAGGACGGCGGTCGTTCGCCTCGTCGAGATCCGCGGAGGCGAACGTCGCGCCGTGGATGCCGTCGCGCCCGGTGCGCGCGCCGACCGCCATCACCGGGTTGCCGACGCCGTCGGCGCGGCCCCGCATCAGCTTGTCGAGCCGCAGGACGCCGACGCACATGGCGTTGACGAGCGGATTCTTCTCGTACACGGGGTCGAACACCGTCTCGCCCCCGACGGTCGGGACGCCGACGCAGTTCCCGTAGTCGCCGATGCCGCGGACGATGCCGTCGAGCAGGTAGCGGGAGCGCGGCGAGTCGAGCGATCCGAGGCGCAGGCTGTCCAGCACGGCGATCGGCCGCGCGCCCATCGTGAACACGTCGCGGAGGATCCCGCCGACCCCCGTCGCCGCCCCCTGGTAGGGCTCGACCGCCGAGGGGTGGTTGTGGCTCTCGACTTTGAACGCGACGCCCCAGCCCTCGCCCGCGTCGATCACGCCGGCGTTCTCGCCCGGGCCCTGCACCAGCAGCGGCCCCTCGACAGGCAGGGTCTTCAGGAGCGGCCGCGAGTTCTTGTAGCCGCAGTGCTCGGACCACATGGCGGAGAAAATGCCGAGTTCCTCGATCGTGGGCTCGCGGCCCATGACGCCGAGGATCTTCTCGTACTCGTCCTCCGACAGGCCGTGTTCCGCGACGAGCTCGGGCGAAATCTCGACCGCGGAGGCGGCGTCGGTCGTGCTGGCGGGGCTCATCGGGCCACCCGGCCGCCGCCGGCGATCTCGAGCGACCGAAAGAGGGGCAGGCCGTCGGCGGAACCGAGGAGAGCGGAGATCGCGCGCTCTGGGTGCGGCATCAGGCCGACGACGTTGCCGGTTTCGTTGCAGATCCCGGCGATGCCGCGGAGCGAACCGTTGGGATTGGCGGTGTCGGTGACCTCGCCAACCTCATCCACATAGCGGAAGACGACCCGTCCCTGGCCTTCGAGTTCGTCGAGTGTGGCGGGATCGGCGACGTACTGGCCCTCGCCGTGGGCGATCGGCAGGCGGAGCAGCTGGCCCGGACCGCAGGCCGCCGTGAGCACGGTGTCGGCGCGCTCGACGCGGAGGATCACCTCGGTGTGCCGGAAGCGGAGGCCGCGGTTGCGGATCAGGGCGCCCGGGAGCAGGTGCGCCTCGCACAGGACCTGGAAACCGTTGCAGATGCCGACCACGGGAGCCCCCGAGCGGGCGAAGTCGACGACGGCCGGCATGATCGGGCTGAATCGCGCGATCGCGCCCGCCCGCAGGTGATCGCCGTAGGAGAATCCGCCTGGCAGCAGCACGGCGTCGACATCCTCGAGCGACGTGTTCTTGTGCCACAGGTAGACGGCTTCGTGACCGAGGCCTTCTACGACGGCGCGCTCGCAGTCGGCGTCGCAGTTGGAACCGGGGAACCGAACGATGCCGAAGCGCATCACCCGGCCGCTTCGTCGACGCGGACGGCGAAGTCTTCGATGATCGGATTGGCGATCAGGCGCTCACACATTTCCGCTGCCGCCGCCCGGGCGTCCTCCGCCGAGTCGGCGTCGATGTTCAGGGTGATCAGCCGTCCGGCCCGTACGTCGCTCACGCCTTCGTAACCGAGGGAGCCGAGCGCGCGGCCGATGGTCTCGCCCTCGGGGTCGAGGATGCCGGGCCGCGGGGTGACCCTCACCTGCACTGCGTATCGGATGTCTGCCTCCCGGTCTAGCTGGTGGAACTGGTTTGCGTGCGTTGCTCGGCGGTTCGCGTGGTCGCGTGGTCGGCGAACCGTCTCGCCCTAGAAGTCCGGCAGCTCCACGCTCGTGATCCGCCGGTACGCTTCGCGATAGCGTTCCGCGGTCGAGGTAACGATCTCGTCCGGCAGGTCGGGAGCGGGCGGCTGACGATCCCACTCGCCCGCGGCCACCAGGCTCTCGAGATGGTCGCGTACCGGCTGCTTGTCGAGCGACGGCGGGGTCGCGCCGGGCGCGTATCCGTCGGCCGGCCAGAACCGCGACGAATCGGGCGTCAGCGCTTCGTCGATCAGGATCACTTCGCCGGCCATGGTCGTGCCGAATTCGAACTTCGTATCGGCGATGATGATGCCGCGTTCACGCGCCCGCTCACGCGCGAACGTGTAGAGAGACAGGCTGACCTCGCGCAGGTGCTCCGCGACCTTCAGGCCGACGATCTGCTTCATCTGGTCGAACGTGATGTTCTCGTCGTGGCCCGTTTCCGCCTTCGTGGCCGGCGAGAAGATCGGCGGGCTGAGCTCCTGCGCCTCGAGGAGGCGGTCCGGCAGCGGCTCGCCGGCCAGCGTTCCACTCTGACGGTACTCCTTCCAGGCCGAACCGGTGATGAAACCACGCACGACGCACTCGACGGGGAAGGGGCGGGCGCGCCGGACGAGCATCCCCCGGCCGGCCCACACGTCCCGCGTCTCCGCCAGTTCGGGATATCGCGCCACGATCTCGTCGGGGTCCGCCGAGATGCAGTGGTTCTCCACGATGTCCGTGGTCTGGTCGAACCAGTATGACGAGATCTGTGTGAGCACCGCGCCCTTGCTCGGGATTGGCTGGGGCAGGATACAGTCGAAGGCGCTGATTCGGTCGCTCGCCACGAGGAGCAGGTCGTCGCCGACTTCGTACATTTCGCGCACCTTGCCCTGCCGCAGCAGCGGGAGGGGCAGGTGGGTCTCTCGAATCGCTTCCATGCCTATCGTTCTCCCTGCGTAAGACTTTCGGTCAGACTCTTAGTGTTTCTTTTTCTCCCGGCTCGAAGCCGGCCAGCACCGGCTCGACCTCGTTGCGCAGGAACGCGTCCACCTGTTCTGCCGCTCGGCCGATCAGGTCGCCGGCCTCGCACAGGCCCTCCAGCTCCGCTCGCTCCAAACCGAAGGCTTCGTCGCCCGCTACGCGATCGAAGAAGTCGTTGTCGGTCGCGCCCTCGTCGAGCCGGCCCCGGGCGTCCATCGCGTGGCGCCGGATGCGCTCGTGCAGCTCCTGCCGATCGCCGCCCCGCCTGACGCCGGCGATCAACGCCTCTTCGACGACCAGGAATGGCAGCGCGCCGTCGAGGCGGCGCCGGATCACGGGTTCGTGCACGACGATGCCGGAGGCGATGTCGCGCACGATCGTCAGCAGTGAGTCGGCGATCAGGAACGCCTCCGACAGGGCGATGCGCCGCACGGCAGAATCGTCGAGGGTGCGCTCGAGTCCCTGCACGGAGGCGGTCCACGCCCCGTCGATCTCGAGAGCGCACAGGTGGCGCGCGAGCGAGCAGGCGCGCTCGCTGCGCATCGGGTTCCGCTTGTAGGGCATCGCGGAGGATCCCACCTGCGAGCGCCCGAACGGCTCTTCCATCTCGCCGAAGCTCTGGAGCAACCTCATGTCCTGACCGAACCGGGCGACGCTCGCGCCGATGCCGGCCAGCGTCGAAAGCAACCGATGGTCGACCTTGCGCGGATACGTCTGGCCGACAACCGCGTACGTGCCGGGAAAGCCGAACCGTTCAGAGAGCCGGGCGTTGAGTTCGTCGACCTTCGCGCCGTCGCCATCGAACAGTTCGAGAAAGCTCGCCTCGGTGCCGGTCGTGCCGCGCGCGCCGCGGAAGCGCAGGTCCGCGAGGAGGCTCTCCACGGCGTGGTAGTCGAGCAGGAGGTCCTGAAGCCAGAGTGTCGCCCGCTTGCCGACCGACGTGGGCTGGGCGGGCTGCCAGTGCGTGTAGCCGAGCGTCGGCGTGGCCCGCCATTCGCGGCAGAACTCCGCCAGCTCCCACATCGCCGCGAGCAGGCGCCGCCGGACGAGGAGCAGGCCGTCGCGGATCTGGATCAGGCCCGCGTTGTCGGACACGTAGCAACTCGTCGCGCCCAGGTGGATGAACGGGCTGGCCGCGGGAGCCATCTCGCCGAAGTGGTGGACGTGGGCCATGACGTCGTGGCGGAGTTCGGATTCGATCTCGGCCACGCGGTCGAGGTCGAGCTCGTCGCGCGCCGCGTACATCCCGGCGATCGCCTCGTCGGGAATGTCGACGCCGAGGGTGCGCTGCAGATCGGCGAGCGCGATCCAGAGGTCGCGCCATATCAGCGCCTGGCGGCGCGGCGAGAATATATCCGCCATCTCCGCCGACGCGTACCTGTCGATCAGCGGATGGGGGTAACGAGTCTGTCGTGAAGTCAAATCAAGTGCCCGTCAATGAACTCAATGAACCAGGAACGGCCAGGTGTTCACGAGCGTGCCGTCGCGCCAGACGGTCGCCCAGATCCTACTGCCCCCGGCGAACGTCCGGAAGAGGTCGTTGACCTCCTCGGCCGTATCCACACGCTGCCGGTTGATCGCCACGATCACGTCGCCCCGGCGAAGCCCGGAGACGCGACTATTGGCGTTGGAGATCGTCGCGACGAGAGCGCCCGACTGGAAGTTCAGACGTCGTTCCGCCGCGATCGCCGGATCGATCGTGACGAGTTCCAGCCCCTCGAGGATCTCGATGCGCTCGGCACGATCCGACGGGAGTTCGACGACGCCGAGTTCCGCTTCGAACTGCCGTCCGTCTCTCGCGTACTCGACGCGGACCGTGGAGCCGACGCCGGCGTCGAGCAGGCTGACTTCGAGGTCGAGCGGGCTGTCGATCCGCCGACCGTCGACGGAGGCGAGGATGTCGCCCTTCTGAAGGCCCGCGCGGGCGGCGGGAGAGCCCTCCGCCACCTGGCGGATGCGCGTGCTCGAGAACAGCGTCGTGTCCGAGGCTACCACGTCGGGGTCGACGCCGATCCACGGCCGGCGAATGCGGCCGTACTCCTTCAGCTCGTTCGCGATGCGCAGGGCTCGGTCGATCGGGATGGCGAAGCCGAGGCCCTCGGATCCGCCGGAGCGCGACAGGATCGACGAGTTGATCGCGATGACCCGCCCCTCGGCGTTGACGAGCGCGCCGCCGGAGTTTCCCGGGTTGATCGCGGCGTCCGTCTGGATCATGTCCGCGAACAGGGCGCCGCTTCGGGAATCGTCGCGGATGTCGCGGCCGACGCCCGAGATCACGCCGACGGTGACGGTGGCCTCCGCGTTGGCGAGGAAATAGCCGAGCGGGTTCCCCATCGCGATCGCCGGTTCGCCGACGACGAGGTCCGCGCTCGTACCGAGGGGCGCGGGCGGGATCCGGCCGGGACCGACCCTGAGGACGGCGATGTCCATCAGGGCGTCGCCGCCGATCAGGTCCGCCCGGTGGCGCCGGCCCTGGGCGTCGGTCACCACGATGGAGTCGGCGCCGTTAACGACGTGATCGTTCGTGAGGACGAACCCGTCTTCGATTGCGAAGCCGGAGCCGAGTCCCCGGACGCGTCGCTGCATCTGGCGCGGCACGGCGCCGAAGAACTCCTGCAGCGGGTCGCGGCGTCCGGCTCCGCGGACCGTCCGGAGCACGGTGATGCTGACGACCGACGGACCGACCCGGCGCACGGCGTCGACCACGGGTGTGTGGCGTGGGCTGCTTGCCGGGAAGGGGAGCGGATCGAGACCCGCGGCGGCGAGGGAGTCCTGGCCGGCCGGAAGCTGCCTCTCCTGCTGCGGAGGGCGCTCCTGCGCGATCGCGGGGGTCCCGTCGGTCGCGGCGGCCAGAGCAAGCCCGGCGGCGATGACCACGGGGAGGGCGAGTGCGAGAGCGGCGGCTTTCCAGGTGTTCGCCATCTTCACGAGATCTCCGTGAGTTCTTCCAGGCCGATGAAACTGGCGGCCGGTTCGAGCGGCCACAGGCCGGGCACGCCGGCGTCGCGATTCCAGCCATCGCGATAGCGGACGCCGGTAAGGTACAGCGCGTGTGGGGGCGCCGGTTCGGGCGGTCGCCCGGAGCCGTCGTGCAGCAATCGACTCCAGTCTTCGAGCGAACGGCGCGCCGCCGCCACGTCGACGAGTGTCGCAACGATATAGCGTACCATGTGGTGGAGGAATCGATCCGCGACGATCGTGAACCGGAGGTCGCCGAGGCCGGTCTCGCTCCACTCCGCCCGCTCGATCGTGCACTCGGTGCCGCGGGCCGGCTGGCCGGACTTGGCGAAGGCGTCGAACGCGCGCCGGCCGAGCAGGCGCTGCGCCGCCTCTCGGAGGATCGCCGGATCGGGCCGGATCGACGGCGTCCACACGCGAGAGGCGCGCAGGGGGCCGGGGTCGCGGGGACAGATGTAGTACTCGTAGCGGCGCGCGGTCGCATGAAAGCGGGGATGAAAGTCGGGTTCCGTTGCGCGGACCCTCCTTGCGGCGACGTCAGCCGGCAGGACCGCGTTCAGGGCGCGCTCGAGCTCCATTAATTCCCACGGCGTCGGCATGTCGAAGGCGACTTCCTGCCCGAGGGCGTGGACGCCGGTGTCGGTCCGCCCCGCCGCGACGACCCGGAGGCTCGCCGTCTCGGGCAGGTTCGCCAGGCGGGCGAGCGCCGCCTCGAGGACGAACTGGACGGTGCGGACACCAGGCTGCACCTGGTATCCGCAGAAGTCGGCCCCGTCGTACTCGACGGTCGCCCGGTATCGGTTGGTGGCGCTGGTTTCGTGGGGCACGACGGCAACCTACCGGGGGCGCGATGAGTGTCAACGCGCCCGGAGTCAACGCGCCCGGAGTCAACGCGCCTGGAGCACGCGGTGCCCGGGAGGCGTCTCCCGCCCGTCAGTAGCGGCGGATGACGCCGACGACGATTCCCTGGATCCGGATCCGGTCCGCCCGGTAGCGCATCGGTTCGAGCGCGGCGTTGGCGGGTTGCAGCCGCACCATGCCGCCCGTCTCACGGTAAAACCGCTTCACGGTGGCGCCTTCCTCGTCGACGAGCGCGATGACCATCTCACCGTCGTGCGCGGTTCGCCGCGACTGGACGATGACGTAGTCGCCGTCCCGAATCTGCTCCTCGATCATTGAATCGCCGCGCACCCGAAGGACGTAGTGCGACCCGGCCGAGCCGGAGATCAGGTCCTCGGGGACGGGAATCGTCTCCGTGTCTTCGATGGCTTCGATCGGTTCGCCCGCCGCGACGAGTCCGAGCAGGGGCAGCTCGATGGCGGCCAGCCGCATTTCGGTCCGCACGAGGTCGATCGAACGGCTCTCGTTGTAGTTCTTCCGGATATATCCCTTCGACTCGAGGTTCGAGAGGTGCTCGTGAACCGTCGCGAGGGAGCGGAACTGGAAGAACGAGGCGATCTCTTCGAAGCTGGGCGAATAACCGTGCGTATCCAGGAAGTCTTCGATGAAGTCGAGAATCTCCTTCTGCCGCTTCGTGAGAGCCATCTGTCGTTCTCCGTGAATGCGAGTTCGCCCCCCCGAATGGAAGCCGAAATCCATCGTACCCGAACAGGAGCCGAAGCGCAATCGGGGGGGAGCGCGTGGCCGTGGGGCGGGCGTGGGCCGGGCGTGGGGGGGTGGACTCGGGCGGGTGTGGGCGGGGCGGACTCGGGCAGGCGTGGGCGCACCGGGCACAACGCGCACGGATCGCGTTGGCCGGCCCGGGTGCGCCGTGTATGTTGCCGCACCATGGAACCATCCAGGATGATCGGACTCGCGGCGATCGCCGTGCTCGTCGCGTTCGGCCGGGTCGCGCCGGCCAACGGCCAGGAGGCGGCCGCCGGATTCGACGACGCCGGATTTGGCAAGGTGCCCGCGTCGCTGCTCGACGCAGTCGCGGCAGTTCCGGCAGGCCAGCGGATACCGGTCGTGGTCGAGTTCGTGGCGCCCGGGGGGTTGGATGGATTGGCAGGGGAGGCAGGGGGCGTCGGAGAGCCCGAAGTCGCCGGAGTGGTCGGCGTGGTAGGCGTGGTAGGCGTCGCGGAGCTTCGGACCCGGGCGCTGAACGCGATGGGCGGGCTCGGCGCCCTGGCGCCCGACGGGGACGAAGACGAGGACGTCCGGGTGACCGAGCGGTTCTGGGTCGTGCCCGCGGTCTCCGCCGAGGTCAGTTCTGTGGGTCTCGCTCGACTGGCCGCTTCGCCCGACGTGCGGCGTGTGGTGTCTGACGAGCCGCTGGCCGTGGTGCTCGATCCGTCGGCGCGATCGTTCGCTCCGCCGACGTTCACCTCAGATGCGATGCGCACGATCGGGGCCGACGCCGTGTGGGACGGGGGCGCGACGGGGCAGGGCACCGTGATCGCATTCTTCGATTCGGGCGTCGACGCGGGCAACGCGATGATCGCGCGCCGCTGGCGGGGGCTGCGTACATCGACGCGCGCCTCGTGGTTCGACCCGTTCCGCCGCGCCTCGTTGCCGCAGGATCTGATCGGCCACGGTACGCAGGTGGCGCTGGCCGCCGTGGGGGCGTTGTCGACCGGCGACACGCTGCAGTTCGCGGACGGCTCGACGCTCGTCGCGAGTTCGAATCTCGATGTCGTCACGGGCACGGCGCCGCGCGCCGAATGGATCGCCGCCCGCGTGTTCGTCAACTTCGGCGGCGGCGTGTTCAGCCGGCGCTCGGTCCTGCTCCAGGCCTACCAGTGGGCGCTCGATCCGGACGGGAATCCGTCGACGGATGACGCGCCCGACGTGATCAACAACAGTTGGGGGATCCTGCCGACCGAGGACTTCGACCTGTGCACGGACATCCTCTATTCCGCGATCGACGCGGCCGAGGCGGCCGGGATCGCGGTGCTGTTCTCCGCGGGGAACGCGGGGCCGGCGCCGGGCTCGATCGCGTTCCCCGCGGCCCGCAATGACCCCGGGCTGCGGAATTTCGCCGTGGGCGGAAGCGTCGGGACGACGACGATCGGGGTTGCCGAGTTCAGCGGCAGGGGGCCGTCTCCGTGCGGGGCCGGTATCAAGCCGGAGATCATCGCTCCGTCAACGGTTCCTGAAGTGCGCACGGTCGGGCCGGGGCGCGTGCGGCTCACCGGCTTCACGGCGCAGGGAACGTCGTTCTCGGTGGCGCAGGCGTCGGGCGCGGTTGCGCTTCTGCGCCAGGCTCGTGGAGGGGCTTCGCCCCAGGCGCTCAAGCAGTTTCTGATCGACAGCGCCGACGACGTGGGGGCGACGGGTCCGGACCCGGACGCCGGGTACGGGCTGCTGGACGTGCCGGGTTCGTTGTCGGCGGCGGGCTCTTCTGTGTTTGCGGGGCGGAGTCTGCAGGTGGCCGGGGTGGAGAGTGATGCGGCAGGGCTCGTGCTGCGGGTTCGGAACCGGGGGGACCAGGCGTGGGGCGGCGGGACGCTGCGGCTGGAGCGGGTGTCGGCGGGCGTGGCGGGTACGGGAAGCGTTGCGGGCTCAGGAGGCGTTGTGGCGACTGGGTCGCGCGGCACCGGTAGAGCGGCAGAGGCGGTACTGCCGGCGATCCCCGCGGGCGGGGTGCTGGCCGCGAGCCTGCCATGGACCGCCGGGATTCCTTCGGTCGGTACGCCAGCGCGGGTCCGGGTGCTCGACGCGGAGGGTGTGGTGCTCGATCGCCTCGTATGGATCGGGCCGCCGGACGGGTTCGGCGGTTTCGTGCTCGCGGACGGCTCGGTCGCGGCTGGCGCGAACGACTTCGGGCGGATCGGACGAGTCGCCGCGCCCCAGGGCTTCGTGTGGCAGGGCGTGGAGCTGCTGCCCGCCGCCGGCGTGGCCGTCGTCGCGGGCAACGTCGTGTCGGACGGATTCTACGCGACGACGCTGGGCCGCTTCGACCTCAAGGCGCTCGGTCCCGCGATCGAGACGGACTGGGCGCCCCAGCGCGCCGCAACCGACGCCGAGGCCTCCACGGCCGACGTGCGGTTCGACGATTTCGAGGCGCTCTTCCCGGCCGGCATCGAAGTTAGTGGCACCTATACGGCGTCGGATTCCGGCGGTGTAGGCGCGCTCGAGCTCGCTTTGATCATCCGGAATCGGAGCGGCCAGCCAGTCGCCGATCTCGTCGCGGGCCTGATGGCGGATTGGGACCTGGCGGGCGGCGAGAGCGTCCGGTGGTCGGACGCGCTGCAGGCGCTCGTGACGGAATCGCGTGACGGCGGTGGCGGAGGCGGAGGCGGCGGAGCTGGCGGGCCGATCACGGTGGTGGCTACTGACACTGTCGTGTCGTCAGCGGGCGAGTTGCCGCTCGGGACCCCCGGCGTCGCCGGGTTCTACGAGGCCGGGAGTGGCGTGCTCGCCGACTCGCTGCTGGATGCGACGAAGCTCATTCTGCTCCGCGGCGGGGTTTTCGCGGGCCTTCCGGGCGCGGGTTCCGCCACCGACAACGCGGCGCTACTCGGTGCGGGTCCGTTGGCGGTTTCCGCCGGGGGGACGGTTTCCGTCCGGTTCTGGCTGCTCGCGGCCGCCGACGAGGCTGCGGCCGGAGCGCGGCTGGCCGAGCTCCGT
>JBPCJZ010000121.1:0-6707 GCA_051004775.1 Gemmatimonadota bacterium
GAGCGGGTCTCATGCGGGCCGTCGGCTCTTTACCGCGGCGAGCGACGCTGGCTCTCCCCATCCGGTCACCGACCTCTCCTCGCTTCCGACATACTTCCCGACACGGGTAAGGTGGACCAGTGAGCGAGCGCCCAAAACTCCCGCCCGCCTGGATCGCGCCCGGCGTCGTCGTCACCGGCGACGTGACGCTCGGCGCGGGCGCGAGCGTCTGGTTCGGCTGCGTCCTGCGCGGCGACATCGCCCCGATCACCGTCGGGGAGCGCACCAACATCCAGGACCTCAGCGTCATCCACGTCGACACCGATCAGCCGTGCGTGATCGGCAACGACGTCGCGATCGGGCACCGGGCGATCGTCCACGGGTGCACGGTCGGCGACGAGTGTCTCATCGGGATGGGCGCGATCGTGCTGTCCCACGCTGTGCGCGTACGCGGCTCGGTGATCGGCGCCGGCGCGGTCGTGCGCGAAGGGACGATCATCCCGCCGCGCTCGCTCGTCGTCGGGGTGCCGGCCCGTGACGTCGGCAAGGTGAACGCCGCGCTGCTCGCCCGCACGCGCACGACCGTGGAGCACTACGTTGAATTGTCGGCGAGGTATCGGGCCGGACAATTCGACTGAGGTTCGCGGATGGAACAGCCGGACAAGATGCCCCCCGGCATAGACCGCCGGAGCGCGGCCCAGGAGGCCGAGCGCACGGCCGAGCAGCGGTTCCGCCGCATGGCCGATACCGCGCCGATCCTCATCTGGATCAGCAACCCGCAGGGCGAGGCCACCTTCCTCAGCCGGTCGTGGTACGAGTTCACGGGACAGGGATCCGGCGAGTCGACGGGCTTCGGATGGACCGGGGCCGTTCATCCCGAGGACCGCGAAGACATCCGCGAAGCCTTCCTGAGATCCAACGAGGAGCGGGTTGCCTTCCGCTTCGAGTTCCGGCTCCGCCGGCGGGATGGCGTGTATCGCTGGGCGCTCGTCGCGGGAACCCCGAATCTCGACGAGAACGGTGAGTTTCTCGGCTATATCGGCTCGGTCATCGACATCGCCGAGCGCAAGGAAGTGGAAGCGGCCCTGCGGACGAGCGAGGGGCAGTTCCGGGCGCTCGCCAACTCGATCCCGCAGCTCGCGTGGATGGCCGGCCCCGACGGATCGATCTTCTGGTACAATCAGCGCTGGTACGACTACACCGGCTCGACGCCCGAAGAGATGGTCGGATGGGGATGGCGCTCGGTGCATGACCTCGACGAACTCGTGCGGGTGGAGGAGAAGTTCCGCACGGCCATAGCCGCGGGGACCCCGTGGGAGGACACATTCCCGCTGAGGCGCCACGACGGGGCCATGCGCTGGCACCTGAGCCGCGCCATGCCGCTTTTCGACGAGCAGGGCGAGATCCTCCTGTGGTTCGGGACGAACACCGACATCAGCGAGCGCCGCGAGATGGAGGAGCGCCTCCGCGAGGCGGACCGGCGCAAGGACGAGTTCCTCGCGACCCTCGCGCACGAGCTGCGTAACCCGCTCGCTCCGCTCTCGCACGGCCTCGAGATGCTCGAGCACGAGCCGCGGGAAGAGCAGGCCGCAGCGGTCCGGAAGACGATGGCCCGCCAGCTCCAGAACATGGTGCGACTGGTGGATGATCTGCTCGACGTGAGCCGGGTCAGCCGCGGCCGGATCGAACTGCAGTGCGAGCGGCTGTCGCTCGCGACTGTACTGGAGGCGGCGATCGAGACCGCGCGGGCGTCGATCGTCGACGGGCGCCACAAGCTGTCCTTCGACCCGCCCATGCCGGAGCTGAGGGTCGACGGGGATGCGACCCGGCTGGAGCAGATCTTCGCCAACCTGCTCGAGAACGCGGCGAAGTATACCGACAGCGGCGGCGAGATCCGGCTCGGCGTCGAGCCGGCGGGCGAAATAGTGCGAGTCAGCGTCGCGGACAACGGCATCGGCATGGCCCCCGCGACGCGCGCCCGAGTGTTCGACATGTTCACGCAGGGTGACCGTGCTATCGAGCGCGCCCGCGGCGGTCTCGGCATCGGTTTGACGATCGTCCGCCAGCTCGTCGCGTTGCACGGGGGCGAGGTCGAGGCGCACAGCGAGGGCCTCGGGAAGGGAAGCCGGCTCGTCGTCACCCTGCCGCTGGCGGATGCGGAGGCCGGCACGGCGCGAGGTTCGGCGAGGGACACGCGGGAGGCGGACGGAGATGGCGCTGCCACGACCGCCGCGCCCCGAGACGGGACCAGGGTCCTCATCGTAGACGACAACACCGACGCCGCCGAGATGCTCGCGAGCCTCGTCGAGATCTACGGCCACCAGGCGACGCAGGCGCACGACGGCTACGAAGCTCTCGAAGTCGGCGAGTCAGTGCGGCCCGAGGTGATCTTCCTCGACATCGGCATGCCGCAGCTCAACGGCTACGACACCTGCCGCCTCATCCGCGCGCGGCCGTGGGGGCCGGAGGCGAAGATCGTCGCCGTCACCGGATGGGGCCAGGACGAAGACAAAGCGCGCTCGCTGGAGGCGGGCTTCGACGTGCACCTGGTCAAGCCCGTCGGACCGCAGGACATCAAACAACTGCTCGACGCCCCTTCACGGAGATAAGCCGACATGTTCATGCCACTCGGCGACGACGACTCGCGCCTGCAGATCACCCCGTTCGTCACCTTCGCGCTCATCGGGCTGAACGTGGTCGTGTTCCTGCTCCAGCTCGCGCAGGGATCGGGAATCGAGACGTTCATCAACACCTGGTCGGTCGTCCCCGCCGAGTACTCGCAGACGGCCGACCTCGCGCCCACGCACGCCGGCCCGTTCTGGATCACGACGCTCAGCTCGATGTTCATGCACGGCGGCTGGATGCACCTCGGCGGCAACATGCTGTTCCTGTGGGTGTTCGGCGACAACGTCGAGGCCGCCATGGGCCACGCGAAGTACCTCGTGTTCTACCTGCTGACGGGCCTCGCGGCGACCGCCGCCCACATCGCGCTCAACGCGGGCAGCATGATCCCGAGCCTCGGCGCGAGCGGCGCGATCTCGGGCGTCCTCGGCGCCTACATCATCATGTTCCCGAAGCAGAAGGTGAAGGTGATGATGGGGCGCGGCGTCACCCAGATGCCCGCCCTGATGGTGATCGGCATGTGGATCGTGTTCCAGTTCATCAACGGAATCGGCCAGCTCGCCAATACCGCCGAGACGGGTGGCGTCGCGTACGCCGCCCACGTCGGCGGGTTCGTGGCGGGGCTGGCGCTGGTGTTCGTGTTCCGGGACAAGGCGAAGGAGCGGGTGCTCGACGGGGTGTAGGGGGGGCGCCCATCAGCGTCGGTCCGCGCGGCGAATCGCCCCCGGACGGCGCTTACGGGGCTCAGAAAACCCCGCCGCGGTATCCCTCCGGGCCATCCCGGCCGAGACCCTTGCACCCCCAGATATGGTAGGGTTATAGTTGGCGTCCCCCAAGATATTGGGGTGTGCGGCGGCCCGATCGCCGTGCCGGGAGACCCGGCCTGTCCCGCCCGGTCCGCTGGTTACAACACGCATCAGAAGCACGCCGGATTTTTCGGATGAGCGCCATCCGCTGGGGAGTCGTCACCCCTGTATTCGGCGGCAGGAACAGCTGATCGAGGGGTCCGAGCGGGCCAGGCGGCCGATGCGGGTGGGATGTCGGGAGCAAACGTGCGTTTCATCCCCTTCGGGGGTAAAAATACATAGCAGCGAGACACCCACAGCATCGAACGCGGAGCACGGACTGACATGCAGGCACCCAGGACGGCGAACCAGGCCGACGCAGCGACCGAGAACGTTCCTTCCATCGATTCGGGCGACACCCCGAACGACCTTCCCCGGCCGCGCCTGACCGAGAACGCCATCACGGTGCTCGGCAAGCGGTATCTGCGGAAGAACGACGACCTCGAGCTGATCGAGGAACCGAAGGACATGTTCTGGCGCGTCGCCCGCGTGATCGCCGGAATGGACGCCCGTTACGGTGCCTCGAAGCAGGACGTCGAGAAGACCGCCCGCGAGTTCTACGAGATGATGGCCTCGGGCGAGTTCGAGCCCAACAGCCCCACGCTGATGAACGCCGGGCGGCCGCTGGGGCAGTTGAGTGCGTGCTTCGTGCTGCCGGTGCCGGATAGCCTGGAGGGGATCTACGGGACGCTGAAGGACATGGCGCTGATCCACCAGAGTGGAGGCGGCTGCGTGTCGGGCGACGCGCACGTCCACACGACCTTCTGCGGCGTCGAGACGATCGAGACCCTGTACGGCCGCGTCGCGGCCCTCGGGCTCGCCGTCGAGGACCACGAAGACCACAGCATCATGGACGTCAGCGGGCTCGGCATCGAAACGCTGGCGATCGACCCCGACACCGGCGCCTTTTCGCCGAAGCAGGTCACACACCTGTGGAAGTGGGACGTTCCCGCCGAGAAGCAGTTCACCGTGCGCTGCGAGGACGGCTGCGAGGCGACGACGAGCGCCTGGCACCCGTTCATGGTGTTCACGCCCGACGGCATCGTCGAGCGGCGGACGGACGAGCTTCAGGCGGGAGATCTGCTGCTGACGCCGAATACCTCCGCGCGCGAGGCGTGGCCGTTCGAGACGCTGTTCGAGGCGGAAGGGTTTGACGTCGACGCGGATCTGGCGTGGCTGGTCGGGTATGCGCTGGGGGATGGGTCGCTGGATGTGGCGGAGCCGACGGCGGCCGAAGTGGAAGATCCGTCGTTCATGGAGCGGTTCGCGCGGCTGGCGGGGATGGACGGCGTGGAGGCGGACGAATTCACGATGCCAGAGTGGGTCGCGAAGTCGCCGCTCGATGTCGTCGCGGCGTTCCTCGGCGGACTCGTCGATTCGGAGTCCGCCGTGAGCGTCGACGCTGGCTGCCTGGTCTTCTCGACCGAAGCACCCGAGCTCGCCCGGCGCCTTACGAGTCTGCTCAGCACGCTCGGCTTCGACCCGGCAGTCCGCCACGAGATGATGGTCGGCAACGAGGGACAGCCCGGCTACCGTATCCGCATGTCCAGCGCCGCGAAGAGTCAGGACCTGGCGACGCTGCTCGCCGCTCACGTGCGCAGCGACATCCTGCGCGACGAGTTCGCCCGGCTGGCCGGACAGACGACGGCGCCCGAGCCGCGCCGGATCCCTCTTCCGTTCGACGCGATCGAAGACCTGCTGCAGGCCGCCGGCGTCGATACCCATCCCACGGCCCTCCATCGCCAGTACGTAGAGATCGACGGCGAACGCTTCTGGCTGCAGAGCGAGAGCTGGAACCTCGGCATCGGCGAGGACAAGCTGCGCTCGCTGGTGGGTGCGCTGCGCCGCGTCCTGCCCGTCTGGTACGGGTCGCGCCTCGAGCGCCTCGAGCGCCTCGCCGACGGCTGGGCCGTAATCGAAACGGTCACGCGCGCCGAGCAGCCGAAGGATTTCTACGACTTCACCGTGGAGGGCTTCAACAACTACCTGGCCGGCGGCGGCGACGGGAAGATGCTCGTCATCCACAACACCGGATTCGGATTCTCGCGGCTCCGCCCATCGGGTGACGTCGTGAAGTCGACGATGGGCGTGGCGAGCGGCCCTGTGAGCTTCATGGAGGTCTACGACGCGTCGACGGAGGCTGTGAAACAGGGCGGCTGCGTCGTGCCCGACACGCTGATCAGCACGAACCGCGGCGTCGTCCCGATCCGCGAGCTCGGCCCCGAGGACGCGGCCGAGGACTCCTGGCACGGCCATTCCGAGCCGTTGCAGGTCGCGACGGACGCCGGCCCGCAGGACTCCGACGAGTTCTACAACCACGGCATGGGCCCGGTGCGGCGCATCCGCACGAAGGCCGGCTATGCAATGGCGGCGACGCCGCAGCACCGGATCCGCGTGATCGACGCGGACAGCGGCTACGTGTGGCGCCGGATGGACGAGCTGAAGGCGGGCGACTGGGTGGCGATGCAGAAGGGTCACCTCATGGAGCCGGCCGACTACTCGCTGCCGGCCTTCGAGGGTACACCGCAGTTCAATGCGACGGAAGTCCGGCTACCGGATGAGACCTCCGAGCTGTTCGGCGAGTTCCTCGGATATCTGATCGGGGATGGCAGTTTCAATCGGTACGGCCTCGTCGAGAGCGCCGGGCACGTGGTCCTGACCGTGGACGCGTCGCAGCCCGACGTCGCCGCATGGCTCACGACGGCCGCCGAGCGTCTGTTCGGCCTCACGCCGATACAGAACCGGAAGAGGGACGGAAGCGTCAGCCTCTATCTCAGTTCGCCGGTGCTGGTCGACTGGCTGCGCCAGCTCGGCGCGACGCATCCGTCGTCGAGGGTAGCCACCGTTCCCGAACTGGTGTTCCGGAAGGGGCTGGCCACCGCGCGTGGTTTCCTGCGAGGATTATTCACGGCGAACGGTGCTGTGTCGGAGGACGGGAGCCCGCTTCTCGTATCCGCGTCGGCCGAACTGATCACCGGCGTGCAGCAACTGTTGCTGGCGGTCGGCGTGCCGAGTGCCGTATCGACGGCTTCGGGTCCTGCGGGGCGGCCGGGATACGGATCGCTCCACGAGATCTGCGTGATCAGCGACGCTGGGCTCGACGTATTCGTCGAGACGATCGGCTCGCTCGACGAAGGTCGCATCGACCGGCTGCCCTCTGAGCTCGGCGCGTCCCGTGATTCGAGCGACCTCGCTCCGGCCCCGTACTCGTCCGGCGCCGCTGGCTCCCGAAATCTCACCCAGCAGGGTCTGGCCACGCTG
>JBPCJZ010000122.1:0-5223 GCA_051004775.1 Gemmatimonadota bacterium
TGTTGGTGTACGACATCGAACCGGCGCCGATGAGGACGTCGCGCTCTTCGTCGAGGCGGGCCTCGATCGTATAGTCGACATGCTGCTGGAAGTAGTCGGCCTGTTGGACGGTTTCGGCCGGTGGTGCGGCGGCCTGGACGACGAGTAGTACGGCGAGTCGGATCACGCAGGATCTCCTGGTGTCGGGAAAGGGAGTCAGCGGGTGGCGACCCGCCGATGCTCGATGTTGGCCTGTCGTGCCGCTTGCTGGACGAGTCGCACGTGCTCGGGCGTGGCGGCGTCCGGATAGCCCGGGATGGTCGGTGGCAGCTCGCGCGGGTCGCGGCCCGTGAGTTGTTCGTAGATGACCACCGCGGCGGTATAGGAGCCCAGGAGGCTCGGATGAAATCGATCGAAACCATAGAGTTCGATCGACGTGTCCAGCTTCCACGCGGCGATCCAGGCCTCACCGGCCGGGAACAGGAGCCCATCGATCTGGTCGGCGGCGTCGGAATAGGACGAAGACACTCCCGCGAAGTCGGAGAATCGCGTCTCGGAGGGCCAGACCATGTACAGCGCTGGGATCGCACCGGCCTCCCGAATCGGCGCCGCGAACTTGCGGCTGTACTCGAGCAGCGACGGCCGGCCCTCCGTGGCCGACGGTCCTTGCTGGAGCACCACGACGTCCCACCCTTCCGCGATCCGATCGAAGGTCGCGGACTGCGTCCAGTGGTCCTCGAGGCCGTAGGACGGCCGCGAGACGGAGGCAACGAGCGCGCTCTCGGTTCCGGTTTCGCGAAGGAGCGTGGCCAGCATGGCCGGCATCTCGTTGAAGTAGGTCAGGCTGTTGCCGATGAAGAGCACGCGGACGGCGGCCTCTCCGACGACCGGCGCCGTCGGCGGCTCCTGTCCTCCGCACGAGGTCGCGGGGAGGATCAGCGCGCCGGCCAGTACGGCGCTCCTGCGAAACTGCCCGCGCCCGCGGAAGCGGCCGCGCCCGAAGAGAATATTCATGCCGTGGTTATCCCCGCGGACCTGTCCCGGGTTCCAGTCGCGGCCTAGACTTTCCCCGGCGGCGTACGCCCCATGCCGCCGCGCCACGCCGGATGACTCAGCCCAAGGAGACAGAATCGTGCGACACGCCGCCACGTTGCCGCTGCTGGTCGTTGGTCTCGCGATGTTGCTGCCGGCAACACTGGCCGCGGAGGGCGATTGGGCCACAGCCTCCAACGAAGCGGGGGCCCCTCGCCAGGCCACGGCCACGGCCTCCGACACGACGTATCGCGTCCTCCTCCTGCGGGCGGCGCCCGGTCGGCTCGACGACCTCATCGGGCTGTTCCGCGACCGTTTTCCGGTTCTCGACGCGGCGCAGATCGAGCGGCCGGTCGTCATGCGGCACAGCCAGGGCGACCAGTGGGACCTGATGCTCCTGTTCCCGACGGAACCGCTGGCGGAGTATTTCGGCGAGGCGAGAGGCCGCCGTCTCGCGGCGGCGGCGCAGGACGCGGGGTTCTCCGAGGCGGATTTCCAGGACTCGCTGCGCGACCTCGTCGCCTTTCGGGAGGAGCTGTTCGCCGCGGGTCCGCCGCACGAGGACCTGGCGGAGCGGGCGCGTGGAGCCGGTCTGTATCACATCGAGATGTTCGTCGCCGTCGCGGGTCGCTACGACGACCTGGTCGAACAACGGCACATGGAGAACGCGTACTACCACGCCACCGATCGTGAGGGGAACCTGGTGTTCACGCGGCTCGCCGGCGCGCAGTGGGACGTGTTCACCGTCGGGTTCTACGACGACATGTCCCATTTCGCCTCGGAACCGGACCTGCCACGTGAACAATTGGAGCAGGCCGCGATCGATGCCGGCTTCGAGTCGCGTGGCACGATCGGCACCTATCTGCGCGAGCTCATGCACCACCACAACGACACGCTGGCGGTGCCCATCCGCTGATGAAGCGGCGCCCAGTCCTTCGCCAGGCTTCTAGAGGTTGAGCGCCCGATCGTCGATGTGCTTCTTCGCGCGTTCGACGAAGTCTTCGAGCGGCATGACCATCTGCTTCTTCTCGGCGCCGCGCGCCCGCATGGCCACCGTGCCCGCCTCCAGCTCTCGGTCGCCGACCACCAGCACGTATGGAGTCTTCTGCAACTCCGCGTCGCGGATCCGGTAGTTCAGCGTATCGGAGCGGCTGTCGAGCTCGACGGTCCAGCCTTCCTTCTTTAGCCGCTCGACGATGCGAGCCGCGCCCTCGGCGTGCTCGTCGGTGATCGGCAGCACGCGGATCTGTACCGGGGCCAGCCAGACCGGGAAGGCGCCCGCGAAGTGCTCGATCAGGAAGCCGGTGAACCGTTCGAGCGTTCCGAAGATCGCGCGGTGGATCATCACCGGCCGATGCGGCTGGTTGTCGGCCCCGATGTACTCGATGTCGAACCGCTCGGGCAGGTTGAAATCGAGCTGGATCGTCGCGCCCTGCCACTCCCGGCCGATCGCGTCGCTGAACTTGATGTCGATCTTCGGCCCGTAGAACGCGCCGCCGCCCTCGTCGAGGCCGTACTCGCGGCCGGTGCGGTCGAGCGCCTGGCGCAGCGCCGCTTCCGCCCGGTCCCACACTGCGTCCTCTCCGATCCGCTTCTCCGGGCGGGTCGAGAGATCCAGTCGATACTCGAGTCCGAGCGTGCCCATTACCTCGTCGATCAGGTCGATGCAGGTGAAGATCTCGTCTTCGACCTGGTCCGGCGTGCAGAAGATGTGGCCGTCGTCCATCGTCAGCATGCGCACGCGCAGGAGGCCGTGCAGCGTGCCCGAGCGCTCGTAGCGATAGACGTTCGCGATCTCGGACAGCCGCAGGGGCAGTTCGCGGTAGCTGCGCGGCCGATCGGCGTAGATCAGGGTGTGACCGGGGCAGTTCATCGGCTTGACGCGGTAGGCTTCTCCTTCGCCTTCCCCAACCATCGACGGGTACATGTTCTCCGAGTAGGTCTGCAGGTGTCCGCTGCGCGCGAACAGCGCTTCGCTGCTCACGTGCGGCGTGTAGACGAACTCGTATCCCTGGGCCTGGAGCATGTCCTCGATCCATCGGCGGAGGCGCATCTGGATGCGCGCGCCCTTCGGATGCCAGCACACGAGGCCGGGACCGATGTCGTCCTGAAAGCTGAACAGGTCGAGCTCGCGGCCGAGCTTCCGGTGATCGCGCCGACGCGCCTCTTCCAGCCGGTGGAGGTACTCCTCGAGGCTTTTCTTCTCGAAGAACGCGGTGCCGTAGATCCGCTGGAGCATCTGGCGATTCTCGTCGCCGCGCCAGTAAGCGCCGGCGCCCGAGAGGAGCTTGAAGTGCGCGATGTCGCCCGTGTTCGCTACGTGGGGCCCGCGGCACAGATCGACGAACGGCCCGTCTCGGTAGATCGAAATGGTCTCGCCGTCCGGGATCTCGCCGAGCCGCTCGAGCTTCAGCGGGTCGTCGGCGAAGAGCTCCATGGCTTCGTCGCGACTCACTTCGCGCCGCTCGAACGGATGGCCCGCTTTCACCACCTTCGCCATCTCGGCCTCGATCGCCTCGAGGTCCTCGGGCGTGAACGGCTCGGCCACGTCGAAATCGTAGTAGAACCCATCTTCGATCGGCGGTCCGAAGCCGATCCCCGCGTCGGGGCGGAGGGCTCGCACGGCGGTCGCCAGCACGTGCGCCGCGGAATGCCGGAGAGCGTACAGGGCGTCCGGATCGGCGTCCTTGCGGGTGACGATCGCGACTTCGGCGCCGTCGTCGAGGGGCCGATCGAGGTCGCGCAGTTCTCCGTCGACCTTCGCGGCGATGGCGGCCCGGGCGAGGCCGGGACCGATGGCGCCGGCAAGGTCGGCGGCCGACGAACCGGCCGGAAGTTCGCGAGACGATCCGTCGGGAAGACGGACGGAGATGGTGCTGTTGCTCATCGCTTACCCGTCGATGAAGGCAGTGATGTGAAAGGCGCGTCACGCGGGCGCGCGCCCGAAGATGTCAGCCGCGAACCTAGGCGCGGCAGCGGAACGAAGCCAGTCCGGCGAGCCGCGTATTCCGAGCCGTGCACCCCGAGCCGCGCGTCCCGCCGTCGCGGGGCGGTCAGTCGTCCAGCAGTTCGATCTCGTCCGGGTGATTCGGTACCGCGCACAGGAACTCGAAGGGCTCATCGCCCACGGTCTCGTACCAGTGCGGGACGCCGGCCGGGATGTAGACGACATCGTCGGCGCGCACCTCGAATACTTCATCACCGATGCCGATGCGGCCGCGTCCACGCAGCACGTACTGCTCGTGCTCGACGGTGTTCGTGTGGCGCGGCATCCCGCCGCCCGGCGCCATGGTAAACTTCCGGAGGGCGAAGTGCGGGCCCTCCACCGAGTCGATGAGGTCACGCCGGCTCGTACCGCGCCCGGCCCCGACCTGCACGGCGTCGACACCGTCGGCCGGCCGTACAGCGGCTCGCTTGCTACCCATTTTGACCCTCCGTTTCAACAGGTGTCCCGTCAAAGCTCGATATGATGCGCCGGATCTGGGCCAGGCGGACGAGGTCTACCGGCTCCCGTAGTGGTTGATGCCGTACTTCAGTCCGTCGGCGTGAATGCCGGGACAACGTAACGGTCGAAGAAGCGTCGCATGCGCCGGTTGTGCCCGTTCTCGCCCCGGTCGAGGGCGGACGTCGCGACGATCGCGAGGTCGAGGCGCGGGACCACGACGAGGAATTGCCCCCCGTATCCCCATGCGCTGTGCGCCGTTTCCTCGCCCCAGCGTGCGGTCCACCACAGGCCGCCGTATCCCTGTCCGTTCCACGGCGAGCGAAACCGGGGCTGCCACGACGCTTCGATCCACTGGGCCGGAACGATCTGCCGTCCATCGTACCAGCCGTCGTTGAGATAGAGAATACCGATCGAGAGCAGGTCCCGGGGTCGCAGCGACATGTTGTTGCCGCCGAGAAAGTTACCCTGCGGGTCCCGGTCCCAGGGAGGCAGATCGATGCCCATCGGCTCGTAGAGAGCCTGCCGGGCGTAGGTCCGAAGATCTGTCCCGGTCGCCCGCGCCAGGGCCATCCCGATGAGATGCGTCACCCCCGTCGAATACTGGTAGCAGGTGCCGGGTTCACACTCTACGGGTCGGCGCAACTGATCCCAGCCCCAGTCCGGCGATGAGGTCCACGCCCCGTAGTTCCCGAAACTCGTGGTCTCGAGACCGCTCGACATGTCCAGGAGATGCGCCAGCCGGATCCGGTCCTTGCGCGGATCGTCCG
>JBPCJZ010000123.1:0-7134 GCA_051004775.1 Gemmatimonadota bacterium
TATACTTCCCCATGATCGTCCACCTCATCGATGGCACCTACGAGCTGTTCCGGCAGTTCTACGGGCGGCGCAGGTACAAGAAGGACGGCGACGCGGAGCTAGGCGCCGTGGCGGGCGTGCTGCATTCCGTGCTGGAGATGATCGAGGGTGGCGCGACTCACCTGGGCGTCGCCACCGACCACGTGATCGAATCCTTCCGCAACGACCTGTGGGCCGACTACAAGACGGGAGAGGGGGTCGAGCCCGACTTGCTCGCCCAGTTCCATCCGTTCGAGGAGGCGCTCGGCGCGATGGGGGTCGCCGTGTGGCCGATGGTCGAGCTCGAGGCGGATGATGGGCTCGCCTCGGCGGCCCGTCTGGCGGGCGAGGACCCGGGGGTCGAGCGGGTCTCCATCTGGGCCAACGACAAGGACCTCGCGCAGTGCGTCCGAGAGCAGCGGATCGTCCAGGTCGACCGGCGGAGTGGTACGGTCCGCGACGCGGCCGGAGTGCGGGAGAAGTTTGGCGTCGCGCCGGCCCTCATCCCCGACTTCCTCGCGCTGGTGGGGGATGCCCAGGACGGATTCCCGGGGATCCCCGGCATCGGCCGGGTGACGGCGCGGCGTCTCCTGAACCGGCACGGGCCGATCGAGAGCTTTCCCGCCGAGGTCCTCGGAGAACAACAGGAGCTGGCGCTGCTGTTCAAGGATCTCGCGACCCTGCGGACCGACGCGCAGGTGTTTGACGACGTGGACGAGCTCCGATGGAGAGGGCCGAGGGTCGGCTTTGCCGCATGGGCTGACCGGATCGATGACGATCGTCTCCTCGGTCGAGCCACCGAGGCTGCCGAGAACATGTGAGGTCGAATCCGGCGTTCGCCGCTTCCATCACACGTCCCACGCCGCGCGGGCAAGGGCGAGCAGATTGACCAGCACGACGAGGGCGGCCGCCGCGTACAGGGCCGGCGGCACCTCGAGCTCACTCCCGAAGAACGCCCCCTCGAGCAGGGTCGGCAGCCGAAGCGCGACCAGCACCCAGAGGACTCGCGCGAACCATGGGTTCTGCCACCACCACAGCCCGAGGATCACGAGCGCCGCGATCGCGACACCGACCACGAACCAGACCCAGGTCGGCCCGCGGGTGGCCGGAAACAGACCGCGCTGCAGGAGGATCCAGGCGCCGACCTCGTACAGGACGGCGTAGTGCAGGTAGACGATCGCCGCCTGGCGAAACTTCAGGGCTCGCGACGGAGGGTGGGCGGTGCGGGTGAACGCCTTCGGGAACTGGCGCATCGGAACGTCCTCGAGTCTTGAAGGTCACCCCGCTGGATCAGGCCGTTCTATACCTCACTCTCGACATCTGCTTCGCTGAAAATGATTCCGGCGCAGGACTGACGCCAGTCGAAGTTTCAGGTGCTGCCCGCGCGCCTCGCTCCTCGCCACTTCGTCATCGGTATCGTGGAACAAATACGAAGAGCTCCTCGAGAGCGTGCGCGAGGGCGACGCGATCCTCCGTGGCGAGACCGGTGCCTCCCGCTCCTGGGCTGTGGAAGAGCCAAAGGTCGCCGAGATACGCGCGCGCTACGGTTTGTCCCAGGCAAGCTTCGCGACTCTGCTCGTGGATCAGCGTTCGGACGCTGCAGAACTGGGAGCAGGGACGCCGCTCCCCGCGCGGTCCGGCGAAGGTCCTGCTCCAGGTGGCAGCCGAACATCCGACTGCGTTGCTCGATCTGCTGCGCCGGACCGGGTAGGCAGCGCATCCAGCGGCGATCGCCGCTTCAGGCCGGATGTGTCCGGGGCAGGACCTGGAATCCCTCGAGCGTGGCCGCCTCCGCCAGTCGCTCGTCGAGCGTGACAAGCTGCGCTCCCTCGAACGGCGATGACCCGGCCCATGTGACGGCCGCCGCGAGCTGGAGGGCGTCGGCGGCGCGCAGGGCATGCACGCGGAGGAGCCGCATCGCCGAGCGCTGGAGATCCGCGCCCGCCAGGATCTCGTGATACGAGGCGCGGAGGAGGTCGATAGTGTCCAGCACCCGACCTTCCTCTCCAATATCGAGCGTACCCTCGTGCCGCAGCCGCGCCGCGGCCGACGCGCACTCGACCGGCGTGGCCCACCAGGCGGCGATCTCGGGGTCCGCTTCCAGGAGTTCGGCCATCGCGGCGGTCCTCGGCTCACGGAGGAGGAGCGGTACGAGTGCCGACGAGTCCCAGAATCTCATCGGACCGGCGCGTGGATGGTCATCGTCCGCCGCGACGATCCTCGAGCAGGGCGGCAAGGGCGCGCCCCTCGGGGTCCGCGGGGGCCGCCTTCCGAAGAGCCTGTACATCCACTGCCTTCGCCACACGCGGCGGACGCACGAGGCCCGAACGCACGAGCCGGTCCATCCGGGCTTCGAGTTCCCGCTCGCCTTCGATCGGCAGCATCCGCGCCACCGGCCGGCCACGATCGGTTACGATGACTTCTTCTCCGCCTCGGATGGCGGCCAGGTACTCGCTGAGCTTCGCTTTCAGTTCCGTAATAGCGACTCGCCTCATGGGATCCTCATCCTCGACACTGTTCAACGGAGCAATAGTGACTAGTATAGTCATTTAAAATAGACCTGCAAGAACTGTGCGTGTGACGCAACCCCGGCCCTCGATCTCCGCGACGGGGTCGATCTCGCATGCGCCGGCCGGGCTCCACATCACCGTCCCCTCGCCGAGCTCCGCTACGGGGACGGCCGACGTGACGGCTCGATGCTTCCGGCGGCCGAGTGGGACCAGGGCCGCGCCAGGGAGAGAGTCAGGGAGACGCCACGTCCTCGGCCGGGAGCGGAGTCGTCTCGACGAGGGGGACCTCTTCCCAGCGCTCCGTCCTGGCGAACGCACCGAGCACGATTCCGAGCAGCGTTCCGCTGACTCCGCCGATCAGCGCACCGCCGACGGCACAGTCCGATGACGTCGGATCGAAAATCCCCCCGTCGCCGTTGCAGCTTACGGCTCCGGCGAGGCCCAGTCCCGCGCCACCGATCAGCGCCCCCATCCAGGCGCCCCGGCCGACGTTCGACTTCATGCCCCGGCTGACTTCGAGCCGAACGGTGGGACTCAGCGCAAACGGAAGGTCACGACCCTCGTTCGTCTCGAGGTGAACCGAATCGTGGGTAAATTCACGAACGATACCGACGGATTCCGCGACGGGGCTTCCGGGGGTGGTCTCGCGCACACGCGCGCCGCGCCCGACAACTTGGCCAGGCGTGCTCTCGGCCGCCAAATCGGATACCTCGACCGGCGTGCTCGGCATTCCGGGCTTCGGAGATCGGGAGCAGGCGGTAACCGCGACGGTGGCCACGAGGACCAGTAGGACGATCAGGCGGGCGTCACGAGCGAAACGTCCAGGAACCCGGAGAATGGTTCACCTCCCATTGGTCGTAGACGACACCAGGGCAATGCCACTGGCGGGGGATCTCCTGAAGCTAGCAGGCCGCCGGACGCTTCGAAGGGGGCGAACAAGTCGCGCAGGAACGCCACCTCGTGGCGGCGCGCTTGCAAGTAAGCGCCCTATGGCTCGACGAGACCGCGTGCATCAAGCGTCGAACAGGAGGTGTCGGATCGTGCATCCGTCTCACGGCTGAAACAATTCGGCTTCGAACAAGAAGCGGCAAACCCGCGCCAGGCGGCGACATCGCTCTGGAACCCATTGTGCGATCTCCTATACGTGAACGCTCCCACACCAGCTTCTCCGAGGAGATCGAGCATGAACGAGAGACCATACGACGAGCGACGGGAGACGACGCCCGGACCCACCGGCGCTTCGAACGATTCGCTCAAGGAACGCACGAAAGAAGAAGCGAAGCAGCGCGTCGACGAGTTGCGCGACAAGAGCCGCGAAGCGGCCGAGAGCGTGCGCCGCAAAGCCGAGCGCAAAGTGGATCGGCAGACGTCCCGCGCCGCCACGACCCTGGAGTCTGTCGAGCGCGCGCTGTGCGAGGCGGCCCGTGAGCTCGACGAGGACGGTCGAGACCGGATGGCGGACTTCACTCGCAGCGCCGCGGGTCAGATCTCGCGAGTCGGTACGTACCTCGAGGATGAAGACGCACCCGCGATGTTGTCTGACCTGGAAGACATGGCACGCTCGAACCCGGCGACCTTCATCGGTACGTCGTTCGCGACCGGGCTCGCCCTGGGCCGCTTTCTCCGGGCGTCGGGTTCGCCGGCGACCACCGACGAGCTCACGCGAGCCACGCCGCCTGCGGCCGGCCCCGCGGCAGGGAGGCTGTGATGGCTAAGCATCCGGAGGGATCGGTCATGTCGCCCACGCGCCCTGCTCATCGCACGGAAGGCGAGACCGTCGAATCGTCCGCGCCTCGCCCACGCACAACCGCGAGCCGCCGCGCCGTCGAGGACGACCGTTCGATCGTGGATCTCGTCCGCCAGCTCGCGGGAGAGGGAAGCCGGCTGGCCCGGCAGGAAGTCGAGCTGGCGAAGGCGGAGATGCGCGAGACGGCCGATGTCTACGAGCGAAGCGCGGTGAAGCTCGCCGCCGGCGGGCTCTTGCTGGGCGGCGCGCTGTTCATGGCGCTCGTCGCGGTCAATCGGGGGCTGACGGCACTGCTCGAAGGCGTGGTGGCGGTCGAGACAGCGATCTGGCTCGCGCCACTCCTGCTCGCGCTGCTCTTGGGCGCCGTAGGTTGGGGCATCGTCAGCGACGCCCGCAAGAAGATGAGTCGCGAATCCTTAGTTCCCGACAAGGCAATGGCGACCGCCCGCAATGAAGCCGATTGGTTGAAGCACAAAGCGAAAGAGGCCGGCAATGGATGATCGATATCGCAGTTCCGAAGAGATACGAAACGACATGGAGAGCAGTCGGGCGGAGCTTCACGAGACCGTGAACGCCCTCGATCGGAAGCTCACGGTGGGCCGACTGTTCGACGAGATCTGGAGCCGGTTCGACGATAGGGGGAGCGTCGGGTCGGCGGCTGGCGCCGTCGGCGACACGATCCGTCAGAACCCGATTCCGCTCACGCTCGTGGGCGCCGGAGTGGCCTGGATGGCGATCGATCGGGCGACCCGATCGGAAGGTGAGCGCTTGCGCCGCGAGTACGGCGACCAGGAGCCGGGAACGCTTCGCCGCGCGGAGGGTCGCCGCGGCCCATACCGCGGAGACGATGTCGACGCGGGAGACGGGTCTGGCGACAGCGAAGAGGGAGACTCTTTGACCGACCGAGCGCGCGACGTCGCCGGAGACGCAAAAGACTGGACGTCGGACACGCTCGCCGATGCCCGCGAAGCCGCCTCGGAGGCGACCGAAAGCGCGAAGGACCGGGCCTCGCATGCGGCCGACAAAGCAAAGGACATGGCCTCGGAAGGTGCGGGCACCGTGAAACGGGAGGCACGCCGCGCGAAGCGGAAGGTCTCCGACGCGATGACGGAACAGCCCCTCGCGCTCGGCGCCCTGGCATTCGGCCTCGGTCTGGCCGGCGGTCTCGCCGTTCCGACGACGAGCTGGGAGGACGACGTGCTCGGCGACGCGTCGGACGCGGTGAAACGGGAGACGAAAACTGTTGCCCGCAGCGTGACGGCCGCGGCCCGCGACGTCGCGGAGGACACAGCGAAGGCGGCGAAGAGAGAGGCCGACAGGCGTGGCGTCGCTGAGGACCTCAAAGACACCGCGCGGAGTATCGGCGAGGAGGCGAAGCAGACCGCTCGCCGGCGCGCCGCAGACGAGGACATCGACGCCGAGGGGATCAAGGATCGCACGGCTAACGCAGCCGCCCGGGCCAAAGAGGGCGCAAAAGAGGGCGCGACGGAGCCGGCCGACCGCGGCTGAGTCACGACGTGGGCGGATCCGTCGGCGTCGCGCGGCCGGCGGATCCCTCCGCGAGGCCATCTACCCGATCGCGGCCACCATCCGTTCCGCCGCCCGCATCAGCGCGGGTCTCCGCCCTTCACTGCCGTTGGCCGTCACGCCGCCGAGTTCGACGGCGAGTGCCCGGCCCTCGCCCATGTCGATCAGGAGCTGGTTGGGCAGGTAACGCGCATCGCGACCGCCGACGGTGATCGCCTCGGGCGCCTGGCCCTCGGGAATGAAGTACTCCCAGCGATCGATGCCGGGCTGGTCGAGGTAGTGGGCCATGAGCGTGACTCCGCCCTTCTGGCCGTCGGCCCACGAACAGCCGACGTGGCTCTTGTCGGGCGCGCCGCCGTAGCTGGTGCCCTCCGCGATCCGCACATCCGGGAACTCCCAGACATCGGGTCCCTTGAACAGTTCGGCGGCCGGGAGGTCGTCGATCGCGTCGCAGAGTCGGACCGCGGGGCCGCCGAGAGCGGACATGTCGACATCGGTCCGGCGGCCGGCGGGCGGGTTGCCGAGCTTCGCCAGCACCATCGTCGCCAGCGGACGAAAGTCCTCCGGGAACCGCGTGCTGTAGAACTCGGGAATCTGCATCGAGAGCTCGACCAGGCGATCGCCGCTCAGGATGAACAACGTCTCATCGTCGTTCGTGCCCCAGGCGCCGTCACCGATTTCGACGCGCTCCTCGCCGGCTGGGATGCCGAAGTCGCCGCCCGTGTCGTAGACGCGGACGCCGAGGGTAGGCACCAGGTCCTCGGCCTTCCAGTTGCATGCGATGAACGGGCGAACCGCGGGTCGAGGCGAATCGCCGCCGCGGGCGCGCGGAAGCTCTCGCCGGTTGCCGCTGCGATGGACATTCACGTCGTCCGGAATGTGGAGCGTTCGGAGTTCGGCGTCCGTGAACAGGCCGCAGGGGTCGAACTGGAGCGTTGCCGGCGTAGCGGCGAGCTTCGCCGACGAGCCAGCCGATGTCCGCCCGTCGGATTCCGCGGGCGCCGACCGGTCGGTGGACATTTCTTCCGGGGCGTCAGCGCGTTCTTCGGTGTCACTCCCACCGCAGGCGGCCAGCAGCAACACTGCCACGATCATTGAACGGCGCATGTGAACTCCTGAGGGCAGGACGGAAGGCACGGTACATCAGCGGTATAGTTGAGCCTACCGCGAGACTCGCGGGGACCGCAACCCGTCCGGGTGGCGAGCTTGATGCGCTCGTACTCCCCCCGCCGTGGGCGGTCTCGAATGCCCATGCGCGACCTCGGACGGGAACTTCCCGGGCGACAGGATCATTCTATCAACTAGCGAAGCAAGTGGACCGAGGGATGCTCT